>NZ_GG774802.1:17061-37243 GCF_000163675.1 Bacteroides sp. D22 | reverse complement strand
CTTTTTCGTAGGGCGTTGCCCTACGCTATATAATTAAGCCCTTTCAGGGCACCCCAATAAATATATAATTGTAAGGCTTTCAGCCTAACTGCAAAAGTCCCATTTAACCGCTAAATTCCCATTTAACGAATGAAATATATAAATAAAGAATTATGAATAAAAGACCATTTATCATCTTATCAGCTTTTCTGTTGCTATTTTCCTTGATAGAAAAAGGGCAGGCTACAGAAACTTACCGTCCCGAGACATCGGTTGCCGGATTCATCCAGCTTCCCGGTAGCGGGCGACAAGTCTATAATTTCAATCCGGGATGGCGCTTTTTCAGAGGCGATGTCCGGGGAGCAGAAGCGGTAAACTTTGATGACCGTTCCTGGAATGTCGTTTCCACCCCTCATACCGTAGAGTTGATGCCGGCCGAAGGAAGCGGATGCCGCAATTATCAGGGACCGGCCTGGTACCGTAAACACTTTGTCCTCCCCGCCGAAACAAAAGGGAAACGGGTAGTACTTCATTTTGAAGCAGCTATGGGCAAACAGATTCTTTATCTGAATGGTAAACGCATTCAGGAACATCTGGGAGGTTATCTGCCTTTTACTTTAGACTTGACCGCCAATAGCGTACAAGCCGGAGACTCCTGTCTGCTCGCTGTTTTCACGGACAACAGTGATGACAAATCCTATCCTCCCGGAAAACGTCAATATACATTAGACTTTGCTTATCATGGTGGCATTTACCGTGATGTATGGATGATTGCCAAATCTCCGGTAGCTATTACTGACGCTATTGATTCACAAATCGTTGGCGGTGGAGGTGTATTCGTTCATTTTGATAAGATCAGTAAAAAGAGTGCGCAGGTATATGTAAACACCGAAGTTCAGAATGACGACGCCCGTTCCGAGTCAGTCACTGTAGAAACGACTTTGACAGACGCGGATGGAAAAGTAATCAAACGCAGTTCAGGAAAACTTTCTTTAAAGCCGGGAGAGAAAAAATCCATCCGTCAACAGATGGAAGTAAAGAATCCTACTCTTTGGTCACCGGATACACCTTATTTATATAGGGTACAATCACGTATTAAAAAAGGAAATAAATCCATTGACGGAGGCATTACCCGTGTCGGTATTCGTCTGGCAGAATTCCGTGGTAAAGACGGATTCTGGCTGAATGGCAAACCTTTCGGACAACTGGTAGGAGCCAATCGCCATCAGGATTTTGCATACGTAGGCAATGCTTTGCCGAACTCACAGCAATGGCGTGACGCCAAACGTCTGCGTGATGCCGGATGCACCATTATTCGTGTAGCCCACTATCCCCAAGACCCTGCCTTTATGGATGCCTGTGACGAGCTCGGTCTGTTCGTGATTGTCGCTACTCCGGGATGGCAGTACTGGAACAAAGACCCGAAATTCGGAGAGTTGGTTCATCAGAATACCCGCGAAATGATTCGTCGTGACCGTAATCACCCTTCCGTATTGATGTGGGAACCCATCTTGAATGAAACCCGCTATCCGCTCGATTTTGCCTTGAAAGCTCTTGAGATTACCAAAGAAGAATATCCCTATCCGGGACGTCCGGTAGCTGCTGCCGATGTCCATTCGGCCGGAGTGAAAGAGCATTATGACGTTGTTTATGGCTGGCCGGGTGATGATGAAAAGGAAGACAAGCCGGAGCAATGTATCTTTACCCGTGAATTCGGGGAGAATGTAGACGACTGGTATGCTCACAACAATAATAACCGTGCCAGCCGCAGTTGGGGAGAACGCCCGTTACTGGTACAGGCTATGTCCTTGGCAAAGAGCTATGACGAGATGTACCGCACGACCGGTTTGTTTATCGGTGGCGCTCAATGGCATCCGTTCGATCATCAGCGTGGTTACCATCCGGATCCTTATTGGGGTGGTATTTATGATGCTTTCCGTCAGAAGAAATATGCGTATGAAGTATTTCGCAGCCAGTCGCCGGCCAGCCTTCAACACCCATTGGCAGAATGTGGCCCGATGATATTCATTGCTCATGAAATGTCACAGTTCTCCGATAAGGACGTAGTTGTATTCACAAACTGTGATTCAGTCCGTCTTTCTATTTATGATGGAACGAAAACCTGGACGAAACCGGTGGTTCATGCCAAAGGGCACATGCCGAATGCTCCCGTTATATTCGAGAATGTCTGGGACTTTTGGGAAGCACGCGGATATAGCTATACTCAAAAAAACTGGCAAAAAGTGAACATGGTTGCCGAAGGAATCATCAACGGAAAAGTGGTATGCACTCAAAAGAAAATGCCTTCCCGACGTTCCACCAAACTACGTCTTTATGTAGATACTCAAAAAGTGAACCTGATAGCTGATGGCTCCGACTTTATCGTCGTAGTTGCTGAAGTAACCGATGATAGTGGAAATGTGCGCCGTCTGGCAAAAGAGAATATCGTTTTCACGGTAGAAGGTGAAGGAGAAATCATCGGAGATGCTACTATTGGCGCTAATCCCCGTGCGGTGGAGTTCGGCTCTGCTCCGGTATTGATTCGTTCTACCCGGAAAGCCGGAAAAATAAAGGTGAAAGCCCGCGTACAGTTTGAGGGCACTCAAGCTCCGACAGCTACTGAAATTGAACTGGAAAGCGTTCCTGCAGAATTCCCTTTCTGCTATGAGGAACAGACTTATGAAATACAAAGGACAACACCGTCCACTCTCAATGTAAACCCGAGCAAAGAATCATCTGAAGGAAAAGTGCAACTGACAGAAGAAGAACGCCAACGAGTGTTGGATGAAGTAGAACGTCAACAGACTGAATTTGGAACTGAAAAATAGTACGATAAAGTGATTAGCAGGTTAGTGATTAGTGATTAGCGGGGTGACCTGCCAACTTGTTTTTTATATGTTACTAAAGCACTATTCAAAAAAAAGACTATCTTTGAGTACGTTTAATTCCAATTATAGCCATCAATGAGAAAACGGAATATTCTAATACTATTACTATCCATGATAGGCATGTATGCTTTTGCCTATCCAAATATGATTGTAGAACACTACACGGCTGAACGTGGTTTGCCTAATAATATCGTAAACTGTACATTAAAAGGACAAGACGGATTTATCTGGTTTGGTACCTGGTATGGACTATGCAGCTTTGACGGAAGTAAATTCCGTTCCTACGATAATCATGACGGCTTTTATTCCACAGATATTCCGCCGCGTAAAATTCAGCGTATCGTAGAAGATAAGAATGGTTTTCTGTGGATTAAAACTATCGACCGTAAACTCTATCTGTTCGATAAACGGCATGAGAGCTTTCATGCCGTCTACGACGATGTGAAAGAATATTCCGAAAACATTCAGATTATCAAGATTCAGACGACCGAAGACGGCGACGTATTGTTGCTGACAAAAGATAAAAGCCTTTTGCGTGCGTACACCGACAAGGAAGGTAAAATAACGATGAAACAATTGCATGATTCGCGTCCTAACGTGAACGTGTACGACATGCGTCTGAAACACAACATATTCTGCGAAACAGCCGAGTTTATCAATTGGATCGGTATGGATTATCAGATTCTGTCCCTACGGAAAGGGGAAGCGCTGAAAGACAAACCTGCCGACTTTATACAGAAAAAAGTATCTGCTAACCCGGATCAGTTTACTTGTGCCTCTTATAATTCTAAATTCTTATGGTTGGGAGACAAGAAAGGCCACATTTATAGCATTGATCCGCAAAACGGAGTGGTCAACCGTTACGAGATACCGGAAATCAAACAGCCGGTTTCTAATTTGCTGGTAACGGAATCCGGTTTGATGTACATTACCACCAACGAAGGAGCATACGAGTACAATATCGGCTACAAACAGTTGACCAAGCTCCCCTTTACCATCCCCGAAAAGGACAATGGAATTATATTCTATGATAAATATGATAAGGTATGGTTTCAGGAGGGTAACCAGGCATTGACCTATTATGATCCCCTGAACAGGAGCCATCACCGCTTTACATTCCCCAATCAGAACGCAATCGGCAATTTTGAAATGCAGGATGCCGGCGAACAGGGCATGTTCTTTATGACTCCGGGAGGAGAAATTCTTCTATTCGACAGGGAGAAACTGGAAATGACCCGTATCAACCAATTGAAGCCTTTCTCCGACGATCTTCCCAATCAGCTTTTCTTCCATCTTCTGCTGGATAAAGATGGCATCCTTTGGCTGGCATCTACAAGCAGCGGAGTATACCGGCTTAATTTCCCCAAGAAGCAATTCCAACTGCTGACAGAAGTTTCTCCATCTCCGGTAGTGCCCGAAAGATCGACTTCCTGGAACCAGGGAATACGTGCTCTCTTCCAGGCGCAAAATGGGGATATTTGGGTAGGAACCCGCTGGCAAGCTCTGTATCGCCTGGATCGTAACGGACAAGTGAAACAAATCTTCTCGGATAAGAACTATCTGTTAGGAGCCGTATATCATATTATGGAAGACAAAGACGGTAATCTTTGGTTTTCCACCAAGGGAAACGGGCTTGTCAAAGCCGAACCGGACATGAATTCACCGCACGGGTTGCGTTTTACCCGTTATATCAATGACCCCAAGAATCCGAATTCTATCAGTAACAACGATGTGTACTTTACCTATCAGGACAGCCAGGGGCGCATTTGGGTAGGATTACTGGGAGGAGGTCTGAATCTAATTTCCGAAGAGAACGGAGCAATTACCTTTATACATAAATACAATGGCCTGAAACAATATCCTGCATACGGTCTTTATATGGAGGTACGTACCATGACGGAAGATGAAGACGGACGTATTTGGGTAGGAACAATGGATGGCCTGATGTCTTTCGACGGACATTTCACTACCCCCGAACAAATCCAGTTTGAAACGTACCGCCAGGTCAGCGAAAATTCAAACGTAGCGGATAACGATATTTATGTACTCTACAAAGATACTGATTCGCAAATCTGGGTAAGTGTATTCGGAGGCGGTTTGAATAAATTAGTCCGCTATGATAAAGAAAAGCGTGAACCGATCTTCAAATCATACGGCATACGCGAAGGAATGAATAACGATGTAGTCAAATCCATCGTAGAAGATAAAAACGGTAACTTGTGGTTTACAACGGAAATTGGCTTGTCTTGCTTCAATAAAGCTACCGAACAGTTTCGTAACTACGACAAATACGACGGTTTCCTGAATGTGGAGTTGGAAGAGGGTAGTGCCCTCCGTACCTTGAATGGAGATTTGTGGATTGGTACCCGGCAGGGAATCCTGACATTCTCTCCCGACAAACTGGAAACATTGCATACGAACTACGATACACGTATTGTTGACTTTAAAGTTTCCAACCGCGATCTGCGTAGTTTCCGCGAATGTCCGATCCTGAAAGAATCCATCACATACGCCAAAGCAATCGAACTGAACTACAATCAATCCATGTTCACGATTGAATTTGCCGCATTGAATTTCTATAATCAGAACCGGGTATCTTACCGATATATACTCGAAGGATATGAAAAAGAATGGCATTATAACGGAAAGAACCGTATCGCTTCTTATACCAACGTACCTCCCGGAGACTATACATTCCGTGTAGAAACCGTAGATGAAGCCAATCCGGAGCTGGTTTCCAACTGTACATTGGCTATTACTATCCTTCCGCCGTGGTGGTTGAGCTGGTGGGCAACCCTTATTTATGTAATTCTAGGTTTGGCAGCTCTCTATTTCAGCCTGCGCCTGGCTTTCTTCATGCTCAAAATGAAGAATGATATTTATATTGAGCAGAAGGTATCAGAGATGAAAATCAAGTTCTTTACCAATATCTCCCATGAATTGCGCACTCCTTTGACATTGATAAAAGGTCCGATACAGGAACTAAGAGAACGCGAAAAACTCTCTCCGAAAGGATTGCAATATGTGGATCTGATGGAGAAGAATACCAATCAAATGCTGCAATTAGTGAATCAGATCCTTGATTTCCGGAAGATTCAGAACGGCAAGATGCGTTTGCATGTGTCATTAATTGATTTTAATGAGATGATAGCTTCTTTCCAGAAAGAATTCCGGGTACTTTCCGAAGAAAACGAAATCAGTTTTACTTTCCAGTTGCCGGATGAACCGATTATGGTATGGGCGGACAAGGAAAAAATGAGCATTGTTATCCGCAACATCATATCCAACGCGTTCAAATTCACTCATTCCGGAGGAAGTATTTATATAACTACCGGATTGACAGACGACGGTAAACGTTGTTATGTACGGGTGGAAGATAACGGAGTAGGTATTCCACAAAATAAACTGACCGAGATTTTCGAACGCTTCTCACAAGGAGAGAACGCGAAAAACTCCTATTATCAGGGCACAGGTATCGGATTGGCACTTTCAAAAGAGATCGTCAATCTGCATCATGGACAGATTCGTGCCGAAAGTCCCGAAGGACAAGGGGCGGTGTTTATTGTGGAACTTCTGATGGATAAGGAACATTACCGCCCGTCGGAAGTAGACTTCTATGTGGGAGATAC
Source organism: Bacteroides sp. D22 (assembly GCF_000163675.1). Classification (NCBI taxonomy): domain Bacteria; kingdom Pseudomonadati; phylum Bacteroidota; class Bacteroidia; order Bacteroidales; family Bacteroidaceae; genus Bacteroides; species Bacteroides sp. D22. The sequence continues at coordinate 30,747 of NZ_GG774802.1, read as the reverse complement.
AGAGACAGCCCCTGTTTCGGTAGAACAAGATCCTGTTGCAAATGCCATATCCGAAGACGGTACGGAAGAAGAACCGGAAATCGACGCTTCATTACCGACCCTTCTGTTGGTGGAAGATAACAAAGACCTTTGCCAGTTGATAAAGCTTCAGCTGGAAGACAAGTTCAATATCCATATTGCCAATAACGGAGTGGAAGGTTTGAAGAAAGTACATCTGTATCATCCGGATATTGTAGTGACCGATCAGATGATGCCCGAAATGGATGGGCTTGAAATGTTGCAATCCATCCGCAAAGATTTCCAAATCAGTCATATCCCTGTCATTATCCTGACAGCGAAGAATGATGAAGGCGCCAAGACCAAAGCGATTACTTTAGGGGCGAACGCCTACATTACCAAACCTTTCAGTAAGGAATATCTGTTGGCACGTATCGACCAGTTGCTTGCCGAACGGAAACTGTTTCGTGAACGAATCCGTCAGCAAATGGAAAACCAGACAACGACCGAAGAAGACAGCTACGAACAATTTTTGGTAAAGAAAGACGTACAGTTCCTCGAAAAGATACATCAGGTCATTGAAGAAAATATGGACGACAGTGACTTTAACATTGACACCATAGCATCCGGTATCGGATTGAGCCGTTCGGCATTCTTCAAGAAACTGAAGAGTCTTACCGGCCTGGCACCCGTTGACTTGGTAAAAGAGATTCGTTTGAATAAATCTATCGAGCTGATTAAAAATACGGATTTAAGTGTTTCCGAAATTGCTTTTGCTGTCGGATTCAAGGATTCGGGATATTATAGTAAGTGTTTCCGGAAAAAATATAATCAGTCCCCTCGCGAATATATGAATGAATGGCGGAAAGGAGAGAGATAACCGATTACAAAATGCTTTCTTAATCGTCCTTTTAGAAACCTAATTAAGATTCGAAAGAATGAACAACATTAAGAAAGTATTATCAGCGTGGATGCTGGTTGCCTGTGTACTACCTGTGGCAGCCCAGTATCCTGTAATTCCGGACTCGGTAAAAGCAAGAGGAGCAAAACAAGAAGCGGAGTTTGAACGGAAATCGGATGCGGCATGGGAAAAAGCTTTGCCGACAGTGTTAGAAGAAGCAAAGAAAGGTCGTCCCTATAAGCCTTGGGCCTCCAAACCCGAAGATTTGATAAAAAGTAATATCCCGGCTTTCCCCGGCGCGGAAGGCGGAGGTATGTATACTCCCGGTGGTCGTGGAGGTAAAGTGATCGTAGTCACTTCGCTGGAAGATTCCGGCCCCGGAACATTACGCGAAGCCTGCGAAACGGGAGGTGCACGTATTATTGTATTCAATGTAGCGGGAGTGATTCGTTTGAAAAGCCCGATTAGCGTACGTGCCCCTTATGTAACGATTGCCGGACAAACAGCTCCCGGAGATGGTATCTGCGTCACCGGACAATCTTTCCTGATCGATACACACGATGTTGTGATTCGCCACATGCGCTTCCGTCGCGGTGCGCAGGACGTAGCTTTCCGTGATGATGCAGTAGGAGGGAATGCGGTTGGGAATATTATGATTGACCATTGCTCCGCCAGTTGGGGATTGGATGAAAACATGTCTATCTACCGTCATGTATACAACAGAGGGGCAGACGGACACGGGCTGAAACTTCCGACAGTAAACATTACCATCCAGAATTCTATTTTCTCTGAAGCATTGGATACCTACAATCATGCTTTCGGTGCAACCATCGGTGGGCATAACAGTATGTTCTGCCGTAATCTCTTTGCTTCCAACATCAGCCGGAACAGTTCGGTAGGTATGGACGGCGACTTTAACTTCGTCAATAATGTTGTTTTCAACTGGTGGAACCGTTCCGTAGACGGAGGCGATCACAACAGTTTCTACAATATGATAAACAACTATTTCAAACCCGGTCCGATCACTCCGATAGGTAAACCGATTTCTTATCGTATTCTCAAACCGGAAGCAGGACGTGACAAAAACAGACCGCTTTCATTCGGAAAAGCATACGTAAACGGAAATATTATCCATGGCAATGCCAAAGTTACAAAAGATAACTGGGACGGAGGCGTACAACTGAAAGAAGAGGTGGACGTCGCAAAGTTTCTGCCGCTAATTAAATCGGACGAGGCTTTCAAAATGCCACCGGTAACTGTAATGGATACCAAAAAAGCTTATACCTTTGTATTAGATAATGTAGGAGCTAATTTTCCGAAACGTGACGCAGTAGATGCACGTGTCATTAAGACCGTACAAACAGGAAAGGCCATTTATGCGAAAGATGCACCGGAGTTTGTCTCTCCTTACGTGAAGAGACGGTTACCGGCTGATTCTTACAAACAAGGTATCATCACAGATATTCGTCAGGTAGGCGGACTGCCCGAATATAAAGGTGAAGCAGCAGTAGACTCGGACGGCGACGGTATGCCGGATGCTTGGGAAATTGCCAACGGATTGAATCCGAACGACCCGGCTGACGCAAACATGGACTGCAACGGTGACGGATATACCAATATTGAAAAATACATCAATGGCATAGACACCAAGAAGAAGGTAGACTGGACAGACTTGAAGAACAATTACGATACATTGTCTAAACGGAAAAGTCTGTTGTAACCGGATGAAAAGAGATTAAAGTTTATTGTAATGAATATACAAGTAAGAACGATCCTTTTAGGATTATTGAGCATTGGGTTTGTGCAAAGTTATGCGCAAACCTTTGCTTTACAGGTTAAGAATGACCAGATCACTTACCTGAATGATGATCGGGGAAACCGGATTCTCGATTTCTCTACATGCGGATATAAATCCTCCGAACAGGATATTCCTTCTGTTCGTAATGTGGTGTTTGTACCCTGGAAAGCCGGAGATAATACTGCACGTATTCAACGTGCCATTGATTATGTAGCTTCGCTGACTCCTGACGCTTCCGGTTTTCGGGGAGCCGTATTACTCGATCAGGGAGAATTTTCCCTGTCCGGCAGTATTCGTATCTCCGCATCCGGAATTGTATTGCGGGGTACGGATAAAGAAAAAACAATACTGCTGAAAAAGGGTGTAGACAGAGGTGCGCTTATCTACATGGAAGGAGTGGACGACCTGAATGTGCAAGACACATTGAAGGTGCTTTCCCACTATGTTCCGGTAAACGCGAGAACATTGGAAGTCGCTTCGGGTGTTTCTCTGAAAAAAGGAGATCGTGTCATGGTTACCCGTCCTTCCGGCAAAGAATGGATTGCCTCTTTGGGTTGTGATATCTTTGGAGGAGGTATCAGCGCTTTGGGATGGAAAGAAGGTGACATGGATCTGACTTGGGACAGAACAGTCAGTGAAGTAAACGGCAACCAGGTAACACTGGATGCTCCGCTGACCGTAGCTTTGGATGCTAACTATGGAACTTCTTCCCTGTTGACTTATCAATGGAACGGACGTATTCATGATTGTGGCGTAGAAAATATGACACTGATTTCTGATTACGACAAGCGTTATTCTAAAGACGAGGATCATTGCTGGACAGGTATTTCCATTGAAGATGCGGAAAACTGTTGGGTGAGACTGGTTAATTTCAAGCATTTTGCAGGAAGTGCTGTAATTGTTCAGCGTACAGGTTCCAAAATTACCGTTGAAGACTGTATCTCGAAAGAACCCGTTTCAGAAATCGGAGGGATGCGTCGTTGCACTTTCCATACGCTGGGACAACAAACTTTATTTCAACGCTGCTATTCGGAACAGGGTATTCATGACTTTGCTGCCGGATATTGTGCAGCCGGTCCCAATGCTTTTGTACAATGTGATTCGTATGAATCTTTGGGATTCAGCGGTTCTATTGATGCCTGGGCGTGCGGACTGCTGTTTGACGTAGTAAATATCGACGGTCATAACCTGACTTCCAAGAATTTGGGACAAGATAAAAACGGAGCCGGTTGGAATACGGCAAACAACTTGTTTTGGCAATGTACCGCAGCGGAAATCGAATGTTATGCCCCGGCAAAAGATGCGATGAACCGTGCATACGGTTGTTGGGCACAATTCTCCGGTGACGGTGAATGGGCACAATCCAACAATCATGTACAACCTCGCAGTATTTTTTATGCTCAATTGGGAGAACGGTTGAACAAAGAATGTGCAGAACGTGCACGTATTCTGCCCAGAAATACAAGTGCAACCAGTAGTCCCACAGTGGAAGTAGCTATGGAACTCGCTAAAGAAGCATATAAACCACGGTTGACGTTGGAACATTGGATCGGCGATAACAAGTTTGCTCCTTCGGTGGCATCAGCCGGAGTAAAATCAATCGATGATATTAAAGAGAAAAAGAGCGCTGCACTTGCAAATTCTTCTTCTTATTCTGCTGCTGCTAAATTATTAACCCAACCGGAAGTAACTGTAACCAATGGACGTATTCAGATGGACGGAGCTCTATTGGTTGGAGGTAGTCATACCACCCCTTGGTGGAACGGAAAGCTCAAAACCAATTATCTGAAAAAGGCAAGTCCGGCCATCACCCGCTTTGTGCCGGGACGCGAGGGATTGGGATTAACCGACCGCATTGATTCTGTAGTCGACTTTATGAAACAGAAAAACATTCTTGTTTTCGATCAGAATTACGGTCTTTGGTACGATCGTCGCCGGGATGACCACGAACGGGTTCGCCGTCGGGATGGTGATGTATGGGGACCTTTCTATGAACAGCCATTCGGTCGTAGCGGTCAGGGAACAGCATGGGAAGGATTGAGCAAATATGATTTGAAACGCCCTAATGCATGGTACTGGAGCCGCTTAAAAGAATTTGCAGAAAAAGGAAATAAGGACGGACTGCTGTTGTTCCATGAAAACTATTTCCAGCACAATATATTGGAAGCCGGTGCTCATTGGGTAGATTCTCCATGGAGAAGCAGCAATAACATCAATCAGACCGGATTTCCTGAACCGGCTCCATTTGCCGGAGACAAACGAATCTTTGTGGCGGATATGTTCTATGACATTACTCATCCTGTCCGTCGTGAACTGCACAGACAATATATCCGCCAATGCCTGAATAACTTCGCAGACAATTCGAATGTTATTCAGTTGACAAGCGCCGAATTTACAGGCCCGTTGCACTTCGTACAATTTTGGTTGGACGTGATAGCTGAATGGGAAACTGAAACCGGGAAGAAAGCGAAAGTGGCATTGAGTACAACGAAAGACGTACAGGATGCAATCCTTGCAGATCCTAAACGCGCTGCCGTAGTAGATATTATTGATATCCGGTATTGGCATTATAAGACGGACGGAATCTTTGCGCCGGAAGGTGGAAAGAATATGGCGCCACGTCAGCACATGCGTAAGATGAAAGTGGGAAAGGTGACTTTCACAGAAGCATATAAAGCTGTCAATGAGTATCGTCAGAAATTTCCTCAAAAGGCAGTGACATTCTACGCACAGAATTATCCGGCTATGGGATGGGCTGTATTCATGGCAGGAGGTTCATGTCCTGTAATTCCGTGCACAGATAAAGCGTTCCTGAAGGATGCAGCAGCCATGGAAGTGGAAGAAACAAATACGGATGAGTACAAGAAAATGGTAAAATCTGATATTGGAAGTATCATTTATTCCAAGTCCGGAACAGAAATTCCTGTTCAATTATCGTCCGGAAAGTATGTATTAAAGTACATTCATCCTGCTTCCGGAAAGATTGAAACGATAAATAAATCACTGAAAATAAATGGCTTATACAATCTAAAGGTGCCAGATAAGAAAGAAGGCATTTATTGGTTCCATAAGTTATAAAGCAAAGAATCCCGTTGAAGACCATTCAGCGGGATTTTTGCTTTTTATTGGTAATTTCTAGTAAAAGAGTGTTATAAAACATGATACTTGTTTTTTCAATCCACAAACCAGATTTTACCCAAAGTTGCGGTCGATACTGCTTAGTTTTGCAACATCAAATCAATCGAATTAATGCTATGATGGAACAGACTAATCATTCAACCGACACTTTGCTCGCTTCTTTTCAAGCGGGAAACATGGCAGCTTTTTCACAGCTGTATAACTTGCACATCAACGTCCTTTTTAATTACGGATTGAAGTTGACCATTGATAAAGAGTTACTGAAAGATTGTATTCATGACATCTTCGTGAAACTCTATACAAAGAAAGATGAATTAGGAACAATCGATAATTTGAGATCTTATTTATTCATCTCCTTAAAGAATAAGTTGTGTGATGAACTTCGCAGACGTATGTATATGTCTGATACAGCAGTAGAAGAAGTTAGCATATCCACTCCTACAGATGTAGAAGATGATTATATGGAAGAAGAGCAACGCAAGAATGAATTTTCATTGGTTAGACGTCTGCTGGATCAATTATCTCCCCGCCAACGCGAAGCGCTTACATTATATTATATAGAAGAAAAGAAATACGAGGATATCTGCGAGATTATGAATATGAATTATCAGTCTGTACGCAACCTGATGCATCGCGGATTGACAAAGTTGCGTAGTCTGGCAAGTTAATTTTAGTAAAAAGGTAAATGGGTTGAGTACATAGACAGGATAACGCCGTCCTACTTATGTAAACGCTTAAAAAGGATGCGATATGTGCTCAAAGGTAATGGATTTTTTGACGGATGATGATTTTATCAACTATGTGCTGGGGGTAACTCCGCAATCAGCTTCCCAATGGGAAACTTATTTCAGAGAGCACCCGGAAGAGATGGCAGATGCAGAAGAAGCTAAAGCTGTATTATTGGCTCCGGCAAATGTAGACTGTGGCTTCTCAATAGTTGAAAATAACGAATTGAAAGATAGGATTATTAGTAGCATAAAAGATTTTTCGGGTATTTTGTAGATAGGTTAGTATAGTTAAGATAAAGTAGTTAGGTTAGTTAAGGCATTAAAAGATTGACGCGGCCTTTCACAGGAGGTTTAATTTTAAACACTGTGAAAGGCTGCGTTTTTTATTTGTTCTATTCAGGTTTATCGCCGGATTCCTGAATATCGAAAGCACTACTGAAACTGACAATTAATACGATGCATCCGCCCAATATGCCGATAATCATATAAGCGATACGGATATCGAACGCCTGCGAGATGGCACCGATAAGCAGGGGAGCAATCAACGAACCTATAAAACTGATACTTGACAGAATGGTAAGTGCAATACTGACCGGTGTTTTTGATTTGGCTCCCACGAAGCTGTACAAAGTAGGCACAATGCAGGATATTCCCAAGCCGACCAGCATGAAACCTAAAGAATTGATGATTACTTTCATGGCCATAGATTCGAAAACTCCTCCTAACAGGGCAGAAACAAAAAAGCCGATACAGATAAAGCTGCCCGCCAGTTGCAGGACTTTCTTCTTTCCCCAAAGCTGATAAGCATAGTTAGTCAGGAAACGGCCCGTTGCCATCATAATCATAAATACAAGAAAACCGATTTGCAATGACTTAGGTACGTGAACCACTGATTCGAAATAAACGGCACTCCAGTCGAACATTGCGCTTTCTACAATCAGCGCGAACAGTCCGACAAGTCCTAACTGCAAAAGCAACATTTCCGGTTTTTGAAATAACAGGCGAAAGCCATTGGGAGCTTTGGCTGTATTTCTTTCCTTCATCTTTGTATCAGAAACTTCCGCTTCCTGCGGTGCGCTCTCCTGCAAATATTTCCGTCCGGAAAGTGCAATTATAAGGATGATTATAAATATCAGTGTATAATGCCAGATAGGGGAGACTCCGGCCAAAATCATCACGAAGCCGATAAGTGCTCCTGCACATGCCCCCAGACTCCATCCTCCATGAAAAGTGGCCATAATGGTTTTACCATAGATACGTTCCACCTCAATGCCTTGTGTATTGAATGATATATCACACAAATTCCAGCACACCCCGAAGCAGAAGAGCAGAAAGCCTAAAAGATAGACCTCATGAGCCAGCCCGATGCAAAGCAGAGATGAAGCGTATCCCAGGATACTGACCTGTACCATGCTCCGACTTCCTAACTTCGAAACAAGATAACCAGCCAAGGGGATCGCGACAAATTTTCCGACAGGGATCATAAATAAAATCAGTCCCCAGTAGAAAGCATAATTTGCGGCAAAAACGTCTTTAAAATCAGGGATTCGGCTAGCCCAACTTGCCATACAAAGTCCTTGGGCAAAGAAAAAAGTCAATATGGCAAAACGTATTCTCTCTTTAGGATGCGTAAATTGGTTATTCATGCATTTTTTATTTTTAATCGCGGCAAAGGTATCTATTTTTTTTGTACTTTTGCGCCCGATTTAAAAATATCATATTCATGAAGACAGGCGAATCTTTATTATCCATAGGTAAATTTATTGCAGAATATTCAGCCCATTTAATGGGGGCCGGAGTACACACCTCGCGGGTGGTACGCAACACAAAGCGTATTGGAGAGGCTTTCGGACTAGATGTCAAATTAAGCGTATTTCATAGAAACATCATTCTGACCATTATAGACAAAGAAACAAACGAGGCTTGTAACGAGGTTATAGACATTCCTGCACACCCGATCAGTTTTGAACATAATTCAGAGTTAAGCGCATTGAGCTGGGAAGCAGTAGACAATCATTTGTCATTGGAAGAATTGAAAGACAAATACAAGAAGATTATTTCTGCTCCGCGGATACACTCTCTTTTCGTATTATTATTAGTAGGATTTGCCAATGCCTCTTTCTGTAAATTATTTGGTGGTGATTTAATTTCGATGGGAATCGTGTTCTCGGCTACCATTACAGGATTCTACCTGAAACAACAAATGCAGGCGAAAAAGATCAATCATTATGTTGTATTTATTGTTTCGGCTTTTGTTGCTTCCCTGTGTGCTTCCACCGCGCTGATTTTCGATACAACTTCGGAGATTGCCATGGCGACCAGCGTGCTTTATCTTGTGCCTGGGGTTCCCTTGATTAATGGCGTGATTGATATAGTGGAAGGATATGTATTAACAGGATTTGCCCGTCTGACAGAGGCTTCTTTGTTGATTGTCAGCATCGCTATCGGACTTTCCTTCACATTATTAATGGTAAAAAACAGTTTAATTTGATATGATAGCACTTGACATTCTTACGGATGGATTTTTTGCAGCAGTAGCAGGTATAGGATTTGGTGCAATTTCCGATCCTCCTTTGCGTGCATTCAAGATGATTGCCATACTGGCAGCATTGGGACACGCCTGTCGTTTTTGTTTGATGACCTATTTAGGCGTGGATATTGCTACAGGTTCGTTGTTTGCCGGATTAGTCATCGGCTTCGGTAGTTTGTGGTTAGGGAAAAAAGTATATTGCCCGATGACGGTATTGTACATTCCAGCGTTGCTTCCCATGATTCCGGGAAAGTTTGCATACAACATGGTATTTTCACTTATCATGTGTCTGCAAAATGTGAATGATCCGGATAAGCTGGACAAGTTTATGTCGATGTTCTTCTCTAATACTCTGATAGCAAGCACAGTGATTTTCATGTTGGCAGTAGGAGCTACGTTCCCGATGTTCCTGTTCCCACATAGAGCCTTTTCATTAACAAGACACTAAAACGAACTTTTATGGAGATTTTTTGGAGAACAATTGCATATTATAATTCAGCTACCTGGCTGTTACAGATAGTTATCATTCTGATTGGTATTGCATTGACCGGATTGCTTATCGGCCGGCCACGTCCGTGGGTGAAAATGGCGATGAAGTTCTATATGATAGGTCTGTATACGTGGATTTCTCTGGTCTACTATTATATCTACTGTGAAGAGCGTAGTTATAATGGAGTAATGGCTATGTTTTGGGGTGTGATGGCTATCATTTGGATATGGGATGCGATTACGGGATATACTACCTTTGAACGTACCCACAAATATGATCTACTGTCTTATGTGCTGTTAGCAATGCCTTTTATATATCCTTTGGTTTCATTGGCACGCGGACTTTCATTCCCGGAAATGACTTCTCCGGTCATGCCTTGTTCGGTAGTGGTGTTTACCATCGGATTGTTATTGCTGTTTGCGCAAAAGGTCAATATGTTTTTGGTATTGTTCCTTTGCCATTGGTCACTGATCGGATTATCCAAAACTTATTTCTTTCAGATTCCGGAAGATTTCTTATTGGCAAGTGCTACGATCCCCGGCCTGTATCTTTTCTTTAGGGAGTATTTCCTGAATAATCTGCATGCCGACACCAAGCCGAAAGCAAAATATATCAATTGGCTGTTGATAAGCGTTTGCGTCGGACTGGCCGTGTTGCTGACTACTACCATGTTTTTGGAATTGGTTCCGAAAGGTTAATTCGGAAACATAGAAGATATTCAAATCAAAAAAAAGAGGCCGTTCAAAAAAGCCTTGATCTTATAAAATCGTCCTTACTACAACCTATCGTAGTAAGGACGATTTTTCTTTTAGGAACTTTGAGAACAGTTTCTTTTATATATCGTATCGTTTACTTAATTGCGTAGAATATCCGTAAGGCATATTGCATCACTGCATCAGGCAACCATTTTTTACTCTTCGCAAACAATACTTGTATCCAAGGACCTACTTTCGTCCGAAAAGGAGGATTGGTACGTTCCACTATCTTACAGATGGCAGCACCCAACTTCCGCGGATGGCATCCATTACGTTCTTCCTTTTCTATAATGTCCAATGATTTCAGAAAACTTTCTCCGTAATCGGCATCCAGTCTTGTCTGTTCGGAGATATTCCGGTTATCAGTAAATCCGGTGTTAAAGTCTCCCGGTTCTACTACACAAACCTTTATATGGAACGGATGAACCTCTAAAGCCAATGCTTCGCTATATCCCTCCACAGCAAATTTCGAAGCAGAATAAAATCCCTGATAGGGGATTCCCATTACACCACCGATAGAGCTGATATTGATAATCTTTCCTTTTCGTGCCTTTCGCATATGAGGCAAAACAGCTTTACACATGTTCACTACGCCGAAGAAGTTTGTATTCATTTGTATATTCACTTCTTCTTCAGTGGCAAGTTCCAATGCGCCACCAATACCTATTCCGGCATTATTAATCAATACGTCAATCCGCCCCTCCTCCGATAAAATCCGCTCTACGGCCTGACAAACGGAAAGGAAATTGGTTACATCGACAACAAGCATTTTTACATGATTCATGTCTTCGGAAGGTTTCCGGCTTGTTCCATAAACGATGTGTCCTCGTTCCGATAACATTTGAGCGGTAATCTTGCCGAATCCGGAAGATGCTCCGGTGATAAGTATGACTTGTGGTTGCATATTTTTTATTTGCGATATGGTACTAACTGCTCAATTATCATTTCTGCAAGATAGCAGTCATTTCTTCCCGCCAATCCGCACCATTCTTCGGTTGGAACGTTTCAAATCCGAGTTCTTTACCGATTTGGATATTCGAAGCACCGTCATCTACAAATAAAGTTTCGGAAGGAATGATATTACAATCATTCACCATATAATCGAATATTTCCGGTGCAGGTTTCGTGTGACCGACTTGATAAGACAAATATAGTTTGTCACAATAATCATTCAACGGCTTTTTCTTCGATGAGAAATCGGGGCCGCATGCCCACGACATAACAAAAGGATTGGTATTACTTAAAATATACACATGATAGGACTTTCTCAATTCCAATATATAATCGAGCTTATTTAGATTTACTTCGTTGAAAAAGCCCAGCCATGCCTGTTTGGTTTCCTCCATCGTCAATGGACGGCCACATAAATCCCCCAGTTGTTTCCGAAACTCATCCGCACTTAGCTTTCCTTCTTCCAGTTCTTGAAAGATGCCGGTCTGGTGATATTTATCCAGCCGGGTATCAGCATCTGCCAGTCCCAGTTTGATAAATGCCTGAACCGCTTTGTCACGATCAATATCTACAATCACCCCTCCAAAATCAAATACAATGTTTTTAATCATGATATATAATTTTTTTGTTTGCTACAAAGATACGGCTTATCTTCTTAATTAACAGTGCACAACGGCTTGATATTTGTCAAAAAAACATAGTGACGCTATCCTTGCCAAATAGTGTCACTATCACACCCGGATAGCGTAGCTATAAGGAGAGGATAGCGTCACTATACTTTTTGTATGACTTAGGGAAGGATAAATACCGATTATTTTTTATATTTGCAAATCCAATCAATCCTTTGTAAAGACAAAAATAGAGTTATGAATAACCTTCGAATTTTATTGTATATGATGCTCCTTTCATTGGCTGCATGTCATCCGGAAGGAACGAGTGTGAAGCAAGGGTTAGACAAAGCCGCACAACTCATGGCACAGGACCCGGATACGGCATCTATTATTCTTGAGACTATTCAGACAAGTCAAATGAATGAAGCTCAACTGGCAGAATATAATTTATTGTGTACCCAGCTCAACGAGGATAAAAACATTCCTCATTCCTCTGATAAGCAGATCAGGCAGGCGGCATCTTATTATGAGAAGAATGGCAATGAATATCAAAAATCCAAAGCATATTATTATCTTGCCTGTGTAGAAAGTGATCTGGAACAGAAAGAGGAGGCAGAAATCCACTTTAAGGAGGCAATCAAACTTGCCAAAGAAACAGAGGAATACGATCATCTGGCAAAAATCTGCAAACGATGTAGTCTTTATTATCAGAAATACGGTAACTTTGATGAAGCACTGGAAATGGAGAGAAAGGCATACGCCAGTCAGTTGATGTTGAATGACGGTAAAAGCGATTCTTCAGTAATTCTTTCTTCTGCTTTAGGAATGTTTGGTGTGATGTCTTTGTTACTTGGGCTACTCTGGAAGAAAAATCGGCACGCACTTTCCCAATTGGATCTTTTCAAAGAAGAAATACTGAAAAAAGATGTTGAATCGGATAAGCTGATTTTGCAATGTAACCATCTCGAAGAGAAGTATCAGTCTCTTCAACTACATATCTATGAAAGTTCCCCCGTTGTCTCAAAAGTACGACAGTTTAAAGAACGGAATGTTTTGTCTTCTAAAATCCCTTCTTTCTCCGAGAAAGACTGGACAGAGTTACTGCGACTTCAGGAAAACGTCTATGGACTTGTATCTAAATTGAAAGAAATAGGTCCGAAGCTCACAGAAGAGGATTTAAGGGTATGTGCTTTTCTGCGGGAGGGAGTCCAACCTGCTTGCTTTGCTGATTTAATGAAACTGACTACAGAGACGCTGACCCGGAGAATCTCCAGAATAAAAACGGAGAAACTGATGCTGGCAAATTCTAAAGAGTCACTGGAAGATATTGTGAAATCATTGGGGGATCTTTCATTTTGTGCAAGAAATTAATTATTATCTGGTAATGATTCATTATCTCCTTACTACATTTAAGGATTTTCGTTGCAGAGATTAATGGTTTTTAGTACAGAAATTAGTAATCTTTTATGCAGTCGGGTAGTTGTCCCGTTATAACGGGACGATGGGCATCCTATAGGGTGACAAATGTCACTTTATAAGGTGATATTTGTCATTCTGTAATATGACAGGGTCGACGCATTATATTTTTTACTATCTTACAACTTGTATTTTATTTTTATATTATTGACTATTAGTGTATTATCTATTGTATATGTCGATTATTTTCCTTATCTTTATAAGATATTATAAAACATAAACTAACATGAAAATTGGCATAATTGACCTTTGTAAACAAATAGAAGATCCTAGGATGAACCGCAAAAAAGTACATAAAATGGAAACTATTA
>NZ_GG774802.1:0-16855 GCF_000163675.1 Bacteroides sp. D22 | reverse complement strand
GCCATCAGACAGCATTGGTCTATTGAGAATAATCTTCATTGGCAATTGGATGTTACCTTTCGAGAAGACTACAGTAAAAAGGTGAAAAATGCAGCCAGAAACTTTTCGGTGGCAACAAAGATGGCACTTACCATACTAAAGAAGGATAAAACAACAAAAGGAAGTATGAATCTGAAAAGACTAAAAGCCGGATGGGATGAAAAATATTTGTCACAACTTTTACAGAACAATAATTTTTAATGCGTCTGCCCTGTGTAATATGATTATCTGTCTTTAGAAGAATGAAAGTCATTAAAGATACGAAATTAAATAGCAAAAAACAAGAGTGGCACTTGTTTTTCCTAATATCCCAATAGTTTTTTCATATTTGATACATTGTCATTTTTATGCCATTTACTTTACTATGCCATTATTAATTTGTACCTAATTTATCCTCTGTCTGTTTTTGTCTATCTCTTCACTTTTATTATTATTGATTATCAACATATTATCATTGACGACCGTCCGTATCCGTCCGGTAAAAAATGCCTGTTTTAGCAGTATGTCCTGTAACTTTGCAAATAAAAAAGTACAGAACAATGAGCAACTTATTATTTAAAAGATGGAATGATTTCGGTGGGTGGCTGGTCTTTCTGATAGCAGCATTTGTGTATGGGATGACCATCGAACCAACCGCAAGTTTCTGGGATTGTCCCGAATTTATTTCTTGTGCTGAAAAATTACAGGTAGGGCATCCGCCGGGAGCACCTTTCTATATGCTTGTCGGCAACCTGTTTACCCAGTTTGCTTCCGATGCTTCGCAAGTGTCGGGAATGGTCAACTTTTTAAATGCACTATTGAGTGCCGGTTGTATCTTGTTTCTTTTCTGGAGTATTACCCGATTAGTGAGAGCCTTGCTTGTGGGCGATGAACGGAAATTATCTGTTATGGATGTTATTATCATTCTGGGAGCAGGTTTTGTGGGAGCTTTAGCTTATACTTTCAGTGATACATTCTGGTTTAGTGCGGTAGAGGGGGAGGTATATGCCTTCTCTTCTTTCCTCACAGCCTTGGTATTTTGGATGATTCTTCGCTGGCAGGATGAAGCAGATTCTGTGTCCGGTGACCGCTGGATTATCCTGATAGCCTATATTATAGGGCTTTCAATCGGAGTGCATTTGCTTAATCTGCTTTGTATTCCTGCCATTGTATTAGTGTTCTATTACCAAAAATATCAGACTCTATCACTCAAGGGAGTTATCGGGGCCATTGCATTATCCGGTATTCTTATTGTATTGATTCTTTTTGTTTATATACCCGGAATGGCTGATGTAGGAGGATGGTTCGAATTATTCTTTGTCAATGTGATGGGATTACCCTTCCAGTCAGGATTGATCGTCTTTCTGGGTTTGGTCCTGTTTTTACTGATAGGAGCCATTTATCGGTTCAGAAAACGCATCGTGAATACCGGTTTGTGGTGTTTACTCATGCTCACCATAGGATATACCACCTATGCGGTCATACTCATTCGTGCCAATGCTAATACGCCGCTCAACGAGAATGCACCGGATACTATTTTCACACTCAAAAGCTACCTGAATCGCGAACAGTATGAAAGTGCTCCTTTACTTTATGGGAGAACCTATGCGTCCGAACCGGAGTATGTGCCCGAAGGAGACTATTACAAGGTAAAGACAGAAAAAGGTAGTGCCATCTATCGGCCGGATAAGAAAGAAGGCAAGTATAAAATTATTCGCTATAAGGAAGACGTGTGCTACACTCAAAATATGTTATTTCCGCGAATGTGGAATGATCGTTCGGCCGCTTCTTACAAAGGATGGTCCGGTGGAGGTGCGAATGAGGCTCCTACACAAAAAGAGAACCTGACTTATTTTATCACATACCAACTCAATTACATGTACTGGCGCTATTTCTTATGGAATTTTGTCGGACGACAGAATGATATTCAAGGAAGCGGTGAACCGGAACATGGTAACTGGATTACAGGAATTTCCTGGCTTGATAATCTGCGACTGGGGGATCAAAAACTTTTGCCGGAATCTTTGCGTGAGAACAAAGGTCACAATGTGTTCTATGGCTTACCATTATTATTAGGATTACTCGGTATCTATTGGCAATGGACACGTGGAAAAAAAGGCAAGCAGCAATTCAGTGTCTTATTTTTCCTTTTCTTTATGACGGGATTGGCTATTGTGCTCTATCTGAATCAGACTCCCGGACAACCCCGTGAACGGGATTATGCGTATGCAGGTTCGTTTTATGCGTTCGCTATCTGGATTGGAATGGGAGCCGCCGGATGCTGTGACATGCTTCGCAGGAAACAGGCAAAAATCCTCCCAGTCGGCTTACTTATGCTGCTTTGCCTGTTTGTCCCCATACAAATGGCAAGCCAGACTTGGGATGACCACGATCGAAGCAACCGGTATACCTGTCGTGACTTTGGTGCTAATTATCTGATGACACTTCCCGACAAAGGAAATCCGATCATATTCTGTGAGGGGGATAATGATACGTTCCCCTTGTGGTATAATCAGGATACGGAAGAAGTACGCAGAGATGTACGTATCTGCAATTTAAGTTATGCGCAGACCGACTGGTACATTTATCAGCAACAATGTCCTCTGTACGATGCTCCCGGACTGCCGATCAGTTGGGATCAAAATCAATACCAGGAAGGGAAGAACGAATATGTGGCTGTTCGTCCGGAATTGAAGAAACAGATAGAAGCATTGTATCAGAAACATCCCGAAGAAGCCCGTGATAGTTTTGGAAATGATCCGTATGAAATAAAGAATATCCTGAAATATTGGGTGTTCGCAGAGAAACAGGAATTCCATGTGATACCTACCGATACTATAAATATTTATATTGATAAGGATGCAGTACTCCGTTCTGGAATGATGTTGCCTGAAGCCATTCGTCATTTAAAAGGGGAAGAACTAAGAGATGCAATACCGGATAAACTGTCTATTTCTCTAAAAAATATACGTCTGTTGACTAAAGTGGACTTACTCATGCTCGAGATCCTGGCTAACTGTAACTGGGAACGTCCCCTGTACATGGCTATCTCGGTAGGCAACTCCAGTAAACTGAAATTTGATGACTACTTTGTTCAGGAAGGGTTAGCATTCCGGTTTACTCCTTTCAACTATAAAGAATGGGGAGACGTGGAAGAAGGCAATGGATATGCCATAGATACGGAGAAGCTCTACGAGAATGTGATGAACAGATATAAATACGGTGGATTGGATACTCCCGGACTTTATCTGGACGAAACAACCCTGCGCATCTGTTATTCTCATCGAAGGCTCTTTGCGCAACTGGCTAAAGAATTGGTGAAACAAGGAGACGACATCCGTGCCAGAAAAGTATTGGAATATGCTGGGCAAGCTATTCCGGCATATAATGTTCCTGAAGTATACGAGAGTGGTTCGTATGATATAGCCACCGCTTATGCTTCCATAGGAGAAACGCAGAAAGCGACCGATCTATTGAATCATCTGATAGCAGAATCGGAAAATTATATCGACTGGGCTTTCTCATTGGGAGATAACCGGATAGGGATGGTTCAACAGGATTGTTTGTATAGGTTCTGGCAATGGAATCAGTGTAATGAATTACTGAAGAGTATGGATAAAGAGAGATATGAACAGAGTAATCAGCAATTTGAAAAGAAATATATGCGCTTTACTCAACTAATGAATTATCACAACTAAACTCAAAGAATATGAAATCGAAAAGAATAAGAGAAGAAGAAATAAAAACAGTATTGGGCAAAAGAAATTACGTCATCTTAATTATCGGCTCTATATTGATTATCATAGGATATATATTAATGAGCGGCGAGGGGAGTACCCTTGCCGCCTATAATCCCGATATATTTAGTGGAACACGCATACGTATTGCCCCATTATTGTGTTTATTGGGGTATCTACTGAATGTATTCGGTATTCTTTACCGTCCTCGTCAAAGGGGATTTAATCTTTCAATAGAGGTAACTGATTGAGCATATTTCTAAGTTTGATTGCCACTCGTGGCATAGGTTCGGCAACTGTAAGTCCTACCAGATCATATTCGGAGGATATATCATTAATGATACGAACTACTTCTTCAATCTTCATGCCGTTAGGCTCAACGCCTACGGCAGCGATTATCTCTGCCGGGTCCAATACATCCATATCGAAATGTATAACCACCTTCGAAACCCCGGTACTTTTCAGCCATTCCATAATCTTTGTACGATCATTGGCAACTTCCTGTGGAGATAATCCTTTAATTCCCAGCTTTCTTTGTCGTTCCTGCATACCCTCATCCCATGAGCGGAGTCCGACAATCAGGGCTTTGGAAGCATCCGTTTTTCCCGGAAGTAATTCCATTATTTCTTCATCTCCCATTCCCAAACAAGCTGTTAGTGCCATTGCATGATAACCCTTATATTCATCATAAGGCAGATTGATGTCGGGATGTGCGTCTATCCAGACGATAGCTACATCATCCGGGTATCTATTGATTAAATAAGTAAACGGAACAACACTAACGGAACATTCTCCTCCTAAAGTGACAATCCGATCCGGATGATTCTCTTTAAGCAGATCAAGCGCAGCTTTAGTTTGTTTCAGTATGACACTGCGTGCACTGATACCTTTTTCCGTCGCTCTGTCATTTATATCCAGTGAAACCGGAACTTCGACCGTATTCTGACCGGTCTGTGGGGCTAAATAGTTCAATAACTGTGCTCCCAGATAGTAGCCTCTGGATGAATCTTCCGCCGGAATATCAGGCATCCAATGATCTACAATTCCTCCTTGCCATTGAGGATAGATAAAACGAAGAGTTGATTTTTTATTTTCCATATTTACATTGTTTGTTACTTTTTCTTGTGCATTCATTGAAACGACTCCAACGACTAATGCAAGTGATAATAAATACTTTCTCATCTTTTTGAAGCAAAAGTAGGGAATACCTGAAACATCGGCAAGTAGGGACGAATTATTCATATACTGATAAATTTAGCCCTATACTACATTTGGGGATTATTATTTTTGTTTTTGTAGTGATATCCTTATTTTTGCAGAAAAGCAGAAAACTATGTATAAGAAGAAAATTCCTTTTGATATTGATTGTGGGATAAAGATTACGATGGAAGTGATCGGGGGAAAATGGAAAAGTTGCATCATTCAGGAATTATGCACTGGTCCGAAACGTCCCAGCGAGCTGCATCGTTTATTTACCGAGGCAAGTCCCCGGGTCATCAATCAACAACTGAAAGAATTGGAGATGCACGGCATTATCAGCAAAAAGATATTCATGGAGCTTCCTCCCCATTCGGAATATGCTATCACCGAATTGGGAAAGACGCTGATTCCTCTGATTGAGCAACTGGAAATCTGGGGTGATAGCTTTCGTCCGGAGATGAAGAGAATCTTGAAAATAGAATAAATCTTTCTAATATCATTAATATTTCAAAAAAGACCATCTATCTAAAATAAATTATTGCTTCTTTTGTCCTAATGAAATGAAAATTGGGAGATAGTATGAATAACAACATTGATATAAAAACGCTGGAGGCCTTTCAGGATGGGAATCACAAGGCCTTTGAGACTATTTTTATAGCATACTACAACAAAACCAAAACATTCATTGACGGATATATAAAATCAGAACCTGATGCGGAAGAGCTGACAGAGGATTTATTTGTCAATCTTTGGATCAACCGTCATTCGATTGATACGTCCAGATCATTCAATTCTTATTTGCACACCATTGCAAGAAATGCAGCAATCAACTTTCTGAAACATAAATATGTGTGTGATGCCTATCTGAACAATAATCAAGAAACAGGATATAGCTCTACTTCCGAAGAAGACCTTATTGCCAAGGAATTGGAAATGCTGATTGACGAACTTGTCGGAGGAATGCCCGAACAACGGAGAATGATTTATACATTGAGTCGTAACGAAGGATTATCCAATGCCGAAATTGCCGAACGCCTGAATACTACCAAAAGAAATGTTGAAAGCCAGCTAAGTCTTGCTTTGAAAGAAATACGGAAGGTTATTTCATGTTTCCTGGTATCACTATTATAGCATTATATTTTTTTTCATTCTGCTTTATAAAAAAAACTTCCACTTTCTTATTGAGCTTTTTGCCACCAAACTGTATATATAGTAAAGTGCAGCAAAAATGAAGAAAAGTAATATCAGTAAAATCATCAAAATGTTCCTCTCCGCCCGCTTTCCATCTGAAACGGAAGAGAAAGTGCAGAAATGGATCATCAAAGATGAAAATCAGCAGGCGAAAGCTAAAGCCTCATTGGATTATTGGAATGAATTGGACATAGAAGCCGATTCAAGCACTTATGCTTCATTGGAACGGGTGAATTTAAGAACAGGATATAATAAGGAGCATCTGACCAACATAGCTTCTTACCAGAAGTTTGCCCGTGTCGCCGCCGTTATTGTTCCTTTATTTCTATTTGCGGGAGGGATGTTCTACTATCTTTCTCCTCACAACGAAATGATAGAAATATCCGTTGCCTACGGAGAACAGAAGCGCTTAATCTTGCCGGATAGTTCGGAAGTATGGTTGAACGCGGGAAGTAGCATTTTATACCCGGAAACTTTTGCCAAAGATAAACGCTTGGTCATGCTTGACGGTGAAGCTTATTTCTCTGTCAAAAAAGATACTGTAAGTCCTTTTATTGTAGAAACCTCCCAACTCTCTGTGAAAGTTCTTGGAACCAGGTTCAATGTGAAAGCCTATCCTAATGATGAGAAAATAACGACTACATTGACTAGCGGTAAGGTGGAAGTGAGTGTCCGGTCTCAACCTCCCCATATACTAAAGCCCGATGAGCAGCTTACATACGACAAAAAATCATCAGATATTCACATATCAGTGATAGATACGAATGATACAAATTGTTGGATGGCGGGAAAACTAGTATTTACCAATGCCAGCGCCGGAGAAATATTCCGAACCTTGGAAAGGCACTATAACACCACTATTGATAATACAGCAATTATCCCCGCATCCAAACGATATACGGTTAAGTTTCTGAAAGATGAAAGTCTGAATGAAATACTGAATATATTGAAAGATATCATCGGCTTTGATTATCAGCAATATGAAAAGAAAATAGTATTAACCCGACAATAAAAAGAAACAGCCTATGAATAAAAAGAACCGGGAAGCAGCTTGAGACCCTCTTCCCAGTTCTGAAATGTCTACCCTCATTCAACAAGTGACGTAAAATGAAGTATCAACATACAAATATAGAATAATGAATCGAATAAATACAAATAAACGGGCAGGTAAGCTCGCCATTTTTTTATTTTTTACTTTTCTATCTCTTACAACTATTGCACAGAATAAAGATAAAAAGATTACCATACAAAATAAAAATATCTCATTAAAAGAGGCTTTTGCACAAATTGAAACACAAACCGGATATAGCATCGCTTATGAACAATCGAACCTGAATATCGAAAAGAAGCACTCTTTATCATTCAAAAATGTAACCATTGACAAAGCTATGGCTCAACTATTGAAGGAAACCGGATATGTATATAAGATAAAAGGATATCATATTATTATTTCTTCGCAGGATAACAAGCAAAAGCCCGCCAACAATGATACACAAAAACTGACTCAAACCATAAGAGGAATCGTTGTTGACTCCAAAACCAATACGCCCATAGAATATGCCTCCGTCTGTATAGCAGAAGATCCCTCACGGGGAGGTTCGACTGACGGACGGGGAAATTTCCGGATTAATAATGTCCCGGTGGGTCGTTATAATATTCAGGCATCTTTTATGGGGTATCGCCCAAGTATCATCAGCGAAGTATCTGTCACTTCATCCAAAGAAGTATTTGTAGAGATTCCTATGGATGAGAATGTACAAGATTTGGCTGAAGTACTTGTCAAGCCGGAAATAAAAAAAGACCGGACTGTCAACCCAATGGCTATCACAGGAGGACGTATGATTAGTATTGAAGAAGCGTCCCGATTTGCCAATGGTTTTGACGATCCTGCACGGTTAAGTTCTGCATTTGCAGGTGTAGCAGGAGATGTCGGTACTAATGCGGTTGCCATCCGGGGAAATGCCCCGCAATTTACACAATGGAGACTGGAGGGAATTGAAATACCTAATCCTACTCACTTTGCTGATTTATCAGGCTTGGGAGGAGGATTCCTGTCCGCTTTGAGTACGCAAGTCATCGGCAACTCCGATTTCTACAACGGAGCTTTCCCGGCGGAATACAGTAATGCCCTATCAGGTGTTTTCGATATGCATTTGCGCAATGGTAACAATCAGAAGTACGAACACGCCTTTCAGGTCGGACTCATGGGCATAGATTTAGCTTCGGAAGGTCCTATCAATAAAAAACGGGGAAGTTCCTATCTGGTGAATTATCGCTTTTCTACTACTTCACTGGCATCGGGTAATGACATCAACCTGAAATATCAGGATTTAGCCTTCAAACTAAATTTTCCCACACGTAAAGCTGGAACCTTTTCGATCTGGGGATTAGGATTGATAGACAGAAATAAAGCAGATGTTTTGGAACGTTCCGAATGGGAAACGATGGGAGACCGGTCGTCGGGATATAATAAACTGGAAAAACTGGCAGGTGGCTTAGCGCACAAATATGTACTGGATGAAAATACTTATATCCGTTCTTCTCTATCCGCTACCTATTCCAAAGACCGTTCATTGGCGGACTTACATACCGACGACGCTATTATTAATGTAGCAGATATTCAGAATAGCAGATGGAATTTAGTATTCAATTCATATCTGAATAAGAAATTCAGTCCGAGGCATACCAACAGAACAGGGATTACCATTACGGAACTTAAATATGATCTTGATTACAAAGTCAGCCCTTATTTGGGATTAAACAAACCTATGGAACAAATATCGAAAGGCAGTGGAGAAAGTACAGTCCTCTCGGCATATAGTAGTTCTGTAATAAACTTGAGCAACAATCTGACAACCAGTTTAGGGGTTACCGGACAATATTTTACTTTAAACAAGAACTGGTCGATAGAACCGAGAGTTGCCCTTAAATGGAAAATAAATCCTGCACATTCTTTAGCAGCAGCTTACGGCTTGCATAGCCGCCGGGAAAGGCTCGACTATTACTTTGTTGAACAGATAATCAATGGTAAAAAGGAATCAAACCGGTACCTGGACTTCTCAAAGGCACATCATTTCGGATTCACTTATGACTGGAATATCAATCAGAGCCTACATCTGAAAATAGAACCCTATTATCAATACTTGTTCCACATACCGGTTGAGGAAAACTCCTCCTTTTCGATTATCAATTATGAAGAATTCTATTTAGACCGCATATTGACAAACACCGGAATAGCCAAAAACTATGGAATAGATATAACACTGGAACAATACATGAAAAACGGCTTCTACTATATGATTACAGCTTCATTATTCAAATCGAAATATAGGGGAGGAGACCGTATCTGGCGAAATACGAGACTGGATAAAAGTTTTTTAGTGAACCTGCTCGCCGGAAAAGAATGGATGGTTGGCAGACTCAAACAGAATGTATTAAGTGTAAACGGCCGTCTGTTCTTTCAGGGAGGAGGACGCTATACACCTGTGGATGAAGAAAAAAGTCAGGAAGAAAAAGACATCGTTTTTGACGAGAGCAAAGCATATACTAAACGATTCAATCCATCTATAAACGGTGATGTTTCGATCAGCTTCCGGATCAATAAGAAAAGAGTATCCCACGAGTTTTCTCTGAAAATACTGAATGTGGGTATGCGCACCGGAATGCATTTCTATCAATACAATGAAAGAACGAGTGTAGTAGAAGAAAAAGACGGAGCGGGTCTGATTCCGAACATCAGCTACAAAATTTATTTCTAAATAACTGAACAAGAAAAGGGTTTGTTCACACAATAGACTGACACCCAACAGGCAACTGCTTTCAGTAATTATGGTATAACAATCTGTAATATATATACTAACAAGCTCTCTGAATACCTGTATATTTGCTGCGTGAAATAATTTAGTTATGAATTATATGCGTATCATATTCAAGAAATTCAAAGCACGTATGATTGTAGGATGTATATTAGCTGTAATAGCATTGCTGGCGGTGTCAGTCATTGTTTTTATCAATCAAGCCAGTTTCGGCAGAACTCCCCGTGGGGAACGGCTGGAAAGAGTCATGAAATCTCCTAATTACAGAAACGGAGAATTTAAAAATCAGCATGAAACTCTATTGATGACTTCCGACAGGGGACGTTTTAGCGGAATCTGGGAGTTCATTTTCAGAAAGATAGACGGTTTGCGCCCCGAACAGGCTGTCAAAGCAATAAAAACAGATTTACGCAAGATTGGCCGTAATGAAGAAATATTGGTATGGTTCGGACATTCATCTTACCTGATTCAAACGGGAGGAAAGCGAATATTGGTTGACCCGGTATTTTGTATGGCTTCTCCCGTATCTTTTGTCAACAAGCCATTCAAAGGTACGGAACTTTATACACCGGATGATATGCCGGACATTGATTATCTCGTGATTAGTCACGATCATTGGGATCATTTGGATTACAACACAGTCAAAAAATTAAAAGACCGGATTGGAGCAGTGATTTGTCCGTTGGGTGTTGGCGAACATTTCGAATATTGGGGATTTGATAAAGAGCGTCTGATAGAACTTGACTGGAATGAAGACGCAAACCTCGCTCCGGGCTTTATGATACATTGTTTGCCTGCCCGTCATTTCTCCGGTCGCAGACTTACTGCCAACCAGTCACTTTGGGCTTCTTTCCTGCTAGAAGCTCCTTCACAAAAGATATACATTGGCGGAGACGGAGGATATGATACGCATTATGCAGAAATAGGCAACCGGTTCCCCGGCATCGACCTCGCAATTCTTGAAAACGGGCAATACAACGAAGAGTGGAGCTTAATTCATCTGATGCCCCAATATATGGCACAGACGGCCAGAGATTTAAAAGCGAAAAGAGTTCTGACCGTACATCATTCTAAATATGCGTTGGCCAAACATCGTTGGGATGAACCTCTCAAAAATGCAGAAGAGATGAAGAATAAAGATTCTCTGAATGTATTGATTCCGGAGATTGGAGAGGTCGTGGCATTAGAAAAATAGTGTTTTACCCAATCGGCTAAAGGTTTTCCCGTCTGTTATCAGTGAAATTGGTAAAACATTCTGTAATTTGTATAGTTGAAAAACAAATTTCCCTGATTAACTTTGCAAAGTTGAAATATAGATGGTTCAATCCTGACAGTTTTAGACATTTAGATATAACTACTATAAATTGAAAATTAATTAGTTTATGCTACGTACTATCAGACTTACAACCGCCATTGTGTGCTTTACACTTATTACCCTGCTCTTTCTCGACTTCACGGGTACATTGCACACATGGTTCGGATGGTTGGCGAAAATTCAATTTCTGCCGGCTTTATTAGCCTTGAACATAGGTGTCGTATTGTTTTTAGTTGTACTTACATTCCTGTTCGGACGTATCTACTGCTCTGTTATTTGTCCGTTGGGAGTGTTTCAGGACATTGTTTCGTGGGTATCCGGCAAACAAAAGAAAAACCGGTTCCGTTATTCACCAGCAATGAAATGGTTGCGGTATGGCGTTTTAGGAGTATTCATTATTATGATGGTTGCAGGATTGAACTCTTTGGCTATCTTGCTGGCACCGTATAGTGCTTATGGCCGGATAGCTTCCAGTCTTTTTGCACCGGTCTGGCAATGGGGAAACAACCTGTTGGCGTACTTCGCCGAACGAGTGGATAGTTATGCTTTTTATGAGGTAGATGTATGGATGAAGAGTCTTTCGACGATGCTGATTGCCATTGTTACCCTTGTTGTTCTTTTCATTCTGGCGTGGCGCAACGGACGAACCTATTGTAATACGATCTGCCCCGTAGGTACTGTATTAGGGTTTATATCCAAATATGCGATATTCAAACCGGTAATTGATACTTCCAAATGCAATAGTTGCGGTTTGTGTGCCCGCAATTGCAAAGCATCGTGTATTAATCCGAAAGCTCATGAAATAGATTATAGCCGTTGTGTGACTTGTATGGATTGCATCGGAAAGTGTAAGCATGGAGCCATTACATACACAAGACGGAAACCTAAGAACGAAACAGCTACGAGCGAAGATACGAAAGCAAAGTCTGTCACTACTGAACAGGTAGACAATGCCCGTCGTAGCTTCCTTTCAGCATCGGCCATTTTTGCAACAACTTCTGTACTGAAAGCACAAGAGAAAAAAGTAGACGGAGGATTGGCTACTATCGAAGATAAAAAGATTCCCCAAAGAGAAAATCCTATCTATCCTCCCGGTGCTTTAAGCGCACGCAATTTCACTCAACATTGCACAGCCTGCCAATTATGTGTCTCTGTTTGTCCCAACCAGGTATTGCGCCCATCGGACAACCTATTGACATTGATGCAACCGGAAATGTCATACGAACGTGGGTATTGCCGTCCCGAATGTACTAAATGTTCGGAAGTTTGTCCTGCCGGTGCTATTCATCTCACCAGTCTTGCCGAGAAATCAGCTATTCAGATCGGGCATGCCGTATGGATTAAAGAGAACTGTGTACCTTTGACAGATGGAATGGAATGTGGCAACTGTGCCCGCCATTGTCCGACAGGTGCCATACAGATGGTAGCTTCCGATCCTGAAAAAACAGATTCTCCAAAGATTCCGGTAGTAAATGTAGAAAAATGTATCGGTTGTGGGGCGTGTGAGAACCTTTGTCCGTCCCGTCCTTTCAGCGCTATTTATGTGACAGGACATCAGATGCATAGAATTATTTGATCTAAATCAGTATAAGATTATGGAAGATAAAAATAAGAAAGATATAAATAGAAGAGATTTCATTAAGATTGTAGGTATTAGTACAGCCACGTCGACAGGGCTATTATACGGATGCTCTTCAAAAGGTACTTCCTCTTCAAGCAGCGCAACAGGAGAAGGAGAGGTGCCTACCGATAAAATGACTTACCGCACGTCTCCGACTACCGGTGACCGTGTTTCACTCTTGGGATATGGTTGTATGCGTTGGCCTCTCAAACCTGTTCCCAACGGTAATGGTGAAGTAATCGACCAGGATGCCGTGAATGGACTGATTGATTATGCAATCGCTCACGGAGTAAACTATTTCGATACATCTCCGGCATACGTACAGGGCTTTTCCGAAAAGGCAACGGGTATTGCATTGAGCCGTCATCCCCGTGACAAATATTATATCGCCACCAAGTTATCCAATTTCTCTCCCGATACATGGTCTCGTGAAGCATCGCTCAAGATGTACCACAAATCGTTTGCAGACCTGCAGGTAGATTACATTGATTATATGCTGCTTCACGGCATCGGCATGGGAGGAATGGAAGCCCTTAAAGGACGCTACCTGGATAACGGAATGCTTGACTTTCTAGTGAAAGAACGGGAGGCAGGACGTATCCGCAATTTGGGATTCTCCTATCACGGGGATATCGAAGTGTATGACTATCTGCTTTCACGGCACGATGAATTCAAGTGGGACTTCGTACAGATACAATTGAACTATGTAGACTGGAAACATGCCAAAGAAACCAATACCCGGAATACGGATGCTGAATATCTGTATGGAGAATTGCATAAACGAGGAATTCCATCTATCATCATGGAACCGCTTTTAGGAGGTCGTTTGTCTAAATTGAATGACAACCTGGTGGCACGGCTCAAACAACGCCGTCCGGAAAGTAGTGTCGCTTCCTGGGCTTTCCGTTTTGCCGGTTCATTTCCGGACATTCTGACTGTGTTAAGTGGTATGACTTATATGGAACATCTGCAAGATAATCTCCGCACTTATTCTCCTTTGGAACCGTTGACAGATGAAGAAAAAGAGTTTCTCGAAGAAACGGCACAATTAATGTTGAAATATCCAACGATCCCTTGCAACGACTGCAAATATTGTATGCCATGTCCGTATGGGTTGGATATACCTGCTGTGTTGTTACATTACAACCGTTGTGTCAATGAAGGGAATGTCCCCAGGAACGGGCAGGATGAGAATTATGCGAAAGCCCGGCGTGCTTTTCTAGTCGGATATGACCGTAGCGTGCCCAAACTTCGTCAGGCAAGCCATTGCATCGGTTGTAACCAGTGTGTGGCACACTGTCCGCAGAACATTGATATTCCGAAAGAGCTGCATCGGATAGATCAATTCGTAGAACAATTGAAACAAGGTACTTTATAAAAGAAAAGATGGAAGAATTAATCAATTTACTACATACGGGAGGATATTCCTGTACTATTGCCAACAAAGGAGAAATCCGTACTTTCACTCAACGCGGTGTGGCTGATATCTATGATTTACTGACCCAGGAACCGGAGTTTCTTAAAGGAGCCTCGATTGCTGATAAGGTGGTTGGAAAGGGAGCTGCCGCCCTGATGATTCTGGGAGGTATCAAAGAGTTATATACTGATATTATCAGTACCAAAGCTCTGGAGTTGCTTCAGAAATCAGATATAAAAGTTGGTTTTACAGAGAAAGTACCTTTTATCTGGAACCGTAACCATACAGGAGGATGTCCTGTAGAGACAATGTGCAGCGAAGTGGAATCAGCAGAAGAAATATTACCACTGATCCGCGATTTTCTGGAAAAGATCAGAAATAAGAAGTAAAAAGAAGAAACTTGAAACACGAAATAAAGTATGAAAAGAAATACAGCTTGTTTATTCCTGTTCGGTAGCTTGCTTTCCATCTCGGGAATGGCACAGACTAAAAAGGATAGCATACAGGCCGGAAGAAATTATATGATTGATGAAGTCGTAGTCACCGGAACACGTAATGAAACCGATGTGCGTCATCTTCCGATGACCATTTCCGTAGTCGGCAGGCAACAAATTGAGAAAAGATATGAGCCTTCTCTTTTGCCGTTGTTAACGGAGCAGGTACCGGGATTATTCACTACCAGTCGTGGCATCATGGGATATGGCGTATCTACCGGAGCTGCAGGTGGCATGAGCTTGCGTGGTATCGGTGGTAGTCCGACAGCGGGATTATTGGTACTGATTGACGGTCATCCCCAGTACATGGGGTTGATGGGACATCCGATAGCGGATGCTTATCAATCTATGATGGCAGAGAAAGTGGAAGTTTTACGTGGTCCTGCATCTGTACTTTATGGTTCGAATGCCATGGGTGGTGTGATTAATATTGTTACCCGTCGGCAACAGGAAGAAGGTGTGAAGACGAATATGCAAGTTGGGTACGGTTCATATAACACGTTGCAGACTGAATTTTCCAACCGTGTCAAGAAGGGACGTTTCAGTAGCGTCGTAACCGGATCATATAATCGTACAGATGGACATCGTCCCGATATGGGATTCGAGCAATAT
Organism: Bacteroides sp. D22; assembly: GCF_000163675.1. Lineage (NCBI taxonomy): Bacteria > Pseudomonadati > Bacteroidota > Bacteroidia > Bacteroidales > Bacteroidaceae > Bacteroides > Bacteroides sp. D22. The sequence continues at coordinate 1,435 of NZ_GG774802.1, read as the reverse complement.
GGTGGATACGCAAAGTTAGGTTATGATATCAGTTCTTTCTGGAAAGTATGGGGAGATGTGAATGTAACCCATTTTAATGCTTCCAATCCGGGGACTATCCAAGTACCACTGATTGACAACGATTCTCGTATCACTCGTGGAATGACATCGTTCGCTTTGGAAAATCATTATGAAAAGACTTCAGGAGGTTTGAGCTTTTTCTATAACTGGGGACGGCATAAAATCAATGATGGCTATCAGATAGGAAAAGAACCGCAAAAATCACATTTCAACTCTAAAGACAAAATGCTGGGTGTATCATGGTATCAGAGTGCCACTTTCTTTACCGGTAATCGTTTGACCGTAGGATTTGATTATCAACACTTCGGAGGTGAATCATGGAACAAAGTACTGGCTACGGGTGAACATACTCCGGGAGTAGACAAGCAAATGGATGAGTTTGCCGGATACGTTGATTTCCGTCAGGATATCAGCAGTTGGTTCTCACTGGACGCAGGTATTCGTGTAGACCACCATTCACACGTAGGTACAGAATGGATTCCACAAGGCGGACTGGCTTTTCATTTACCCAAGAATGCAGAACTTAAAGCAATGGTCAGCAAAGGATACCGTAATCCAACCATTCGTGAGATGTATATGTTTCCTCCTGCCAACCCGGAATTGAAACCGGAAAAACTAATCAACTATGAACTTTCCTATTCACAACGTCTGCTGGAAGGGGCATTGTCCTACGGAATCAGCCTTTACTATATCAATGGCGACAATCCGATTATGTCAAACGGACTCTTTCCTCCATTGAATATCAATTCCGGAGAGATAGAGAATTGGGGAGTTGAAACGAATATAGGCTACCACATCAATTCACACTGGAATGTGAACGCCAATTATAGCTGGTTGCACATGGAGAATCCCGTTCTTGCTGCCCCCGAACATAAATTGTATGCAGGGGCGGACTATACTTCCGGACGTTGGAGTATATCGACTGGAGTACAATATGTGAAAGGACTTTATACTTCTGTTGTAAAGGGTAGCGAGCAACAGGATCATTTTGTTTTATGGAATCTTCGTGGGAATTATCGTGTCTGCCGTTTCGCTAACCTCTTCATAAAAGGAGAGAACCTGCTGGCACAGCGTTATGAAATAAATGCAGGTTATCCCATGCCCAAAGCTACGTTTATGGGTGGTATTAATTTGAACTTTTAAATAATCCTAAAATCCGCAACTATCATCCAATACACGATTAAGGGTAGATTTATGAGTCGTTAGTAGCAGCTTTCAGTAAAAAGCAACAGCACAACATCAATATGTAGCCACCATCCCCTTACCCCACGATGCGACTTGAGGTAATACGCAGATTCTAACCGGAAAGAAAGGATTCTTATCCGAATTCTGTTTTGAAAGGTCTTGCATAAGCCCGGTTTTCTGTATAGATATT
>NZ_GG774803.1:229684-238695 GCF_000163675.1 Bacteroides sp. D22 | reverse complement strand
GACCATCAAGGCTATTTTACCTTCGGGAGAAAAATAACTTTTACGCCCAAAAGGAGAGGACTTCAAATGCATTTGTCGGGCCAGTTCCGAGAAAGGGAACAGAGAATGGAGGCGACCTAATTCACTCGTTGCAAAACTTTGACGATATTTTTTAAGCATATCGAACTCGGTAAAACCTAAACAAGGTTCGATTTCTGAGATTTTTTGTATCTTTACCATGTGTTTTTATTTTTAATTACCCCCGTTTTGGCCGTCAAACCGTTTTTTGGGGGGAATGCTTAAAGATACAAAAAAGGCAACTAACTCGCAATGAATTAGTTGCCTTAAATTTTATTATTTTAGGAATATCCCAAAGTATTAAGTAATAAGTATTACCGAAGCTGCTGGATAATACCTGCTATTTGATACTTGTCGATTAATACTTAAACTTGTTGATTGATACTTGTCGGTTAATACTTAATACTTATTCATCATTCTTTTACACGTATTACTATATTTGCAATAATTGCAGTTAGGCCTCCGGTGGTGATCCCTGAAGAGAAGATACTTCGAATTGCTTCCGGGGCTTGTTGTAATACGTCCGGCATTAATTCTACTCCTAGGCCTAAGGAAAGGCTGACTGCTAATACCAGAGTTTCTTTACGGCCTATTTCTTGTGAGGAGATAATACGGATTCCTGCCGCTGCTACTGTACCGAACATTAGTAAGGTTGCACCACCCAATACAGGATCGGGCATTAAGGAGAATACGGCACCTACGATAGGGAATAATCCCAAAAGAACGAGCATTGCTGCGATATAATAACCGACATAGCGGCTGGCTACTCCGGTCAGTTGGATAATACCGTTATTCTGTGCAAAGATGGAGTTGGGGAAAGAGTTGAATATACCAGCGAGGAAGGAGTTGAATCCATCTGCCATTACTCCACCGGAAACTCGTTTCAAATAGGAATCTCCTTCAATGGGAAGTCCGGAAATCATAGAGTTGGCAGTCACGTCACCTGTTGCTTCGATGGCAGTTATCAGGTAGACCAGACCAATGGCTATGAAAGAAGACACATTGAAATCAACACCATATTTAAAAGGTTGGGGAATATTAAAGCTCATCAGCATTTCTACATTCAATGCACTCATATCCACTTTTCCCAAAACAAATGCCAAACCATAACCCAGACAAAGTCCGAGTACAATGGAACTCATGCGCAGGTATTTGTTCCCACAACGGTTGAAAAATAAGACGCTAAGAAGTACCAGTGCTGCAATAGACAGGTTTTCCCAGGTAGCAAACGTACCGTTATCCATAGCTGCATATCCACCTCCGCAAGATACGATACCTACTTTTATCAGGCTCAATCCGATAAGCAGTACGACAATACCGGAAACCAGCGGAGTGATGATATTACGCAAATATTTGAATGTGCGGCTGACAATCATTTCGATAGGTGCGGCAGCCATACAGGAACCGAAAATCAACGGCAATCCGCCTACCATTCCTGTGGCGATGATAGGACCGATAAAAGAAAAACTGGTTCCCTGGATGCAGAGCAGCTTTGCTCCTATCGGACCGAAACGACGGCATTGTATAAAGGTAGATACTCCCGAAGCAAAAAGGGACATGGAAACTAGAAAGCTTGTCTTTTCTACATCCAGTTTCAAGGCACTCGCTATGATAAGCGGCGGTGTGATAATTGCCACGAAAATAGCCAAGAGATGTTGTAAAGCCGCAAACAGGGCGTCTTTAAAAGGGGGACGGTCTTCTACGCCGTAGATTAAATCAGTTTTCATTTAATAGGTTGTTCTATATATTTTGTAAGTTCCACAAAGGGATAAACGGAGATTCCTCTGAAGTTCGGATTCTTTTAGCCTGACTTCTTTTTACTCTATTTCTTTTAACTCGCTTTTTAATCCGTTTTTTGGTTCGATTTTTTTAGTTCAGCGTCCATTTCAGAGCAAGCGTCGGGATCACATAAAAGCCATCGCGACCACCGAAGTTATTGCTCAATTCGACTTCGGAGCCAACGCTTAGATTGAAGTTTTTATTTACTCCCTTGATTTGATTCAGGTTTACCCAAAATTGTGGTTCGGAGAGGAAGATAGTCTTTCCGTAGTTCGTTTCTTCGCGCCACCAGTCGGCAAAGCCGGAGAAAGTGAGCAGGTTACGGCAGAAGTTTACGTACCATGTACCTGTCAACTGGAAGTTGTTGGGTGATGAGTGTTTCTGAATATACTTATACATGGCGGTCAGTGTGAAGCCTTTGGAAAAAGAAGCATTATTAAAGGTATACGTGGCTCCTGCCAGATAAGCATTTTTATAAGACATACCTTTGGATAATCCACCGTTATATTCAAGATGCGCAGAGAAAGGACCTTTCCAGAATTTCACTTCACGGGCTATTTCCCAATAAGCGGCAGCGACACCTTCGGAGGTATAATCCATATCGACAAAGAAATAAGTACTTCCCCAAGTATCAGGATGAAACTTCTCTACTGTGGAAGTTAACAGCGGACGACCTTGCAAATCTTTATCATACAAAGAACGTCCAAAATCATAATGTAACTGGATGTTTTGCGCCTGCAATCCCGGTACGGCAGAGAGCAACATACAAAGGAAAAGAGCAGAGATAATCTGTTTCATAAGTAAATGTGTTTAAATGAAGATGCAAAAATAGTTAAAGCTACACATATAAACACACTACTTTTATCTTTTTTTATTCCAGGTTATTATTTCCCGTGTCCCACCAAAGCCTTGTACCTCCATGATCGTTTCCTCCTAAAGCTTCCACAAGCGCGGAATATTGCTCCGGGGCTTCCGTCTGTAAGGTACCGGGGAAGTTTAGACGGCGCACCATAATCTCCGTGTCGATAGATCCGTTTCTGCTATGGTTGAATCGTACGGGAAATAAACGGGGATACCCTGTTCGTCTTTGTTCTGCCCAGGCTTCGCAACCTTCCGGGAACATAGCAATCCACTTCTGCGTAATGATCTTCTCCAGTTTCGTTTCCTTATCATCCAGCGGATTCCATTTGGGAGAGACTTTACAGCGGGCCTCTATATTATTTTCTTCATCATACGTGTCTATAAAGTCAGAGGCTTTCCGTTCACTTTGCAGATAATCTTCTACACCATAGATTCCCCATTGATGGAAAGAAGTAGTTACACCGTTCTGATAACAGGTTTCTTCATCTTCATCCGTCCACCCGCGCAATGCAGCTTCGGCACGCAGAAACCAAACTTCCGAAGCAGTCATCAGAGGCGCATCGGTGCTTTGCTTGACAAACAGCTTCGACAATCCGGAATAATGACTATGAGCAAAACATGTCCCTTGACGAATTCCACGATATTGTCCTTTCAGGGTTTCATCCGTACAGTGTTCGAAATAAATTCCAAGACGGGGATCATTATATCCGGCCAAGATTGATTCCATATTAGCACTCATGTAAGTTTCATTCCACACACGGTTAAGTTCTCCCAATGGATTGGTATATCCGGATTTGGTAGAAACGACTGCACCGCCTGTTTCCGCTTCAAAGAAGCCGTAATCGTTTTCTTTTATTTTCTGTATTTCAGCACGTGCCTTATCGGGGGCAACAGAGGCAATACGCATAGCCAGACGCAAACGCAACGAATTGGCAAACTTTACCCAGGAAGGGTATTTACCATCCAACAAAATATCAAAACGTGCAAATCCATTGAATTCCGGTTTCTCCTCTATATAACCGGTGAGGGCAACCACGGCAGAATCGAGTTCATTGAAAAACTCATAATAAACATCTTTTTGTTTATCAGGACGGTAGTGCTTTTCCGCATTCGCAAAATTCTTATAAATGATGGGACCATAATAATCCGTCACACGATGCATTGCTTCCACCTTTAATATTTTCGTGATCCCGAACAAAGCAGGATGTGTATTCCGGGTAGCATTCTCCGATTGGTATATCTGCGGGAAAATATAAGAATACATATGCGTCCACATGGCGCTGTTCCAACCATCCTGCATATTATAGTCGGAATTATGCGAACCTCCGTTCAAGGGTTTGCCGTCATGCATATATCCACCGAACATATCTGCGTTCAGATTCTGTATCAGCTGGAAAGGCCAGTTCTTCCCTTTTCCGAAATCATAATTAAAATAAATACCCTGCTGAATAATACCCAAACGGATTCCATAACCATTGTCGTCAATAATCAGGTCATCATCCGTGATACCGGACAAGTCGGTATTGTAATCACGGAAATTACCGGTACATGCTACAGAAAAGAGCAGTAAGCCCAACAAGTATAGATATACATATTTTCTCTTCATTTCTCTCTCCTACCTTTAAAATTCACATTTCAGAGTAAAGCCCAAACTACGGGTTGTAGGCATGCCGAATACTTCAATCCCTTGGTTATCATTTCCGGTGGAAAGTACCAAATCCGGATCAAAAGGAGCTTTCTTATATAAGAAACATAGATTGCGGGCCACAAACGAAAGCTGCACATCTTTCAGAACCTTCGTTTTCTGTATCCACTTCTTTGAGAAATTATAGCTCAACGATACTTCGCGCAACCGTAAATTAGTGGCATCATACATATAATACTCTGTCACTCCGGCACGCCCGCCCACTACATTTTTATAGAATCCTTTCACATTATCGATCTGCTGACCTTCAAGCATCACATATCCCCTATCACGTGCATCAGCCGTAATTTCCGATACGCCATAGAGATCCATTTCCGCTTGTGTTTGCGAAAGGACTTTTCCTCCGTAACGCCAGTCAAGCAGGAAATAAAGGCTGAATCCTTTGTAAGAGAATGTGTGGTCCCATCCCATCATAAAGACAGGGTTGGCATTTCCTACTTTCACCGTATTTCCGTCACCTTCCACCAATGGAAGTCCTTTGTAATCTCCTTCTGTTTCATAAACAATGTTTCCTGCGGCATCACGTACAAAAGCTTTACCGTAGATATCACCAATAGAACCACCTTTCACCAGTTTCATTGCATAACTGGAAGAAAAGCTCGTAGGTCCGTAGACTAATTCTTTCAACTCGTCGTGCAGCTTCACGATCTTATTCTTGTTGGTAGAGAAGTTGATGGAAGTTTTCCAGGTGAAATCAGAAGTCAGTATCGGAGTTCCGTTCAGTGTCACTTCCCATCCTTGGTTTTGGATATTTCCGGCATTCACATACCGGTAAGCAAACTTGTCACCTGCAAGAGCAGGAAGTTTGAAGAACTGGTTATAAGTATTGGTACGATAATAGGTCAGATTGATTCCTAACCGATGTTGGAAGAATCTCCATTCCGTTCCGAATTCCATGGCATGAGTCATTTCCGGCTCCATATCTTTGAAAGGAGCTGCATCATTTGCCTGTATCTCGCCACCGGCACCGATATGAGAAGTGGAATTAGTGACAAATACAGGAATATCGTTCCCCACTTTACTATAGGCACCACGCAGTTTCGCAAAAGAAATCCATTCGGGCAGCTTCACCCATTTATCAAGCAATATGGAAAGACCGACAGAAGGATAAGCAAATCCCGCTTTCTCATGTTCAGTATAAGCCAAGGTTGATGCCCAGTCATTACGAGCTGTCAAATCAAGAAATAATTTTTCCTTGTAGCCAATCTGTGCTGTACCGAAAATAGATTGCAACTGACGATGCTCATCTATTTTCTGGTCAATACTAGCAGAACTGTTCATGATGATATTGGCAATATTAAATACATTAGCAAACTTCAGAGAAGCATTCTTGGAATCATAACGAGTCGAGTTTCTGATTCGGTCATTTATACTACCGCCAATAGCCGCATCCAGTGTAAAATCTCCCCAGGTTTTCTTAAACATCGCCATGACATCACCATACATCTGCGTTTCCTGATAATCCATTTCAATATATCGACCGTTCGCTCCACACAGGGCAGTAGCGGTAGACGCATAGAATTTCTGACGCAACTTGTCAGCCCAGTAGTCCATGTTGCCACGAGCTTGAATCGTCAACCAATCATTTATCTTAAAGTTTGCCGAAAGGGAAAGGATAATGCGCGTACGCGTTTCTTTACTTTGTATACGGTTCACTATCCAATATGGATTCTGTTCGAAGTCTTCGGTAAATGTATGCCAGTTTTGCACATTCAAATTCCGTTCTTCGTCATAGGTTTCAAAATGGTCTTTATAATAAGACAGATTCTCACCACGAGGAAAACGATAAAGCCCTACCAACGGATTCATATAAAAGCCTCCCGATACCGGCTTATTCTCAACAGTCTGTTTCATTACATTCACATTACCATCCAGTTTCAGACGTTTGTTGAACATGGTAGCTGTTTCGCGTAGGTTTATATTATGTTTCTTCAGCTTGTTTTTATCCATAATCCCCTTTCCGGTGGTGTTGGCATAGGAGAAATAAGTTTGTAGAGTTTCATTTCCATAGCTGACGGACACAGAAGTCATTGAGGTCAATCCAGTACGGAAAAAATCATTCAGGTTATCATGAGCTGTCAGATTCTCTTTCTCACCCCAGCTGTCTACCACATCACTGACACCATAACGATCCTGCATTTTAGGCAGGCTGAATGCTTTCTCGAAAGTTAGTCCTGTAGAGAAATTAATATTCCTTTGCCCGACAGAATTTCCTTTTTTAGTAGTGATAAGAATGACCCCGTTAGCAGCCATGCTACCATATAAAGCTGCTGCTGGAGCACCTTTCAAGATACTGATGCTTTCCACATCTTCCGGGTTCAGGTTAGAAATTCCATCTCCTCCATCACGGTTGCCGGCATTCGCCGTACCTCCAATTGCCGAATAAGCCTGCTCGGAAGAGGTATTCGACATCGGCACTCCGTCTATCACATACAGCGGTTGATTATCACCGGACACCGAACGGATTCCCCGGAGACTGACTTTGGCAGACCCTCCCATACCGGAAGAGTTTTTATTGATTTGTACACCGGCCGCTTTTCCTGCCAGGGCAATAATCATATTTATTTCTTTTATACGATTTAGTTCCTCACCTTTGATTTTCTGCGCAGAATAAGCCAGTGTAGCTTCATCCTTTTCAATTCCCAAGGCTGTTACGATGACATGATCAAGCATCACCGCGTCTTCCTGAAGGCGTATTTCAAGCATAGTCCGACCTGTCACATTGACTTCTAAAGTCTTGTAACCTACAAAAGAAACCTGCAAGACAGCACTATCCGGAACAGATAAAAAGAATCGTCCATCAATATCGGTCACAGTACCATTGGCTCCCCCTTTTTCTCGTATTGTAGCACCGATTAGTGGTTCACCATAGACATCAATAACACGCCCTCTCACGGTATAATTGTCAGAAGGAGTTTCTATCGTCCCTCTTAACAGTTGTTGCTCTGAAGCATAACAATTCCCACCCTTCAGGAAAAATAAGCTCATTAAGAAACAACTTACTAAAATTTCTTTTTTCAATGATATAATAAGATACTGTTTGTTCATCACACCGCAAAAATAACTAAATATTTTAAATCTAGCATTTTTTCTCATTGATTTTGAGGGAAATAAACATTATCACTATTTTTGTACGAAATTAAAATGAACGATAACATGGAAATCGAAACACATCCGCTAGAACCATTTCTCCCAGCGAAATCAAAATTGCTTATGCTGGGCAGTTTCCCGCCACAGAAAAAAAGATGGTCGATGGATTTTTATTATCCAAACCTAAACAATGACATGTGGCGTATATATGGAATCTTATTCTTTAATGATAAGAATCACTTTCTGAATTCAACACTAAAATCGTTTTGTCGTGAGCAAATCATAGATTTTTTGAACGAAAAGGGAATTGCCCTGTTTGATACCGCTTCATCCATCCGCCGGTTGCAGGATAACGCATCGGATAAGTTTCTCGAAGTAGTGGAGGCTACCGATGTAGCAGCATTGCTGCGACAACTTCCCGAATGCAAAGCCATCGTCACTACGGGACAAAAAGCAACGGACACTCTCCGGCAGCAATTCGAAATAGAAGAGCCGAAAGTAGGCGATTACTCCGAGTTCGTTTTTGAAGGACGCGCCATGCGGCTTTACCGGATGCCTTCATCATCAAGAGCATATCCACTAGCGTTGGACAAGAAAGCAGCCGCTTACCGGATTATGTTTCAGGATTTGCAGATATTGAAGTGAGGTTTAAGTGGTAAGTATTAAGTGTTAAGTATTACATAGTATGAATTAAATTATAAATGAATATGGCAACATTATTTTTGCAGTACCCGGCATGCAGCACATGCCAGAAAGCCAAGAAATGGTTAACAGAAAATAACATTGAGTTTACAAACCGATTAATTGTAGAAGAAAATCCTACGGTTGAAGAATTAAAAGCATGGATTCCGCGCAGCGGTTTACCGGTGAAGAAATTCTTCAACACGAGCGGATTAGTATATAAAGAGCTGAAACTAAGCGAGAAGCTGCCTGCTATGAGTGAGGAAGAACAGATAGCACTATTGGCTACGAACGGTAAATTGGTGAAACGCCCATTGGTAGTGACAGACAGCCTCGTTCTGGTCGGTTTTAAACCCGATGAGTGGGAAAAATTAAAATAATTCAAAACTTATTTACCCGAATGTTTGGAGATTCAGAAGTTTCTACTACCTTTGCAGCCGCAAACACGGGAGTAGCTCAGTTGGTAGAGCACCGGTCTCCAAAACCGGGTGTCGGGAGTTCGAGCCTCTCCTCCCGTGCAGAGTTAAATAGCTGTAAACGATAAGTTTATGGCTATTTTTCATTTTAGGTCAGACGAATTTCGGACGAAATTAAGGCTCAGTCTGAAACCTTGGGGGATTGCGTTAAAATTCTTATTTTTGCATCATGAAAACATCCTCTTCCCAAACGATTGATCCTGTTGCTTCTTTAAGCTTGTTCTTGCCTTCAGGAATCCTTGATTACTTTACCCTAGTCAATCATGTTTCTCAGGATACTTGCTTTATTCTTTATTTAGAGGAGAAAGCCACTATTCCTGCTGAGTACTCTGATCTCCATCTTCACTCAAAAGGTTTCCTCC
>NZ_GG774803.1:191573-228950 GCF_000163675.1 Bacteroides sp. D22 | reverse complement strand
AACAGTAGCAAACTCTATTGAGAATCATTATGAAAGGATTCTGAACTTCTTTGTGAACAGGAGTACAAATGCAGCAGCGGAAGCATTTAATGCTAAAATCAAAGCATTTAGGGCATCATTTAGAGGAGTAGTGGATATGAGCTTCTTCCTTTTTAGGCTAGCAAAGGTATATGCATGAAGGGAATTGACTAAACTTAATCCCCCAAGAATTACAACTGAGCCGAAATTAATTATAGTGACGGTATCCGGCAAAGATAGTGACGGTATACAACAGTGATAGCGTCACTATCCCGAGCATATACCGTCACTATTATTTTCCAGGATTATCTATCTGGAATTGTACGTTTATTCATATCAGTGAATATTACGCATAATAATATAATGTACATTTCCAATGACTCCTGTTTGCTTTCCTAGTTCTTATTTGTTCTTTCCAATCCTTTAGCAGCCTCAACCAAACGAATGAATTCTCTTCTATATCCTTTATCATCGTTATTCAGTCCCTGTTTGGCCAGATCAATCACTTTGTCGTAACTGGCATTTCCTTTAAAATCAGACTCCCGAAGTAACTGTCCGAACATAGCCACTGCAGAAGCAAAGCGGAAATCGGAAGAAACATTATTTCCTTTATTATCTACGAAAGGAAGTTCCATTTTCTTGCTGACATCTTTATCCGAGGCTTTATAACGCAGTTTCACAGTCAGGAGTTCATTAGAGCCTGTCGGCTTCACGGATACTTTCTCTTTCTTCTGATATTTCAAGTCGTCTATTTTACCTACATATTCATTCTTTACTCCTGTAGGAATCACTTCGTAAAAGGCTGTCACTGTATGTCCCGCACCCATATCTCCAGCATCTTTAGCATCATTATTAAAGTCCTCGTCTTTCAACAGACGACTTTCGTAACCAACCAGACGATAGGCCTGCACTTGGGAAGGATTAAATTCGACTTGCAGTTTGACGTCTTTTGCCACTGTATGCAGCGTAGCACCGAATTCGCCTACCAAAACACGGTTGGCTTCCTGCAAGTTATCTATATAAGCATGATTGCCATTTCCCTTTTCAGCCAACACCTGAATCTTCTTATCTTTATAATTACCCATACCATAACCCAGTACGGTAAGGAATACTCCACTCTTGCGTTCTTTTTCAATCAATTGTTCCAATCCTTCAGCGGAAGAAACGCCCACATTAAAATCACCATCGGAACAAAGTATGATACGGTTATTGCCGTTAGAGATCAGATTCTTCTTGGCTATTTTATACGCTAACATGATACCTGCACCACCTGCCGTAGAGCCACCCGCCGTTAATTCATCTATCGCTTCGCGAATCTTCTGTTTGTCGCTACCCGGAGTTGCTTCCAGTTTCACACCGGCACTGCCTGAATAAGTCACAATCGCTACTTTATCTTTATCACGTAAGTTATTTTCCAATAATTTGAGAGATGACTTCACCAAATCCAACCGGTTGGCTCCCCACATAGAACCGGAGACATCAATCAGGAATACCAGATTAGATGCAGGCAGATTATCCGTCGGGATTTCTTTTGCTTTCAGGCCGATACGTACAAGACGATGGTTTGTGTTCCAGGGACAGGCTCCAGATTCCATGGTAATTTTCACAGGATCACTTCCTGTCGGCTTCGGATAATCATAAGAAAAGTAGTTCACTAATTCTTCTGTACGGATAGCATCAACAGGAGGCAGTTCACCTTTATTGATAAAACGACGCATATTACTATAAGAAGCGGCGTCTACATCAATAGAGAAAGTAGAAAGCGGAGCATCCGATACACTCTTGAAGCCGTTCTCCTGAAACTCTCCGTATTCTTCCGCATTTGCAGCATCATACATGATTCCCGGAGTCGGACATACTGCCCTGTAAGCAGTAGACATTACTTTTGCAGCTCTTGTCTCATGGCCGTATCCTACCACCACACATTCTTCCAATGCCAGTTCGTCAGCTTTCATCTTCACATCCAGCGTGGCCGATTTTACCACCCTTCTCTCTTGCTTATACCCGATATACTGGAACAACAACGTTTCCCCTTTCTTAGCCTGTATCGTGTACCGGCCATTCATATTCGTTACCGTACCCTTCGTAGTACCCTTTATCTGTACCGAACAGCCAACAAGCGGAGTTCCATCCTTTGCATCCGTCACAGTACCCGACACGGTAATAGCTTGCGCGTTCACCATACCTAAAGAAACAACTGCCATCAGCAGTACGAGCATCATTGCTCTGAATTGATTTGTTTTCATAACTTCATTATTTAAAATGTTACTAATAGTTCGCTTTTACTATAGAGATGCAGATTTCACACTGATTCCATAAAGCCATCAAACTTTTTTTTATTTTTCTTCTCATAGTTGTTATTTTTACCCCCAATCCCTATCTTTGGCAGCAAATAGATGTTATTTTTCAAAAGAAACATATCGAAACTATCGGACGAGGAATTACTGATACACTATACGAAGTCCGGCGATACGGAATATTTCGGTGAATTATATAACCGATATATCCCGTTACTGTACGGACTTTGCCTGAAATACTTGCATGATGAAGACCGGGCACAGGAAGCAGTCATGCAGTTGTTTGAAGATTTATTGCCTAAACTGAGAAATTATGAGATAAAAGTTTTCAAGCCATGGCTCTACCGGGTGGCGAAGAATCATTGCCTGCAACTTTTACGGAAGGAAAATAAAGAAATTCCGTTAGATTATACGGTTAATATTATGGAATCTGACGAATTTCTGCATCTATTAAGTGAAGAGGAAAGTTCGGAGGAACAACTGAAGGCATTACATCACTGTCTCGAAAAGTTGCCCGAAGAACAACGGACCAGTATTACGCGTTTCTTTCTGGAAGAGATGTCGTATGCCGACATTGTGGAACAGACCGGATTTACTCTGAACAATGTGAAAAGCTATATCCAGAACGGAAAGCGAAATTTAAAAATTTGTATCAAGAAACAAGCCCTATGAAACTATTGGACTACATACGAGGACTCCGCAAAGGAAAAGAGGCACACCGACTGGAACGAGAGTCGATGCAGGATCCTTTCCTGGCCGATGCTATGGATGGTTACAGCCAGGTGGAGGGAAATCACGAACAACGGATCGAGAAACTGCGGATGCAGGTTTCAGCTCATTCGGCAAAGAAAAAGAACACCCGTGCTATCACTTGGAGCATCGCTGCCTGTCTGGCTATCGGATTCGGTATCAGCAGTTATTTCCTGTTCCTGAAAAAGAGTATGACGGACGAAGTGTTCATTGCCAAAGAGAGTGTTTCCTCCAAGTTGGCTGAACCCGCAGTTCCGCCCACTCCGGCCATTCCTGCAACTCCAACAGTTCCGGCAACTCCACAAAAGGAAATCGCATTGGCTACCGCAAAGGTAAAAACGGATTCCACTCCTGCTTCCGAAGATTCCACGCCTGTTTCCGAAATTACTGCGAGACAAGCGGATAAGAAAGATATGATTGCCAAAATCCAAGCGACTTCCCAACCACAACAAGGTACGCCGCCTGTGGCAACTGTGCCGGTGATGGAGGAAGTGTCGGAAGAGACTGCCGCATTGCAAGAAGTAGTAGCAACGATGGATACTTTCGAATCTGAATCTGATAAGAAAATGAAGTTGGCTAAGGTAGCGACTATCCTTCCTCAAAAGAACATGATTAAAGGGAGAGTGACCGACGAAAAAGGAGAACCGCTTATCGGAGCCAGTGTGACATATAAAGGAACGAATATCGGAACCATCACAAATATGAATGGAGAATTTTCGTTAGTCAAAAAGGATGATAAGAAACGATTAACAGCGGAGTATATCGGATATGATCCGGTAGAAATCCGGGTAGATACCAGCCGGACGATGCTCATTGCCATGAACGAAAACAAACAGGTACTCAATGAAGTGGTGGTAGTGGGATACGGCGCTAAGAAAAATAAGAAGTCAACAACTGCCGGAAATGTTGTGACGGTTAAAGAACAGGCAAAGAAAGAGATTACTCCGCAACCTGTCATCGGAAAACGTAGCTATCAGAAATACCTGAAAGAGAATCTCGTTCGTCCAACGGATGATAACTGTAAAGATATTAAAGGGGAGGTAGTCCTTTCTTTCTTTGTTAATGAAGAAGGAAAGCCGCAAAATATCACTGTTATTCATGGATTATGTGAATTCGCTGATAAAGAAGCCATCCGGCTTGTCAAAGAAGGACCTAAGTGGACAAGTGGAAAACTCCCGGCAAGAGTAACAGTACGATTCTGAACTTAATAAATACCAATAAGAAGGCACATTTGTGCCAACACAGTGGCACAGACATGCAAACAAGGTGGCATTGTTGTGCCAACCTATTGGCATAGTAATAACAACACAAAGCCTATCTTAAATCAGTTCGTAACTAGCCATCTGTATTGGCATATCCAAATTATGAAGCACTTTCTCCAATAGAATACCCTCTCGGTTATCATATTCATACCCGAAAGTGGCACGAATACCTTGCAGGATAAACTGTGTGGCACGGTCCAATGCCATCGGCAGACTGTCTCCCTGCATTAAAGAGCCGGTGATGACACTTGTAAAAGTATCGCCCGTGCCGGGATAATGTGCAGGCAGATAAGGGCAGGTCACTTTCCAGTAGCGGTTTCCCTGACGGTTATATGCATAGACAGATGTTTTATGAGGCTCATCATGTACAGGAACACTGGTGATGATAACCACTTGCGGACCTTTGTCGGACAAAAGACGAAGATATTCTTTCAGTTCTTCATCCGTGTTATCTGCTTTATAGGGTTTATCCAATAAATAAAACAGTTCCGTCAGATTGGGGGTAATCACATCTGCTTTCGTGATTAAATGGCGCATCTCTTTTATCATCTCTCCATCAAAGTTGGTGTATAACCGTCCGTTATCTCCCAATACCGGATCGGCAACGATCAGGCTGTCCGGCCGACGAAAGTCCCTGATAAAATCAGAAACAATCTGAATTTGTCTCGGAGAACCCAAGTATCCGGTATAGATAGCGTCGAACTCTACCTCCAGTTTCTTCCATTGGGCAATAATCTTCGGCATTTCGTCCGTCAGGTCGAGGAAGGAGAAACCGGGATATTGCGTATGATTGGATAATACAGCCGTAGGAAGCGGACAGACCTGAAAACCCATGGATGAAAGAATAGGAATGACGACGGTCAGAGATACGCGCCCCATTCCCGAAAGGTCATGGACGGCGGCTATTTTCTTTACTTTATTGGCATACATATAATTTATAATTAAACGTTTTACTACTCTTATCCTACAAATTCATTTATCTACTATGGACAAACAGAAACAGATATTCAATTTACATCAAAGGAGATTCGACTATATTCTCCCAAAGACTCTATTACATCCGATGGAAGCCGGACTTTATCCAAACAGAGCCTCTATTTACATCAAACGGAAGCTCTGTTTATATAAAACAAAAGCTCTATTTCTTATCAATAGAGCCTCTGTTTTTACAGCGTCAACGGAGTCTCCATTTCGTTTGCACTAACAAATATAAAACTCCATTGTTTTGAAACCAAATTTATTTTAGAATAATCAACACGGAAACATTAGGTTAATATCACTAACACGTCTCGTGCCCCATGTGCTCCCATCACTAAAGCCTGCTCAATATCAGCAGTCTTTGACGGACCGGAGATGAACGTTCCGAACTGATATTCCTGTCCGTCCAGTTCGCGGTAGGCGTCATACATGGTATCTACAATTTTATTCCGGTCGAGCAGAATGACCAACTTCTCCGAGATAAAATAGATTGCTTTATATTTCACCGTCTGCGGTATCCAGATGGCTCCGTTTTCGGCTACTCCGATTTCTCCTTTCACTACGGCAACATCTGTGCCGTCCAACTCTTTCGGATCATCCAAATTATCGGGATTGAACGTAGCACAGGAAATATCCGGCAATACGGAAGCAATACGCATAGCGTCCAGATAAGTCCGGCGTATGACCGCATTCACATCTTCCCCTTCGCCCAATACAACTGCTGTACCACCCACCGCACGGCTGATTGCACAGAACTGTTCTATCTTATCAGGATATGACAATCGTTTCATATCCGCAATATCCGGTTTATCATAACGCGTCTGCGTATGCTGGCGGATGCTGGCTAATATTTCTTCTCTACTGCTCATTTGGATTCCTCCTTTCCTTGTACTTTGTTTTTCTTCCACATCTCATTGAACGACTCGCTGGCAAATTCCGGCAGTTCACGCCCCTTTCCCCAATCGTCGAGATCGTTGTATTTCATGAAACGAGGCAGGCCATTTACCACCGGGGCTGCCCACAAGGCTGCGTTGAACAATGCCGGACGTTCCATCAGGAACTTCATACCACCGGACATAATCTTCTTTCCTGTATTGGCTTTCCCCAGTCCGTCCAAATCCTGACGCCATTTGTAAATCTGTTCGGCCAAATCTACTTTCACCGGACAGACATCGGAACAGGACATACACAGAGAACAGGCTGAAAGATTATCATAATACTTCTCCGGAGCATGGGCCATACCCAAGTTGATGCCAATAGGTCCGGGGATGAAGTATGTATAAGAGTAACCTCCACTCCGGCGGTACACCGGGCAGGTATTCATGCACGCACCGCAACGAATACAGTTCAATGTCTTGATATGGTCGGGCTTGGACAGTAAGGCACTCCGACCGTTGTCTACGATGATAATATGATATTCACCGCCTTCGCGGGGACGGCGGTAATGAGAGGTATATGTTGTCACCGGTTGTCCGGTGGCCGAACGGGCGAGTAATCGGGTGAACACACCCAATGCGTCCAGATCCGGGACGATCTTTTCCATACCAAAAGCGGCAATGTTCAGTTTCGGGTAAGAAGTACCCATATCGGCATTTCCTTCATTGGTGCAGACCACAATGTCACCGGTTGAAGCGACGGCAAAGTTGGCGCCTGTCATGGCGGCTTCGGCATTGAGGAAGAGATGGCGCAGGTTCTTACGTGCGGCATGAGTCAGGTAGGTAGGATCAAAGTTTCCCTTTTCCGTGCCCATCTCCTTTTCGAATAGTTCGCCTACCTGTTCCCGTTTGATGTGGATGGCAGGCAATACGATGTGGCTTGGTTCGAGATGCATCAATTGCAGGATGCGTTCGCCCAAATCGGACTCTACGACATCGATGCCACGCTCCATCAGGAAAGGATTCAATCCACACTCTTCGGCGAGCATGGATTTGCTCTTGATGAAATGGTGGACGTTATGCTCATTCAGTATTTCGTAGACGATGGCGCAGTATTCATCGGCATCTTTTGCCCAATGTACGATGGCGCCGTTGGCGGTAGCATTCTTCTCAAACTCCAGCAGAAGTTCTTCGAGGTAGCTGTTGGAGTATAGTTTCAACTCGCAAGCCTTGTTGCGCAACTCTTCCCATTCGGGAACTTCCTTGCTCATCTTGTCCCTTTTGGCACGGACCATCCAAAGGGTTTCGTTATGCCATGCTGCCATCTTGCTGTCCTGCAAGAACTTTTCGGCAGCCTTTGAATGTTTTGTACTC
This sequence comes from Bacteroides sp. D22, assembly GCF_000163675.1. Classification (NCBI taxonomy): domain Bacteria; kingdom Pseudomonadati; phylum Bacteroidota; class Bacteroidia; order Bacteroidales; family Bacteroidaceae; genus Bacteroides; species Bacteroides sp. D22. The sequence continues at coordinate 221,396 of NZ_GG774803.1, read as the reverse complement.
ATGATTGCGACGCTAGAATTTCTACAATATGGATAATCTGAATAGGCAGATGCTCCCGTTTGATGACACCTTGCATGTGCATCAGGCAGGAACTGTCCGCTCCGACAATATACTCGGCTCCGGTAGCGATGTGATCTTTTACCTTATCACGCCCCATGCAGACGGAGACTGCCTGCTCTTCCACCGCAAACATTCCGCCAAAGCCGCAACACTCGTCAATATGGCTGGGCTCGAATACTTCGATGCCTTCTACCAGATTGAGCAGGTCACGCAATTTATTGTAATAAGGGATGTTCAGTTCGGTGGGAGCGGAAATCAACAGTTCGCGCACCCCATGACAGCTATTGTGAATACTGACTTTATGAGGAAAGCGTGCAGGAATTTTGGAAGGTTTCAAGACATCGTGAATGAACTCACAAATATCATAAATCTTCCCCGCACTCTGACAGACATGTCCTTCTTTCTCCAAGATGCCCGGATGATTCTCTTTCACAAATGCCACACAACTGGCGGAAGGACCGACGATGTAATCGTATTCCCGAAACAGATCGTCAAAACGGAGTGCCAATTTCATCGATTCATCTTCAAAACCGGCATTTGCCATCGGTTGTCCGCAACAAGTCTGATCCAACGGATAATCGACGTCTACTCCCAAACTTTTCAATAGTCTATACGATGCCACTCCCACATTGGGGTAAATAGCATTGATATAACAAGGAATAAACAAACCTACTTTCATACTATATTTTGTAATAATTTAAGCTTCTTCCGCATCACCCGTCTATTTTGTTCAACGGATGTCGATTAATTTGTGTGTTTGCAGGCTGAGTCTCCATTTGGGATGTCGCATTACACAGTCCACTGTTGAAGCAGTGTTATTACAAGAACAAGGCTGGAGGAAAAAATGTTCGGCCGGAAGTAGTTCAAAAATACTTATATCTTGTCCTTCATAGACCACTTTCACTTCATCCATCCGGTCGATGGCAAGTTTCACCCCTTGTTTGGGGGAGCAGGTCACCCAGTCGATAGCTGCCGGCAGGGGGCGTGTACCGTTGGTTTCGATAGTCACATATTTGCCTGCTTGATGCAAACGGTCGATCAATTCATCGTCTATCCATAAGGAAGGTTCGCCGCCCGTAAGGACAACGGTGACGGCAGGATATTTTTTCACTTCGGCGATTATTTCATCGTCGGTCATCATTTTCCCTTCTTCGTGTTGTGTGTCGCAAAAGTCACATTTCAGGTTGCAGCCGGAAAAACGGACGAAGATGGCCGGAGTTCCGGTATGGTAGCCTTCGCCCTGCAAGCTGTAAAAGATTTCATTAATCTTTCTCATCATCAAAATTTGTTTGGTTTGCTATTCTTGTCCTTCTGCGCCGCTGGGATCTTTCTCGTAGATGACAATGTTTCCTTCCGATTCCTGCACTTCTACTTTATAGCATTGAGGAATCTGTTTGCATACCCACCGGGCGATATTCTCCGCTGTGGGATTAAATGGGAGTACTTCGTTCAGATTTTGATGGTCGAGTTTCTCCGTGACCACTTCTTTGATGCGGGTGAAATCTACCACCATTCCTTCGGAGTTGAGCCGTGCGGAACGGCAATAGACGGTGATAATCCAGTTGTGACCGTGTAAACTGGCGCATTTACTGCGATACGGGAGTACCAGCTTATGAGAAGCCGAGATCTCCATGCGTTTGATTACTGTAAACATGAGTGTATGTATTTTAATAGTTACACGCATCTAATGTCACCTCGATGCAACGGCAAAGGTAATATAAAATAGAGTTTTCATCCAGCAAAGAGTGTTATTTTTTCCCTTTTTTTGCACTATCTTTGCCGCATGAAAACTCTATATATTGTTTTAGGTAGTATTTCCCTTGCGCTCGGTATTCTCGGCATCTTTCTGCCGCTACTGCCCACTACCCCTTTTCTATTGCTCACCGCCGCCCTTTATTTCAAAGGGTCACCCCGATTATATAACTGGCTGCTCAACCATCGGCACTTCGGTCCTTACATCCGCAATTTCCGCGAAAACAAGGCGATTCCTCTCCGTGCCAAAATAATTTCTCTCGTATTAATGTGGGGAACAATGCTTTATTGCATTTTCTGCCTGATTCCTTTTATATGGGTAAAGATTCTCCTGGGATTGATAGCCGCAGGAGTCACTTATCATATTCTTTCTTTCAAGACATTAAAGTAATGCGATAGTCCCTGCCGTGCATCGGCAAGTTTATCTTCCCAATGTTTCACGGAATTCTGGCCAATTATGTCAGTCACGTATTTCACGGAAATAAACGGGATTTCTTTTGAACGGCAGACAAATGCCTGTGCGTATGCTTCCATATCTACAACATCTCCGCTAACATGGGTCAACTCGGTGAGGAAGCCATCTCCTGTATTGCAGATTCCATGTTCCGTCCAATGCGTGCAATATCCTTTTTCTTCGAGCAGAGCTGATGAATCGATCTCACACTCCAATCCGAACTCTTTCATTTTCTGCATATCACGGTCTACAAACTTGCGACATACAAAAATATCTCCTACCTGATGGTTGACTGTTCCGGCACTTCCGATATTGAGCACCAAGTCCGGTTGTACCTGACGGATTGCCTCTGCCAAATGAAAGGCTGATTTCACTTTACCAATACCTGTACGAACGTAGTAAGGTTCTATATCCGGCCATTTAAGTTCTACAAATTCGCCTTGTACGGCGTAGGTTACTAATATTTTCAACATGGGTTTCTTTATTTCACAAATTATTATTATCCAATGAGATATGCAAAATACTTATATACCAAATCGTCGATTGACATCTCCTTTTGTTCAAAACGCATTTTATCCAATGGAGAAATTCTTTCCTCTACAGTTTTTTGCTTCTTATACATAGAAGATATATAATCATTTCCATCACGATTTATCAGTACAGAATCAGTAAAGTCAGCTACTCGGGTATCTGATTCTACATAATTTAATGTGTATGATACATCCCTGACACGCCCCTGTATAGGCGAAAGAATTCCCTTTGCCACTAAATCCTTCACATCCCTGGTAGCTGTATCTAATGAAACTTCGGCCAACTTGCTCCAATTTTTTGCAGTAAGTTTTCCTTCATAGCCATTCAGATATATATTGAGGATCATTCGTTGTCTTTCAGTTATAATGCCCCCCGAATGAGTTTTCCAAAAAATCGCTTTATTCAATATGCCGCTTAACAAGCCATTGGATTCATCAATAGCCCGTTTAAGACAAGCCAGATACCATTCTAACCATTCTGTAATATCACCATTTCCACGTTGAGCCTGTTCCAGCATACGATAATAAGCCTTCTTTTCCTTATTAATCTGCATAGACATACTAAAGAATCGCAATTTACTGCGATCTGTCTGGGATAATACCATATCTGATATAGCTCTCGCAATACGACCATTCCCATCGTCAAACGGATGGATACATACAAACCAGAAATGAGCAATTGCAGACTTTAATAATGACGGAGCTATATTGGGGGCATTAAACCATAAAAGAAATTTATCCATTTCGTCATATACACGTTCCGGCCCGGGAGCACGATAATGTATTCTTTCCCGCCCAAATGTACCGGAAACAACCTCCATAGCTTCAGTACGATAACTTCCCACTAAAATATCAGAAAAGCCACTTTTACCTGTTGGGAAAAGTGCGGAATGCCATCCGAATAATCTATCATGTGTTAACGGAGTTTCGTAATTCATTATAGCATCAAGCATCATCTCGACCATTCCATCAATATAATGCGTCGGTTCTTTCACATCGGGTACAGTTACACCTAATTTTCGGGCAACGGAAGAACGTACCTCTGCTGTATTCAAAGTTACTCCTTCAATTTCTGAAGATGCAACAACATCATGCGTCACAGCTTCCACCGTAGCGATCATCTGACTATCAAATCCAATTGTACTTAACCTTCCAACAAGATATCCGATAGCCCTGTTTGTCAGGGCTATCGCATCTGACAATCTTTCAGCGTTCCATCTGAATGAACTCCAATTTTCTATTTCATGGATAAACATACCATCAGTTATTTCTGCAAAAATAACTATTAAATTGGAGTTATCTATAAAAATGCGGTTAAAAGAGGTATGATAAGCCGCAAATTTTGCGGTTAATTAATGAGATTAAACCGCATTTAATAAAAACAAGGCATATTCACCACGCTTGGTTTGAAGAATCATTCAAACCAAGTACGAAACTTCCTTATGTGGAGTACCCAATATTACTTTTTACTATCCGGCAACGGATTAATAGCCCCCCTTTGTGTACAAGTATATGCCGATACATCTACCGCTTTGCGGTGTGATTCAGCGACCGACGCCCCTCTAAGTATGTTCACAACAAAGGTAGCAGTAAACGAGTCGCCTGCACCTACAGTATCAGCCACCTCGACTTTAGGTGTATCTATGGATGAAATTTCCCCACTTACATCATATATGCCACTACGTACTGCGCCCTGTGTGAATATAACATATTTGAGCGAAAAACGAGCTATGAGTTCTGCGATAGCTTCCACAAAATCAGTAGAAAGAGAAAGGAGAGAGATCAATAATGGCAATTCGTCTTCATTCAATTTGAGCACATTTGCCTTTTGCAAGGATTCCACAATCAAGTCTGTCGAATAAAAATGTTGCCTGATATTAATATCAAACACCTTCAAAGAGGTATCCGGCACGGCATCTATGAGTCTCAAGATTGCAGCACGTGACTTTTCACTTCGTTGTGCCAAAGAGCCCCAACAAACAGCATCTGCATCGCTGACAAGTTTCATGGTCGTAGGACTACACTCGATAGCATCCCAAGCAACATTCTCAACAATCTCATATTGCGGTACACCGGCCTCATTCAACGACACAAGCACTTTACCTGTCGGCAAAATATTACGGGAAATATATCCTAAATCAAGTCCGGTCTCTTTAAGCACCGTAAATGTTTCATCACCGAGTTCGTCGCCACCTATTGCCGTAACGGGATATGATTCTGCTCCCAATTCCTTCGCAAAAAAGCAGAAATTGATAGGCGCTCCGCCAAGTCTCTTACCTTCCGGGAAGCAATCCCAAACAACTTCTCCTATACCTATTATTTTCATGGTTTTATAGTTTAATAATTATTTTCATGGATGTTGCACCATTCTCATCTATAAATTTATATGCCTTGTCATACTGTTCGAACGGAAAATGATTCGAAATAAGCGGTTCGAGACAGATAGCTCCCGAACTTACCTGATCGATAGCCGTAAGATAATCTTCATGGCGATACATCATCGTTCCGTTCACCTTCAGTTCGTGCTCTCCCAAATAGAACATATTAAGCGACGGATCCTTGCCAAATACCGCCACTACAACGATGGTACTCCCTTTTTCGATACACTCCATAAGCGAACGAATACTCGACTCAACCCCGGCAACCTCAAACGCAGCTTGAAAATCTTCATCCCCGAAAAGCCTCTTCGCTCCTTCTTTGAGCGGCGTCTTAGCTACATTGAGCGTATCTATTATGCCACATTTACGAGCGATTTCAAGTCTGAAATCACTTACATCGGTAATAAGAACCCGTTTGGCTCCTCTTGCCTTAGCGAACTGCGCCACGAGGTTACCGATTGTTCCGGCACCCGATACAACCACATTCTTACCTTTCAAGTCCCCGCCACGCATGGTTGCATGCGCAGCCACTGCCACCGGTTCTATCATAGCCCCATAATCAAGTGACATACCTTCAGGCAATACCGCAATCCTGTCATCATCAACCACAAAAAAGTCTTGCGCAGCTCCATTTGCCTGAAAGGCTTGCACTCTTAGCTCTTCACAAATATTATACTCTCCCCGCTGACAAGGCTTGCACTTCCCACACGCAAGTTGCGGACGTGCGGTGACAATGTCACCCGCCTTGCAGATCGTAACCGCCGTCCCCATAGCGACTACCACTGCCGAATATTCATGCCCCTGAACTACCGGATAGAAAGTTGCCGGATGACATCCGTGATAAGAATGTATCTCACTTCCACAAATACCAATTCTCTTAATATTCAGAAGCACCTGATGTTCTTTCAGGTCCGACGCCTTAGGCGCCTCAACTTCACGAAATTCAATATGTTTTGGTTCTACTAATACCGCTTGTCTCATTTTATACCATATTTACTTAAAATTTCTATTACCGGAGTCTCTATTGACTTCGCCCAAAGTGCATATCCATAACTACTTGGATGAGTTCCGTCGACCGATGTCTCATGCGCATCGGAAGCATCAGGCGTAATCAGATAAACGTCTTTATACTTCGGGTTCGTGAGGATTTTCGCAAACAACTCCTCTACGGTTGCCGCCTTGGCCCGTTCTTTCGCATCAAGAACTGTATCGAATGAACGTCGTTCACGATAGATAGTACGCTAAAATATCAACGGAGTAGCCGGATGTGCCGCTATAAGCCGATCGATAAACGGCATCAGGCGCTCTCTTATCAGTTCTGCGTCAGGATTTGAAAAAGTATCGAATATAAAAGCATCAGCCTTGATTTCCGCAAGAACGTCGAGCATGTAAGGCTGCATCAGGCAACGCCCACTTGTTGCAAGCGACACGACTTGAAGACCCGTATTACGCATAAATTGCATGGAATAACTCATACCGGATCGATCCGTGCTCACTCCTTGCGTAAACGAAGAGCCATATACCGCTATCTTGTGACGAAAATCGGACTTCAACGGTTCGATAACAGCATCGTCATCTATCCCTATCTTACAAGAAATGACCTCCGAATACATCGGCATATACATCATACATTCGTGCATCGTACCATCCATATTCTCAATGAGCGTGAATGTCTCGGTTTTCTCGCCCTTATACGCTTTCAATGAACCGCTTGCCGCATACTGCCATTGACCGTCTGCATTTTTGATATAAAGATCATATCCTTTATAAGAGATCGGCATGGTTGAATGGCTCGAATATACATATCCCCACTTTGTCGTAATCTGTATATTACGCGTGTTCGTTTTAAACAACACAGCCATACCGGCAGAGCAACGGAGTTGTCGATTCTCCGTCCTGTTAAAACCTTTATAAACCAATGTATCGACTCTATGATACGGATTGGGAGTCGATTCAAACGGCTTACCTATCAGGTTAAGCGTTGACGCCTCCGTCTGTTTTTGTGCCGAAACCGACAATACGCACGAAAGCGACAGAACAACCGTTATGAAAAACTTCTTCATTGCCTTGTATTTTTTAGTTGTTTACTGTAATAAGACTTTCAACCCTTCCGCTACCTGCATAGCATAAAACTGCTCATACTTTTCCATAAACACAGGATATTTGTCCAGTCCCAATGACACAAAAGGTGATATTTTCAAGAACTCGGCCGGCGATCCTCCAGAAATCAACTTCCTGTCCGCCGGGGTGATGTGAGGTTCGGAGATAGCTATATTTTCACCGGACTCGGTGCGCGCACCTATCAGGTATTTGCAATAAACAGCTATCAGGAAAGCCTCTATCGAAATATCCTTCCCATCCTGCAACATCTGTTTGAGTATGGGTACCACATAAACCGCAAACTTAGCAATGCCATCGCCGCAAAGCCGTGATACCTGATCGCTGATCGCCTTGTTTGAAAATCGTTCGATAAGCTGGTCTTTATACGCTTCAAGGTCAACGCCCTCGGGAACCGGAACATAAGGAGTAACATCCCTGTTCATAAACAGCTTTATCATTGCACGATACCTCTCGTCTGCCATTACAGCATCGACCTTCCTGAATCCTTCCATATAGGCAGGATAAGAAAGAAGAGTATGTGACGCATTGAGAAGACTTAATTTCATGATTTCATACGGGGTCACATCATGGGTGAATGTAACTCCCACCTTCTCCCATGCAGGACGGCCTGCAATGAAATTATCTTCAATCACCCATTGTATAAAGTCTTCACAACACACATCTGTAACCTTACCCGGTTTTGTTACGGGAGTGATTCGATCCACCATCGAATTCGGGAACGTCACTTTCTTTTTCGCCCACGCTGCCACCTCGGGATATTTCGCTTCGAAGTATGACATAAACGCACATTTGGCGGCATTGCCGTTCATCTGCATGTTGTCACACGAAAGAATCGTAATCGGCAAATCTTTCTCCATCCGGCGTTTAAGTCCTTCGGCTACATACCAAAACACACTGCGCGATTGGTTAAAATCAACCTTATATCCCCCTTCGGTAATGGTGAGAGAGATGATTTTTATCTCCTCCGATGCTATTTTAGCGATGATAGGCTCACTATCTATTTCCCCCCATGCCAGTTCTACAAGCGAACCAATCAGCATACTATCCTGTTCGCCGGAAGGGCTGCATGTCGTCAACTGATATATGCCGTCGTCTTTCTTGAGGGCGTTGAACAAGACCCCGTCCGTAGGCATAATCATGGCTCCGAATACCCCCCAGCATCTTTGTGAAGGATCTTCAAGTAATAGATTTGTGTAAGCTTCGAGATGTGCACGATGGAAGTTTCCAACGCCGAAATGTACTATTCCGGCCTTTATTTCAGCACGATTATAATTAAAAGTCTTCATACGATAATTTCAATGTTTCGGCAAGTGATTTTTCCACCTTGTCGCAATGTTCTATATAGAATTTATAAACCTCATTCCATTTGTAATAAGATGCTTCAACCGCTTCCAACGGCAACCGGAGGTCTTTTTCATTCAGCATAAACTTAACTAAAACGTCCGGATTGCCTTCTGATTGGTAAAAGATCATCTGAAGGTTCGCACCCATCGGAATATCCCAATACTTCCAACTCCGTAACGCTTCTTTGGAATTACTAGCCTCCCGCGCCCACGTCCCGGCTTGCAAATTGGTCAAGATGGCCATCAGAACGCCATCGTGTCCGAAGTTGAGATTGATACCATGACGCTTGCGCACCAGATCTTCGGCAGATTCGTCTAACAAATGGCGTAACGTGCGGGATGCAAGTCCCCAACTACGCCCGTGAGATACCGGTTCAGGACCTTTCTGCGCAAAATACTTATAGTTCTCGATTTCCGCCCAAGCCAATATTTCCTCTTCTGTAAAGATATCCCATATAGGCACTTGGCGGTCGAGGCATTGCATCAGTGATGCCATTAACCAGAAGCGATGGATCAGGTCGTACTTGTCATATTCACTTTCTACTTGTGTAACATCTATAAACAGTCTTCTAAAAAAAGCATCCACATCCAACTTTTCATCTATATATGAACGATATTTTTTATACCAACTGTTTTCCTTACCGAGTATATACTTATCAAGCGGACTCCTGCCGGGACATACGTTACCGTATGGATTCAGTGTGGTAAGGAACGAACGGGAGTTGTCTATCTCCGCCCATTCAAGCCCGGGGCGCAGTGACAAAATGCCCGAATTTACAGATTGCATGGTGGCCGCCACCCGAAGCACATTCGTTGCGTTAGTCTTCAAATAGGGATGGCCTTCAAATACTTCCGGATAGTTTTGTACCATCCTCCGGCCTATCTCCCTTGTCTGACGATAACCGATTTGTGTCAGATCGCCTTCTTTGTAAAACACATTCTTCTTGAACGGTTCAAGACGTTCGTACAGGGCTTTTCCAAAATCGGTAAGGTTGTTTGTGGCATGAGCTTTCTCCAATACGCCGTATATGGCAGGATAAGTCACCTCATCGTCTATCTGACGCGCTCCGTGACGAAAATAGCCGTTTATATAGAAAGGCGTATATCCTTTGGGCGCCGGCGTAACCGGATGTGAAAGATCGGTCACATAATACACGCCGCCTGCACGTTCCGGATCCCTGCGTATCTCGTCGAGAGGATTTTCGGCCACCGGCTTTTCTTTCGGAAGAGAGAGTTTGAATATGCAAGGAAGATCAGACGTCTTTTTCGCATTCGTATTGGTATTGACATACATAACCCCGTCTTTAACCACAATATCTTCCGGTTCGTAAATAACCTGTTCCTGCACATTGTATCGGGCAGTAATCGTCCGCCTATCCGTATCGTACACCCGGATGCAGGAAGGACGGCTGTCATCCTGTTTCCCAACTCCGAAGCAGAAATAGATTTTACCATCATGCATACAGCCCGCTTGTGTGAACCATACCTCATAGGGGAACACCACCTGATCGAGAATGTCATTTTCGTCGAGGCGCACCTTTGCGCCCTCACTCAACGACGGTATGCGGAATTTGGTGGCGACATACTGGTTTTCCCATGCATGCTTTGTCACCTTCGCCACAGTACGTTTACGCGCCGAGAATATCCATATAAATCCCCGTTCCCGATCGACCAGCCAGCTTGGCGCACCAAAGATGGAGACATACCCTTTCTCCGCCCACTTCGAGCCATCGAGTTCAATTGTCTGTACGATTTCGCTGCTAAAACGTTTTCCACGACGGGTGATGCTCTCCACAAAGCACAACCATTCCAACTCGCTTCCTACCTTCCCGTTTGTGATATACAAGAGAGGAAACGATGCTCCGCGTTTTGTCTCGACGCCAAAGCATACATTATTTACATGGTTGTCCGGATGGGAGGATGCCAACTCAAAGCCTGCCACAGGTTTCGGATCGGCACTTTTGAAATCATAGATATTCACGTGCCCTCCATCCTCGCACGAGAATATGTAATCATCCCATATTTCAAGTCCTTGCTGTGCCCGCCCCCGTCCTTCCTTTGCCAGGAAGACAGAGCACTCCACCTCTTTCTCCGGCTCTACATACAACTGGGCGATAAGGGGAATAGAGATCAGTAAGCACACGACAGACAAATAGATCTTTTTCATAAGTATGCTCTATAAATTTAAAGTATGATTATGTTCTACGTTAATCGAACAGCTCTACGCCTAACGACTCAAGCCGTTTCTGCAACTCTCCTACATCGAGAGCCCGCGGAGTACAGTGCTGCGACGCACTCATAGCAGCAGCAATACCAACTGCCTCTCCCATCGCCATGCAAATACTCATGACACGATATGAAGCGTGAGCTCTGTGAGTACCCGATATACACCGTCCCGCCACCAGAAGCCCTTCCAAGCCCAACGGGAGAAAACAACGATACGGCAAATCGTATGGTTTGCAATATTGGATGGTTGGTTCCGCCTGTCCGGCTCCGTCAGGATTATGTATATCGACAATGAACAATGCTTTATGTACCACCACATCGGCAAAACGGCAGCCTTCCGCCATTTCATCGGCATCGATCACATAGTCGCCCATCACCCTGCGGCTTTCGCGCACTCCGGTTGTTGTACCACTTCCGATCACTCTACAGTTTTCGTAACCCGGCAAATTTTCTTTCAAGAATTGAGTCAGGAGGCGTATCTGTTGCCTAAGTTCAAGATCGGCGGTGAAAATAGAGCTTACCGAAGTTATATCCACCCTATTGACTTGTGTCGTATTTACCTGACGGCAACCCGGTCTGACCGATGGATGCAAACGCACGGCAGCAAGCATCCGGGGAAGTTTGCCCTCATCGGCTTTCTTTTTACACCAATCAAGAAAACACTCGCCATTCAATTGAACATTGTCTACATCTCCAATGCAGATAATTCCTTTCGACTCGTCTACGCCATCAATGGTGTATTCAAGGGTTACAGGCTGCATGAGTCCGTCAGCACGTCCTTTTTCTATTTTTGCACCGGCAAGAAAAGATACTATGGCATCACCGGTACAGTCAATTGTAACCGCGGCTTCAAAACAGAGCGTCCCCTCGTTACTTGCACACTTAATGCCTTTTACCACCTTTCCGTCACGAATAACATCCGACACGCAACATTGCAAAAAGACATCGATGTTCTTTTCCCTGGCGACAAATTCTGCCAATGTAAGTTTTGCCTCTTCGAAATCGTGAGCATTTCCATGTTCGCCAATCCAGTCATTGTCTTTGACGCCAAGAATAGCACAAACCTCATCGCGCATCGTGTTCTTGCTTACACTACCGAGAATAGGGCCGACATACCCGGCGGTCAGGTTACCTCCGATGACTCCGTATCTTTCGATAAGGGCAACACGTGCTCCTTGCCGGGCGGCGGCTACAGCCGCACATATCCCGGCAGGACCTGCACCTGCTACTATTACATCATAATATTTTGTATTCATTATCTGCTTGTATATGGACCGGAAATAGTCTTAACAGTCATTGCCCCGTCAGAATCTGTGATTGTCACAACTCTGTATTTGTTTCCCCCATCGGTCACACGAACTACAATATGTCCATCATATCCCTTTACTCTCGCAGCCTCTTCCGCCGTAACCCGGTCGTCTACTCCGCTGGGGCGATCGCCCTGCCAGAAGTTAGTGATAAACATGTCACACGCAGGGAGTGTTGTCTCCATCGAATTCAGTATATCGGTACGGGGATGACAATCTACCCACGAATTGACAACAATCGTTTGTGGATTGAGTGCTTTCAGAGCATCCACCTGATTGGTGTTGGTTACACCGTGATGGTTAGCTTTCAATAGTTCCACCTGACCTACTGCTTTTGCACAGGGCAGTTCGGCATCTTTCCACGCATGACTCGAACGTCCGTTATACTGAAGGTCACCACCGGCAAAGAAATCAAAGTTGCCATACGAAACTTTCATCACACAACTGGTTATATTCTCCGGCGGACAATTGTCACTGGAGGTAATGTTCTTACTGTTTTCGTATGAAATCTCCGAGAGTTCAGGGAATGTCTTCTTTGTGGTAGTGCCCGAACCTGTCCAGATCTCTCCATTCACTGCCACGTTTTGCACCTTTGCAGTAGGATACTTTGCAGGATTATACTTCTGAACGATCTGATCATTCGCCCCTGCTTTGAATATCGCAGCATCGAACTTTTGATTGGCGACATGCCATTTCACTGCATTGATATAGTTATTACAACTTGGAGCATTGTCTGCCATTGTCGCCATATTGAACGGATAGTTATAATCGGGATAGCCACGATCGAGAAGCGTACCAATCTTGAAATTGTCGAAAATCTCGGCAAAACCTATCAACGAATAAGTGTCGGAGTTGGAAGATTTCGGCAAGGAAGAAGTATAACCGCCGAAGTGGTCATTATGGAAGTGGGTAAGTACGGCATAATCAATCGTGCTGTTACCTGTCCATACCATACACTTACGAATGTAATCAGTTATAATCTGTGAACCACGGGTAGAAGTCAGAGTCGGATCCCAACGACTACGGATACCGGTGTTGGTCGTATTACTATTAGAGTTGGTCGTAACACTCGAACTTGCGGCATCGATAAGCATTTGCGTACCATCCGGGAATATTACAAACATGCTTTCACCGGTAGTCGTATTGATGAAATGAATATCCATCACACCCTCCTGCCAGGCAGGAATCGTCTTACCTACCTCTATTTCAGTGGCAGCATCTTCCCCACCTCCATCCGGACGAATCAAAAATGAGTGAGACTCATTGGAGCTGCATCCTACAATCGCAAGGATGAACAGACTAAATATAAATATTAACCTTTGCATGCTATATGAAGATTTAAAAACATCTCTCCGCCTTCAATGCTGACGGCAAGACGAATATAATTACCAAAATTTGAATTTACCTTTATAATATGTTGGCCAAGTCCTTTGAAGATTACAGGATCACTACCGTCGTCAGCCCAATGTATGCCGTCTTGCGATAGTTGTACACGACCTTCGAATACGGGATCTCCTTCTATTTTCTCAACCATAACAAAGAATATAGCCTCATCTGCCCAACCAGCCTCGTAAGGATGAGTGAAGAAAGTACCTTTAAAGAACTTCTTTACCTCAAGATGGGAATCATTAAACATTTTCATATATTACATTCCTCCTTTTATTCTTGTGAAACAACAACAGAATCTATATAAAAGAATACACGACGATTGGTATCAGTACCCACCCAGAAAAGAGGATTGATAAGATTGTCGATGCGTCCATATCCGTCAACGGTATCAGCTGCAATGCCACGCATATCCCAAATTCTGTCCTGACATTGGAACTCTACATATTCACGAAGCTCTGTGTCAAGTTTCAGACGCATGTATTGCCAATTGAGTTTACAGTCGGTCTCATTGTAAATGAGTTTCTGATGACCATCTTTCAAATCCTTGAATCCATCGTGGTCGCCATTAGGATAACGGCGGCCGAACCACCAGGGATCGACTCCCCTCTTACACCAGTCTCCGTCAAGTCCATAAGCCCAATCGCGGTCGGTTATGTCTTCATTGGAATGTTCATACTGCCACTTCTGCATTAATTTGCCATCTACTGCATTGAGATAACGAATTCCTACATGGTAACGTTTTCCACCCTCCTGTACATCGAATCCCATACCAAAATCGCGGATGGAACTCTCATGTAAACCCGGTTGCGGACGGTCACCGCCATCCACCACATCCTGTTCCGCCGTGTATGTAAACCAACATTCTATCTGCAAATATTTGCAGCCCGGACGAGAGAACGAAAGCCGCTTAATGGCATGTCCCAGACAACCTTCCGCCGGAATCTCCGTATAAGGAGCGGCAACAGGTCTTGTCGAAAGTTTAAGAGAGTAAGTGCCGGACATAGCTCCGTGAGTGCCCGGATACCTGAAAGTAGCGGAACTAAGCATGACCGGTGGCCACTGGTCTTTATTGACCAATGTCTTGGGAACATCAAAATCGGGATATTCCGTAAAGTTAGGCATCAATGTCATCCAACCGTTAAAGCCGGTGTTGAATACATCATAGCTCAACACCCTTTTCAATGGTTGATAGCGACTGCGCAATAAAATTTCTCCAATGCTCATAATATCATTTATTTAATAAAGTTAGTACCCTGGATTTTGAACAAGTTTGCCATTCATTATCAATACATCATCACTTGGCAATGGCCACAAATAAATCTTCTCATCATACTTACGTTCACCATGCTGGACGATATAGGTTCCGTCGGCCATCGCTTCAAAAGAAGGAAATCCGTCTTTGTCAAATGTCGGAGTCTCCGGCCAAAACCAGTTGCCTGCCGCAAAGTATTCCTTTGCCCTGTTGGCTGTACGGGTAAATCCGTACATATTGTGTCCGAAAGCATTCTCAAACTGATGCCAACGAAGCAAATCGAAATAGCGTAGATTTTCCCATGCAAACTCCACACGACGCTCACGACGGAGCACTTTGCGCAATGCCGTCTGATCGGTTGTCGTGATGGACGGATAGTCGTTGGTTTGTGTACGGGTGGTGCCATAAGCACGGGCACGGACATCGTTGATGCAAGCAATGACAGTAGCGTCAATCTCCCCCAGTTCAATCTTAGCTTCGGCATACATCAACAATACATCGGCATAACGCATGAGAATGACGGGGTTGTCGTTATACAAAGTAGTACGCCATGACTCTTGCGCGCCTTTGCGCAGGCAACAACCATTGTAAGCACAGTTGGAAGCATCCGAACCGCCTTTGGAATCTTTGTTTGTAATCATACGATTTTGTGTATAGTCCATTACTTCGAGTGCGTTTGGCGCAGGGTTCCACTCAATACCATAGATACGGCTGCCGGGAGCAGCAAATGTTTCCAGGCAACGGGGATCACGGTTGGCAAATGGATCGTGAGGATCAAAACCGCTGCCCGGTTCATCAATCGTCTTGCCATTCGTCATTTCGTAGACAGCAAGAAGTTCCCACGAAGGTTGCGCATTATGTGTACCGCCTGCCGAACGGGCAATAAAGGAACCGATAGCCTGTGTAGTAGGTTTACCGTTTTCATCCAACTCAAGGTCGCTTGAGTGAGCAACAGAGAAAATAACTTCTTTGCTTCCTCTTGTCTTGTCGCGGAAAAGTTCACCATAATCAGGGGCCAAGTCATATACTTCCAGATCCATACAGTCTTGCGCAGCCTTTGCGGCAGTCCCGTAGTCGTGTTGATAGAGAGCGGTACGCGCCTTGTAAGCATAAGCCGTTCCTTTGTCCACACGGGTGGCGCCGCTATTATTATTTGCGGCCGGCAAATTTTCTGCGGCATAGTCATAATCTTCATAAATTTGTTTCAGAACGACAGCTTTGTCGGTACGCCCCATCTCAAATGCTTCCTCCGGAGTAATCGAAGTCACGTAGAAAGGAACATCTCCCCAAAGAGTAATCAAACGTGAATAAGCAAATGCTCTGAAAAAACGGGCTTCGGCACGAAGCGTATTCAGTTCAGTGGTGGAATATTTGCCTTCAAGTTTGTCGAGCGCCTCCAAAATCCGGTTGGCACGACTAATGTTCTTATACGTGTAACTCCAAACAGTCTTGATGTTAGGATTACTTGTAGAAGACGCATTCAGTGAACCTGCCGCAATGGTGTAAATGTTGGTTCGTTGCGCCCAGTCATCCGTATTACGGTCCAGCGTCCAACCTTCTTCTATAACAAAGAAGGTACTGCGATAAAAATCGTTCAACGAGATTCGAACTTCCTCCGGTGACGAGAACCAGTTTTCGCTGGATGCAGCTGAAGGAGGATTCAGATCGAGGTTCACACAAGAAGTTACAGATAGAAGAGCTATCATGCAAATCAATACATGTATTTTTTTCATATTATGTAATTTTTTCATACTCCATTAGAATTTGATATCCACTCCAAATGTATAAGTGCGTGTGATATAGGTAGAAGCGCCTGCTTCAGGGTCCCATCCCGAAAGATAACTATCAAAGCAGTATGGATCATCGATATTGACGTACACCCGAAGTCCCTTGATTCCGACTTTAGAGACGATTTTTTTAGGAACTGTATAGCCAACGTTGATATTCTTTATACGCATATAGGCACTACTCTTGAGCCAGTAGTCCGACATTTTGTAGTTGTTGTATTCACCGCCCTGATGACTCAAACGGGGATAGCTGGCTGCCGCGTTCTGCTCTGCAGTATTATATACACTCCAATAATTACGGCTGCCATTGTCGTTCAGAAGGACTGACGGAGCCGGAAGCCATTGTCCCTGCATGGGGCGAATCATACTTTCGGTGAGGCGTGAAAGTTGTTTCCCGACACCATTGAAGAGTAAGGAGAAAGAGAGACCTTTCCAGCCCAAACTAATAGAACCTCCATATAGATAGTGTGGCAATGAGCTGCCAAGCACTACGCGGTCGTATGTCTCATTGATAATTCCGTCAGGAGTGCCGTCCGGACCGCTGACATCTACATATTTCACATCACCCGGTTTGGTAGAAGCCGAAAGCAGAGCGCTTTCACTGACTTCCTCTGCGGTCTGGAATAAACCAGCAGTCTTATATCCATACCAGGAGTTATATTCTGCGCCTTCGGTAATAATGGTACCATCGCTGTTAAACTGCTGCTTGCCGTTAAGATTATCTATTATAGACTTGTAATCAGAGATATTAAAACTTACCGCATAATTTACATCTCCGATACGGTCAGACCAGCCGAGTTTCACTTCCCAACCACGGGTATGCATTTTACCTACGTTCCTGTCAGGTGCCGAATAACCTGTAAACGACGGGATTGCCACTGACAAGAGCATATCTGTTGTCTTCTTATAATAATAGTCTGCGCTAAAGTCAAGACGATTGTTAAAGAAAGCGGCATCCACACCTATATCCCAGCTCTGTGTTTTCTCCCAATGGATATTCTCATACGCATAATCCTGTTGAGCGGCAGACATCGAAGATTGGGGCGTAGAACCTGCACTGTCATACATAATGGCATTATTGAACGAAATGTATGTCTGATAAGGATAATTTCCAATCCGCTCGTTACCGAGCGTACCGATAGAGGCACGGAACTTCAGATAGTTTATCGGGGTTATGTTTTGCATGAACTTCTCGTTAGAGATGACCCAACCCACCGATGCGGACGGGAAGAATCCCCAACGGTGATCCTTGTGAAAACGTGAAGATCCGTCTTCACGAGCATTGAGCTGGAGGTAGTAACGGCTGTCGTAATTATACATGACACGGCCAAAAAATGAACGGTATGCATTCTGATAAGAATTGCCGGCTACGGCAAGAGCATTCTTGTTCGCCAAATCAAGATAAGGGAAAGAAGACAAAGACATATCGTTGGTCGATCCCGACATCGTTTCATACGTATAACTATAATCTTCATAACCGACCATGGCATTGAAGTTATGTACCTTGCTGAAGGTCTTGTCGTATGTAGCGATGAATTGTTTCTCCAATGATTTGATGTTACGGCGTTCTTCACTTAGCGAATTGGAAGTATATCCTGAAACATATCCCAGCATAACATCGGTTTCGTATGCATCGTAAACAGGTATGGCTTTCTTCATCTCCTTGATCGAAACAGTTCCGACGGTAGGAGTCAGGTTGGCAGTAAGGGTCAAATCTTTTATGGGCTTATAGCTCAACGAGAATTTACCGGTCATTGTGTTGGATACGGTCTTCTTCTCTCCGCCTTCCAATAAGGCGGCAAGCGTATTGCTAAGACTGCCGTCTTTACCAGGACCAACACGGCCATCCGGATAAAGTCCCAAATAAATGGAAGGATACATATAAGCTGCACGAATCGGACTACCGGAAGTCGGGTCATTTTTCGTGGCATAACGTACCGAGAAATCGATAGAACCGGAGAGCTTATCACTAATCTTGAGATTATTACGCGAACGGATAGAGATTCTTTCGTGGTTTGAACCTTTATAGATAGCGTCGGCATTTTCGTAGGTAGCGGAAGTGTGGCTCTTGATTACCTTGTTGCCATACGTCATGGTCAAGTTGTGCTTATGGCGCATAGCAGTATTCGAAAGAATAGCGTCTTTCCAATCATAGATAGGATATTGAATGGGATCATACCTGTTGTTGGTAGCATAGTTGTCGATGTAGTCCTGTGAATAGTTGGCAAACTCGCCTCCCGCAGGATTACCGGCATCGTTCCACGACCATTCGTTATACATTGTCATGTAGTGATAAGGGTCGGTCAGGAATTTCGGAAATTCGGTAGGAGAAGACAACGAAATCTCTCCGTTATAACCGATCGAAAGTTGTCCCTCGGTTGCCTCCTTAGTCGTTATCAAGATAACACCGGCAGCAGCACGGGCACCATAGATGGATGCAGAAGCTGCATCTTTAAGTACAGTAATCTGCTGTACGTCTTCGCTTGCTATATTGTCGAGGCTACTGACCATCATACCATCGACAAGGATAAGCGGACTCGAATCAGACATTGTTGTCACACCACGCACCTGAACCGTAGCACTTGCCCCCGGCATACTGCTCGAACGGGTAACCGTCAGTCCCGGAATCAGTCCTTGCAAAGATTGTGAAAGTTGAGACGTGCTCTGTTTCTCGATAAGCGAACTGTTGATTACACCGACCGCACCTGTAAGATCTTTCTTTTTTACAGATCCATAGCCGATAACAACTGTCTCTTCAAGTTGTACAGCATCCTCTTTAAGTTTTATATTTACTACACTCTTACCATCCCACACCACAGTCTCGGTCACATAACCAAGATAACGGAATTCTATTGTATGGCCTGATTCAGCGCCATTGAGCGCATACTTTCCCGACATATCGGAGGTAGTACCTTTTGCATTGTCTTTATCGTGGATCACCACTCCGACAAGAGGACCATTGGCATCGCTAACGACACCCTTCATTACATTCTGTGCAAAAGCCAGATTGATTTGCAGGAAACATGCCAATAACAGGCTTAATATACTTTTTTTCATACTATTTATTCTACGATTTCAAGCAATACATGTTGGTTATACTCTTTGATTGCCGCACCTGTTTCAGGGTTACTTGGATGTTGCGCTGAAAAACGTGTCTGGCCGCTTGCATGTGTCCAGTCAATATATTTTCCGGCATATCTGGCACCACTAAGACATAAACGGCCTGCCTGTCCGAATCTTAGCACAATCTCATCCATATCCTTAGTCGTGGTAAATATTCCTTCGGCAGGGATATATGCGCCATTGTTACTGCTATCGAGCAACATTCCCGCAAAGTTGTAGGTAATAGTCGCCGAGTAATTGATAGGTGCACCCGACAGTGTCTCTGTCGCACTTTCCTGAAGAGTCGAAGTCGGAAGAGCCGGTTTCCATTCTTCTCCATCCTTGAACTCGATCATCCAGTAGTTGGAACACATCGTTCCTAATTTGGTCACAAAATAGAAGTGTATCTTGGTACCGGCAGGAATGGTCGTACCTTTCATATCCCCATAGACATACCAATAATCACCCGGAATAGCTCCTGATACATACGGGTCACCATTAGCACCCACGGCACGGCTGCATACGACTTTCTGCTCTACATAACCTGTCCGGTCACATGCCCAATACTCAATCTTACCACTTCCGGCACTCGGAGCAATATACTTGCCATTGGTTCCCGGGAATACCGATTGTGCCTCATCATCAGCAAATGTTCCACTTGTGTTGGCAGTTAAACTATTCAAGTCCCAATCAGCCAAAATGCCCGAGAAAGCATCTTGTACAAGAGTATAGGTATAGTCTGTATCATCCTGGATGGTTACCGTTACTTTAATTGTCCTTTTGGTAAATGTCTTGTTCTCCGGGAAAGTAAGTTTAATATCACATTCGCCTACCCCATTTGCAGGAGAAACGGTCACATCCGCATCTGTACACACAGCCTTCCACTCCTTATCTCCAAAGACTTTGAACGAAGATTCTGTTGTAGTTGCGTCAATCGATTCGGTGATAGGACTGATACCTTTCGGAACAATCATCTTTTGGGTAATAACCAGCTTTAGAGGAGTTACATCATCGCCAATGAAACGAATGGCACCGACACGTGAACTAGTCGATGAATTTTCAGAGACTTTGATTGTAAACTTAGTAATCTCACCTTGTGTCTCATGCGAATCAACAACTGCCCAATGGCTATCGCTTCCATCGGTCTGACAATCGTTATTGACTCTGTAATAGACATTAGATGAAAGGTCAACAGTGAAAAGCCCACCTTCTGCTTCTACATCAAGTGTCTTTGTCGCGAGTGTCATATACGGATCATCCGAGTTATGACAAGATGCAAAAAGCACAAGCGACACACTTGCAAACAATAACATCTTTAGATTCATTTGATTAGTATTTAGGGTTATTAATAATTGACTAGCTAGACATTTTCAGACGTCTTGCATATATAATTCTGTATATCACATAAGCAAGTATCATGGCAATCATCAGTACGATACTTCCTATCACAATTCCTTTGACCGCAAGAGTCTTCGGATCACCGGCAATAAGCAGACCTATCAGTAAGAGCGCAACGACACCAATGGTAATACAGAAGCAGTTAACAGCCAAATGCGAATAGATTAATACCGCTTTCTTCTCCTTTAATGTCGGTTCGCGATCGGCTTCAGGATCAGTATATTCACAAATGGCTTGATAACCATTGTCTTCATACTTTTTACGTGCCGACCAAACTTCCATGATTGCAAGGATAAGTACAGGAAGTACACAACCGGCAACTGACTCTATAAGGCTTGGACTAATAACGGAGGCGGGAATTATGACGCGAGCCATAATACCAACGAGCCAGGTAAGAATCATTGCAGAAATAAGTTGGTTGCCTGTCAGCCGCTTCGAGAACAGTCCCCATATCGACGGAATATATAAAGGACACATCACCATAGTAAGAAGGGTTACTACCACCTTTTCGGCACCTCCGGCAAAAGGAATGAGCATTGACAAGGCGATTATCACAAGTCCAAAGACAAATGTGAAGAGACGTCCTACCTTGATACGCTTTTTCTCATTTGCCTGACGGTTTTTCTCTTTGTGTCCCCAAATATCATAAGTATATACATTGGCATATACATTCAAAATACCCGAAACATTACTCAATGTGGCCGATAGCATCGCTGCCAACATCATGCCGACCATTCCTTTCATGAGCACGAGTTTGCTCATATTCACATAAGCGTGTTCGCCGTTGAAAGTCATTGTGGTTGCATCCAAATCAAGCGCAAGTCCGGGTTCCATCACACGATAAATCATGGTAGGAAGATACCAGATGAGAGGAGTGACGATATAAAGAATTCCGATTAAATAAGTACTCTTTTTTGCGTCTCTTGTAGTAGGCACGCTTATGTATCGCTGTACAAACGGCCAGTCACCGCCAATCATAGACACATTGAGAAATATCCACAGTAAAAGCCACCCCCATGTATAGGTCGGAGATGTGCCCGAGAAGAATCCCGGTATCTCACTGGCCTTATCAATAAATGCACTTACGCCTCCTACCGCGTTAAATGAAAGAGGTATCATAAATACAACCACGGCCAGAAGTACTCCGAACTGAATTACATCAGTCATTAGTACCGCAAGAAATCCTCCGGCAATG
Organism: Bacteroides sp. D22; assembly: GCF_000163675.1. Classification (NCBI taxonomy): domain Bacteria; kingdom Pseudomonadati; phylum Bacteroidota; class Bacteroidia; order Bacteroidales; family Bacteroidaceae; genus Bacteroides; species Bacteroides sp. D22. Next base: position 199,102 of record NZ_GG774803.1, on the reverse strand, counting down.
GTGTATCCAAGAGCGATGGCACCAAGGATAAGAAGCGCCCACCAAATACTTAGGTAACCCATCGGTGAATCACCCATCATACCCGTACTTGCAAAAATACTGCCACCATCAACTTTGATTAATGCACACATCACAACCGCTACCGCATACAGAGACACTGCCGTATGCACCGCACGGGCTATAATTCCTGAAATTGTGTAAAAACTCACCGTGCGGTGTCCGAACCGGATGGTAAGGAATTCTCCCGGCGATTTAATACGTAGCTCCCGCCATTTGCCCGAGATCCATTTACCGACAATAAACGATGCTATGCCAAGACAAAGTGCAACAACTACCGCAACAAGTCCCGATTTATAAGCAACGCCTCCCCAAACGACAAAGGTACTTGCCGAGAAGATAGTCATGTAGGAAGAGACTCCCGACAGCCACCACGAAGAATTTCGCCCGGCAATAAACATATCTTCGGAGTTTTTGATTTTCCGGGACATCACAACACTCACGGCAATCAGTCCGAGAAAGTAGAGTAAAATAATAATATAATCTAACTGTTCCATATTCTGGTTCTTCTTTATATAATTGCTCCAAGTTTCTTCAATTCCTCTATGAGATTGTGAATATCAGCCTTTTGTACGGTCACACCTGCCTTTATACATTGTGCGGCTGCTACTCCTGCGGCTTGTCCTACCCCCATACAACTTGCCTGAACGCGAAGTGACGCAAAGGAAGTCTTATCGGCACTAATACAGCGTCCCGCTACGAGCAGATTCGGAAAATCTTCAGCTATAAGAGCGCGATAAGGTACATACGCCGCTTTTTTAAGGAAAGTTACGCTCTGTTCCGCACCTGCAGCGACATGGATATCTATAGGATGTGCGCCGCGTGATATGCTATCAGGATACTTATAAGCATTCACATATTCTTCTGCTGTAATGGTATGTACACCTTTGATACGACGTGTCTCACGAATACCGGCATGTACGGCGACGGTCGTCACATAACTGTTTTTAAACTCTTCAAAGTTCTCTTTAAAGATTCGTGCTATTTTAAATACATCTTCCCGTAAGCGACATTCCGCTGCGGTAAAATTTCTATTATCGATGGCATTTCCTGCAGTACGGGTCATATTAACCGTTACTTCGCCCGGACGAAGAGTGGTGCAAAACCAAGGACCTCCAAACTCGGGGATGCCAAGCTTCTCTTTCATTGCTAGAAGTTTCTCACGAACTGCAATGCAATGACAATTCTGCCCTTGTTTATTATGGTGCATGGCATCAATTATCATGGGCGAATCTGTATCCACACCTCCTAATATAAAATAGGTGGAAAGAGGTTGCAGCGGTTTACATTCATCAGTTTGCATCGGAACACCCGCCATAGCGGCAAGGTCACCATCCCCAGTGCAGTCGATATACATATCGGCACTTATGGCCTCTGTCCCATTCTTATTCTCAAAGAAGATACAGGATATTTTGCCGTCTTTTGCCTGACAACCGCTTAAGTAAGAGTGCATATACATATCCACACCGGCTTCCAGTATCATTTGCTGGCATAAAAGCTTGTAAAGCTCCGGATCAAAAGCTACATTGCCAAGAGGTTTCTCAATGATACAGCCTCCCATCTTCTCCAGCCGTTCGATAAATTCCCATGGAATACCGCCTATCACCTTTTCATTATTATAGGTGAAAACACTCAAAGGAGTAACAAGCCCCATTGTAGCCATTCCACCTAAAAAACCATATTGTTCCACAACAGCAGTTTTCGCACCACTGCGAGCAGCCGCAATGGCCGCAATGAAACCAGCTGGCCCACCACCGCAGACAACTACATCGTAGTTGCCCACAATTGGAACCCGTTTCGAAATTTCTATACTTCGTACTTTCTTGTCCATGACCGTTTTTTATCCTTTAATTATTACCAATTCAAATAGATGGTAAACTTTGATGTGCTTTCGACCGCACTTATAAGAAAAGAGGTGTGTTTTCATAGTTCTTTTTCTTTAGTTCGACATCATGTTGATGTAGCAAAGATAAAGAACAAGAGCTTGAAAAAAAGTTTTTTCCTAACTCTTTTGCCTGCAAACGATTGCGGGAACGTTCCCAAAATCTGCAAACGTTACAAAAGCATTACACAAAGGCAAATGGGATTCGTATTTTACTCCAATATTAGGATTTATTGTTTGAAATCAATATCTTTGCTTTGATTTAAACAATCATTCAGCATGAAGTATATAACCATAAAAGACATCGCTCGACATTTGTCAATATCCGTCTCCACTGTATCTCGTGCATTGGGAGATGACAAGAATATCCGTAAAGAAACGAAAGAAAAGGTGATAGAAGCAGCTAAAAGATTGGGATATAGACCCAACCCTGTAGCAATCAACCTTAAATACGGACATACCAATACCGTGGGGGTGATCGTTCCTGAAATGGTTACGCCGTTTGCTTCACGAGTAATAAACGGCATACAAGAAGTGCTTCACACCAAAAATATAAAGGTGATTATTGCAGAGTCGGGAGGAGATCCGGAAAAAGAAAAAGAGAACCTGCAACTGATGGAAGGATTCATGGTGGATGGCATCATCATCTGTCTTTGCAGTTATAAAAGGAATAAGGAGGAATATGCTCGTTTACAGCAAGCGGGAATGCCTATGGTGTTCTATGATCGTATTCCCTATGGACTTGAAGTTCCGCAAGTAATAGTGGACGATTATATGAAGTCATTCTTTCTCGTAGAAAGTCTGATCCGAAGCGGACGCAAACAGATTGTTCATATACAGGGACCGGACGATATTTACAACTCCATAGAACGTGTCAGAGGATACAAAGACGCTTTGGCTAAATTCGGGATTCCTTTTGATAAGAATAATATGCTGATAAAAACCGGTATGACTTTTGAAGAAGGGAAAAAAGCAGCGGATATATTAGTGGAAAGAAATATTCCTTTCAATGCTATTTTCGCTTTTACGGAAACATTGGCTATTGGAGCTATGAACAGATTGAGGGAACTTGGAAAAAAAATACCCGAAGAAATCGCCGTAGCCAGTTTTTCAGGAACTGAACTTTCCAACATAGTCTATCCCAAATTGACTACAGTAGAACCGCCTTTGTACCAGATGGGGAAAAAAGCTGCCGAACTTATTTTAGAGAAAATCAAAGATCCGGCATCTCCCAATCATTCAATCGTGTTGGATGCGGAAATCAAAATGCGTGCATCGACGCCACGTTTGGAGGTATATTAATGACTTATCTACCAGATATTATATCTTAATACTTTCCTGAAAAACATACCGAAGTTACAAAAGTTTGCTGAATAGTAATCTTTTACGATACCAACAAAAAAGAAGAATTCAGATTTATATAGTTTTGAATCATTCAATGCTCTTTCTCTATAATACGTCCAATTCTTCCAGCTCCTTCACTTTTCTTCTGTATGGCCGATAAACAAGCAGTTTGTAGGTGAATAGCCGCCCCTTCACCTGCTCTTCATCGTGAATCAAATCAAATTGCAGCCTCCAGATTCCACCATTGAGTAAAATTAGTAAAGCTATTTCGTAATTAGTTTCAACCTTGTTTGAAACTAAAAGTTTCAAGGCGGGAAACACTTTGTTTCAAGTAGCGAAACGAAGTGTTTCTCGGTGTGAAACAGATTGTTTCAAGCCTTGAAACTATTTTTGAAACTACTCGCTACAGGTGAAGAGATGGTGAAATTGTTACTCTTCACCCGCAAACTCCTTATTCATCGAAGAGACAGAGAAAAGGTGAAAGAAGAAATAGAAAGATTGAAAATAAATACCCAGTAGAAAAATTTAATCGATTTTGTAATGATTCAGAATCGTACAAAAATGAATGACAATTCATTTTCAATTACTAATTCGCATTAATTTAAAATATACCATAATATTATAAGCAGGCTGTATTTGCTTCCTATGCAATACTCTACTTTCCCCTCCGTTCATAGCTAATTTAGGCTAAAAAGAACATTTTCTCCCGAAAAGTTTTTGTAATATCAGAGTTAATCGTATTTTTGTGTACAATTTTGGTGTAGTGATGACAGAAGAAGAAAAAAAGTTATTGAATTCCTTTGAAACGCAACTACGGCATTTGATTTATTTGCACGATGAACTTAAGCGTGAAAATGCCGAGTTGAAGAAGCTTCTCGAAAATGAAAAGCTGAAAAACGAGAAGGTACAAGCTCAATACGATGAATTGGAAGTCAGCTATACAAACCTAAAAACAGCTACGGCAATCAGCCTTAACGGCAGCGACGTAAAAGAGACGAAGCTGCGATTGTCAAAATTAGTGCGTGAAGTCGATAAATGCATCGCTTTGTTGAATGAATAAGAAGAAGATGTATGAACGATAAAATAAAGATAAACCTGCAGATAGCAGACTCAAACTACCCGTTAACCATCAACCGTGAGGAAGAACAAATGGTACGGGAAGCCGCCAAGCAGGTAAATATCAGGCTTAATAAGTATCGGGAAGTCTATAAAAATCTGGAACCCGAAAAAATTATTGCCATGGTAGCCTATCAGTTCTCGTTAGAGAGACTGCAATTGATGCAACGTAATGATACCAGCCCCTATGTGGAGAAGGTAAAAGAACTGACAGAATTGCTGGAGGATTATTTTAAGGAAAAATAAATCCCGACCGGCTATTCGCTGATAAGAGATAAAACAACCACGCACTGCACAATATCCAAGCAAAAATAATTGCTTTGATATTTGGCGGTGCGTTTTTATTTATATACTTAAATTAAATGTAGAATGATAGCAATAATAGCAACAGCAATTGCTTGCTTCATCGTAGGAGGAGTCCTTTCATATATACTATTCCGGTATGTACTGAAATCCAAATACGATAATGTCCTGAAAGAAGCGGAGACGGAAGCGGAAGTAATTAAGAAAAACAAGCTGCTGGAAGTGAAGGAGAAATTCCTGAATAAGAAAGCAGACCTTGAAAAGGAGGTAGCATTGCGGAATCAGAAGATTCAGCAAGCGGAAAACAAGTTGAAGCAACGTGAAATGGTACTTAGCCAGCGTCAGGAAGAAATCCAACGTAAAAAGATGGAAGCCGAAGCGGTAAAAGAGAATCTGGAAGCGCAACTTGTGATTGTTGACAAGAAAAAAGAAGAACTCGATAAACTGCAACAGCAGGAAATCGATAAACTGGAAGCAATCTCCGGATTGTCTGCCGAAGAGGCCAAAGAACGCCTGGTAGAATCACTGAAAGAAGAAGCTAAAACGCAGGCACAATCATTCATCAACGACATTATGGATGATGCTAAATTAACTGCCAGCAAAGAAGCCAAACGTATCGTTATCCAGTCTATCCAACGGGTGGCTACGGAAACTGCCATTGAAAACTCTGTTACAGTATTCCATATCGAATCGGATGAAATCAAGGGACGTATTATCGGACGTGAAGGACGTAATATCCGTGCTCTGGAAGCTGCTACCGGTGTTGAAATCGTTGTAGACGATACTCCGGAAGCAATCGTTCTTTCTGCCTTCGACCCGGTTCGCCGTGAAATTGCCCGTTTGGCCCTGCATCAGCTTGTGACTGACGGACGTATCCATCCGGCCCGTATCGAAGAGGTGGTAGCTAAAGTACGCAAACAGGTGGAAGAAGAAATTATCGAAACGGGTAAACGTACGACCATCGACTTGGGTATCCACGGTCTGCATCCTGAATTGATCCGTATCATCGGTAAGATGAAATATCGTTCTTCATACGGTCAGAACTTGTTGCAGCATGCACGCGAAACAGCCAATCTTTGTGCTGTGATGGCATCAGAACTGGGACTGAACCCGAAGAAAGCAAAACGTGCAGGTTTGCTGCATGATATTGGTAAAGTGCCTGATGAAGAACCAGAATTGCCACACGCATTGCTGGGTATGAAACTTGCCGAGAAATACAAAGAAAAACCGGATATCTGCAACGCTATCGGTGCTCACCATGACGAAACAGAAATGACCAGTCTGCTGGCTCCTATCGTACAAGTATGTGATGCCATCTCCGGTGCACGTCCGGGGGCACGCCGCGAAATCGTAGAGGCTTATATCAAGCGTCTGAACGATCTCGAACAGCTAGCAATGGCTTATCCGGGTGTAACAAAGACGTATGCTATCCAGGCAGGACGCGAACTCCGCGTTATCGTTGGTGCAGATAAGATTGACGACAAGCAGACAGAAAGCCTGTCAGGTGAAATCGCCAAGAAGATCCAGGATGAAATGACTTACCCGGGACAAGTGAAGATTACCGTCATCCGTGAAACACGTGCGGTAAGTTTCGCTAAATAACGTAACGATTCAAAAGAAGATTCATATAAGGGCGAAGAAATTCGCCCTTTTTTAATATCATAACTATGGGAAAGTATCAATTTGAGATTTGTACCAATTCAGTGGAAAGTTGCCTGGCCGCACAGGAAGGTGGAGCAGACCGTGTGGAACTGTGTGCCGGAATACCGGAAGGTGGAACAACGCCCTCCTATGGTGAGATCGCCATCGCAAGGGAAGTACTGACTCATACCCGACTACACGTTATTATCCGGCCTCGTGGAGGAGATTTTCTGTATTCGGATATCGAAATCCGGACAATGCTGAAAGATATCGAAATGGCGCGAAAATTAGGGGCAGACGGAGTGGTATTCGGTTGTCTGACAGCAGAGGGTGAAGTAGACTTGCCAGTAATGCAGAAACTAATGGAAGCGGCTCAAGGGCTATCTGTGACTTTTCACCGGGCATTTGATGTATGCCATAACCCGCAGAGAGCATTGGAACAGATCATCAAACTGGGATGTAACCGTATTCTGACTTCCGGCCAACAACCTACGGCTGAACTGGGAATCCCCCTTTTAGAAGAGTTACAGAAACAGGCTGCCGGAAGAATCACATTACTCGCCGGATGCGGAGTAAATGAAAATAATATCGCACGCATTGCCGCAGAAACCGGAATCAACGAGTTTCATTTCTCGGCACGTGAAAGTATTCAGAGCGAAATGATATTCAAAAATGAAGCCGTCTCCATGGGAGGCACGGTACACATCAACGAATACGAACGAAACGTAACTTCCATACGAAGAGTAAAAGAAACGATTGATGCCGCTTTACATGGATAAATATGGCAGCAAGGGATGAGATATCGTCTCATAATAGTACTAATACAAGACAGAAATGGTGAACATACAGCCTTCAAGCCTTTTGTTCACCATTTCTTTTTTTGCATCATTACCAACAGTATCTCAAGAAACTGTTATACTTTTATTTATGCGAATCAGTAGTTGAAATCACTAGCTGATTCAGTTAGTTAAATTGTTATTATTCAATTAATTATCTCATTTATTTATTTCTTAATCTCCTTGAAAATCAGTATGTTAGAAGAATAAAACCACTCATTATTCTAATTATGATTCCCAAGGAGAAAGAGCTAAAACTTATAAAAATATATATGTATATCTGCGATGTTTATCAGTCTTCACTGAAGTTCTACTGTCAGAGGTTCAGTAATAACGCTACACCGATCTTC
>NZ_GG774803.1:36012-191124 GCF_000163675.1 Bacteroides sp. D22 | reverse complement strand
TGATGACTCCCGTTAAAGCAATAAAGGGAGAGGAGCCTATTATTACTCAAAGAGAGAAAGCGGGCAGAGACCTGTTTTCAACTGCAGTATCAAAGGTCAGACAACCGATAGAATCTTTTTTCAACTGGCTGAATGAAAAAACAAATATTCAAAGAGCGATGAAAGTCAGATCTACATCTGGACTTTTAGTACATACGATGGGCAAAATTGCCATCGCATTCATTTATCTAATTTTCTAAAACAAGGAATCAGAGTTCAACTACTGATTCGCATTATTTATAAATATGGAATTATCGTAATATAAATACCAGTAATAATAGCCGAAGTAATTACTCCCGAGATATTAGCTCCCAAGGCATCTCCCAGAACAAATGAGTCCGGATTATCTTTGCTTACAATCTTTTGTGCAACCTTCGCGGTAGTGGGTACACAGCTAACAGCTGCAATACCGATTACCGGATTGTAATTACCCCGTTTAATAATATACATGATATATCCTCCGATTATTCCTCCAATACCGGAAAGTAATAATGCTACAATACCTAATACTAATAGTTTCAAAATCTTCGGATCGAGCAACAGATGTGCATCACAAAGTACACCCAGCAGGACACCCAACATAAAAGTGGAGCCATAAAGCAACGGACCACTCACAAAATCATAGATATGTTTCATACCCGACTCACGAACAGCAACACCCAGAAACAAAGAGAAGAACAAAGGAGAAGCTACCGGGAACAAGAAACAGAGAATAGCACAAAGAACAGCAGAGAAAGCCAGTTTCACTTTAGCATCGTAATTCTTCGGAGCTTTCTTTGTCACCATCTTAATAGCGCGGAAGCGTTTGGGAACCAACAGTTTTACCAAGTATGGATAGCCTCCATACGTTAAGCCCAAATAAAGATAGGCAACCACCGTAATAGGGACAAAGAGATGCTTTGCCAATGCCAACGAAGTAAACAACACCATTGGTCCGTCGGCTCCACCCACCATAGCCACAGATGCACTTTCTTTCAGAGTCAGACCAAGAGCAGAAGCAATAGGTACTGTCAGAAAAGTGCCCAGCTCTGCGCACAAAGCCAGGAATATACTTGCAAATGGTTTCTGAAGCAGGAAGCCGACATCCAGAAGCGTCCCGATACCCATAAAGACAAAACAAGCTATCAGCCCGTTACTAAACGTCAGGGTATAAACAGGTTGCAGGAAATCTATCTGCATAGTATTCATTAATTGATCCGTATCTGAAAGCATCGGATCGAGAAAGAGATTACCCAGTGTACCGTCGGGCATAATGAGGGTTCCGCAGTTGATAGCTACCATTCCCAATCCCATCGGAATCATTACCATCGGTTCGAGTATACCTTTCCAGCCTAAATAGATCAGTAACAAACCGAGAAGTACTAAAAAAACTCTTGCAGAAGCAAGCACCCATCCGCTTGCCATCATTGTACCAATACCTTGAAACAAGGTAGCAAAATCTATATTTTCCATAAATTAGTTCTCTTTTATTGTTTGTTGTTAGTAAGTTTCTTTGAGTTCTTCTTATTGACATGTGCCTGCTCTTCTTCCCGAAGAAAGAATTCGCGGGTATCCTGTGAATAATAATAATTCATCAGATTATTTTCAGAAGCTCCCGGACTCACGCCATGATAATAGCCGGAATAACCAGTAAAGTTTCTGTCGATCCCCTTACTGTAATCTTCACGGAAATCTCCCAAAGCATCTTCATCTGCAATGGGAATCTGTCGGACTAATCTCTCCACCTTTTGCCGATGCTGACGCCAGCGTCGCAAACGGAGTAGCTCCAAACGGTGGGAACTATAAAAATCAAATGAATCGGCCGCATAGGCAATCAACTTAATGACCGCAGCGACAAAAAAACCGATGAGGAACGTAAGCCCCATCATCGCAAGAGTAGATAGTAATAAATGAATCATAGTAATATAAAAAATTAGGTTGTATAATCTTATTCAAAAAAAGAAGAGGCGCCCAATGGTAAAACCATTACAAAATTTAGACACACATGAAAGTTAATCCCATTGGGCCTTCCTCATCACCATATAGAAGCAATCGGCGGATAACACTTGCCTGAAACCACTTCGGTATATATCCTTGCTTTTATACGACGTAACTCCCGTTTCACAACGGGAACACAATATTTTAATCCTTAAAGACAGGCACATCAATATCCGTCCTTTGTTCCAAGTCATAGGAAATACATTCTTTGTTTTCCATGTTAACATGAATAAAACTAAGATAATAAATAAAGGAAATGATGGTAGATGGAGGATCTGAATAGGCACCTCACCTTACCCAAAGATAAGAATATAGTCTAAATGAGAATATGCGCCAATGTATAGACGTAATACTTACACGAATATTTAGTGTAATTGACATCAAGGCCGGTATGCCCCAAACGATTCTCCGGAAGCATAACATTCAGAGAGCTCAATATCTGTATAATGACAGTATTGGTATTGAACTTCAGGTTCTTGAAAGGAACAATGCTTCTCGGAAAAGAGATATTGTCAAAAATGCAGTCACTAACATTACAAGTGGATGTCTCGTCAACAAACTGCGAATGAGAATCTTTACCTGGCTTGTCGAAGCCGGCAGAAGAAACGCAACAGCATGACACTGCTTCATATCGCATGTCATTAGACGAGGTTTCAGTTTTTTTCTGAAATCCCTGCAATTCTTTATTGGAAACATTACTAAATCCCAATACTAGAAATGCACATGCTAATATGCAAAAAATGTACTTAGTCATAATTTGCTGCAAACGTAATCATTCTTTTCCGAAAAAACGCATTAAGGGCAAGAATTAACGATTATTGTATACCTCCTCTTTTCTATAACCCATGTACAACTTTCATCAATTGCTCACCCAAACCGATTGTATATCCTTGAGAAACAAAGACTACCCTATTAAATGTATCTGCAATGATAAATACCGGCAGAATAGAATTGTTCAAATTCATAGCCTGCACTATTTCTTTGCGGATGCTGTCATCGACATCAATACCGTAGGTGATGATAGACGGAAGTCCTTTAAATTCGTCGGCATTAAATTTCTTGTATTGTTCTTCCGAAGGGAAAAGAAAGACCATCTTACGCCCCCATTGTTCGAAGTCATTGCCCAAAGCGGCTATATCTCTTAGTGCATGATTGGTAGGTTCCTGCCCTACTCCAAGCACAGCTACTACAAAATAGCCACGCCCACAGGTTTGCAGAATACTCTGTTTTGACAAAGATATCACTTTCTCTCCTATTCCCTCCACCGGTGCAAAAAGCGATTCGGAATTGAAATTACCGATAACAGCCACTTTTTCTCCGGATTCACGCAAATGATAAGGTACTTTGGTCGCTACAGGTTTGAATTCGTCTTTCTGTGCAGGTAATACAAAAGAAGAAATTCTCGCCAACACACCTCCATCAGCAAGCCTTGTGCCAGTAACCAACAAGTAATATCCGGTATCCAATGTCCCTATATATCGCAACTCGGGATGTTCTTCGTCACAGCTAATCAATTCTGGTCTGCCCTCCCGCAACCTGGAAATGGTAAACTTATTATAATACTTTACTCTCTTATCATCACGAGCAATTGCCTTACCGTCCTCATAAAAACGATAAATGCCTCTGGATGCCTCCACTTCTTCTTGTTTATCGAAATCAACTTCCACATATCTATTATCCCCCCATTCATCCTTTTCAGGATCCATATAGCTTATGCGTCCATCCATCTTTCTCATATCAGCAGCAATATTCAGGCTACGCGCCAAAGCCACAAAGAAAATATCCCGTGAAAATGAATCCGCCACCTTCGCACGCCAAACCCCTTCCGGAGAAATAGGAATACGCAGAAAGTTATTTTCCTCATCAATCGTAATATTACGGTTTACCCATTCAACTAAAGCTTGCGGATGATTTCGAAAGGTATCTATTTCCGTTTCGGAGAACTTAGACTGAAAGAACGATTTATAAGGCGTCAATACCTCCGTTGAAATACGGGGAGCAAGTATGTCATAAATATCTCCAACCGAAGCATCCATACAGCGCAAGGAGGGAATAACACAATCATATAAATAGTTAGGAACATCTTTCGTATTCAATAAATGATCAATCAATACTTCATAAGGTACATCACGAAGATCTTTTTTAGTAAGCATGGACAGCAAAGCCGCACCTTTCATTAATTTTCCCTGCCGGTCTGCCTCATTCAGAAAACGAACCAATACATCATGATTCCCTCTTGATTCCACTAAGAAAGAAGCCAGTGCCTTCCTTACGAACGAACCTGATTTTCCCTTCAAACAGGATATAATAGAATCAGCTTGTTCCGCAGTCGGGAAAGTAGCGACATAAGCATTGCGAATCGAATCCTCCTGCATCATTCTCCGGTCATTCTCCGCCCGCTGCTCTGGCGTTACTTCCGGTAAAATAGGATTCTCAACAGGAGGAACGATATCAATATCCTCTTCAAATATATCTCCTTCCTTCTTATCAAGTGTCAATGTCAATTCCGGTTGCTTGCTGAAAGATAGCTTGGAAAAGCCGAATGTCCCTTTATAGGAAGCCCATACCAACATATCTCCCTTACCGGCCGTTAATGACACTTGACCACTGGCATCAGTATATTTAGTAGCCACTGTATAGAACTCCGCATAGTTATATACTTTAAACTCCACTCTTGCTCCGGTGACAGGTTGTCCATTCCTATCTTTCACCGTTACCAACGCTTTTGCGATTGGAGCATAATTCTCCGTTACATTGATTTCCGTATAATTCGGTGTCTCAAGCATGATCTCTTCCGGACCGTTGTAACGTCCGAAAACCTTGGTATGCATCAACATTCCCCGACTGGCAGGGGAATTAAACCATCCCAAGTTCAAAACCGGTTCCGGTTCACAGGCTCCGAAGAAATACCAATGTCCATCCGCCCATGCTTCCACCCAAGCATGATTGTCATCCGTATGCGCCCAGCGGGGCGTATACACTTGCCGCGCCGGAATACCGACTGCCCGGAGCGCAGCCACCGTAAATGTAGACTCTTCGCCACAACGTCCATACGCTGTTTTGACAGATGCCAATGGTGAGCTGGTGCGCGCGTCACTCGGACGATAGACTACTTTCTCGTGACACCAGTGGTTCACCTCCAATATCGCGTCTTTCATCGGCAGTCCCTTCACCCTGTCTTTTAGTTCATCATAAAACACACGGCGGGAATCATCCAGATTCTCGTTATTCACCCGGATCGGCAGAACAAAATGACGGAACACTTCATCGGGAATCTCTTTGCCCCAAGGCATCTCGTCACGTGTCTGCTTCGACAGCCGGACATTCTCCAAGTAATAATCTCCCGGATAGTCCGTCACATCCCCTATCGGCATATAAGCGTAGAGAAACATCAATGCTTCGCGCTCGTAGACTGACAAAATAGAATCGGCAAAGATTGCAAATAAATCTCCATGAGGAAGTGCCTGTTTTTTCTGCTCAAAGTCTTGAGCTACTTGATTCCGGTAGGATTCTTCTTTGAGGAAGTGAGCATTGTTACAAGCAAACAGTACAATCGACAAAATCAGGACGCACAAAAGATGGGTGAATGTTTTCATATAAGTGTTTGGTTTATTCTATTAATAAGGTTGCTGACTGACAAAAATAGAAGAATATTTTCTGAATACCTAGATAAGTACATAAAAATGTGATAGATAAGAATAATATTGTCATTGATGGGAAAATCCGGGAATTTTGTAACAGGTTTGTAATATAGACCGTGTTCGAACCCTTATAAAAAAGAAAATTCAAAAGAAAAAGAAGATTTCTTATGTTTTACAGCATATAATTCGAAAACAATTTGTATCTTTGCAGTGTTATTAGAGAAAACAAGATGTAAAACCGCTCTTCAAAACGTGGAGGGCAAAAAAAGAGGAAACAAATTATGAAAAAGAATGCAAATGAAAAAATTATGATGTTACAGTACCGTATTAAACGCTATCAAGCAATGGGAAATGGTGCCATGTGCCAAACATTAAACGGTAAACTTCAAAAACTGCTGTCACAGCAGGTTGCCATGTAAATAAACACACTAATTATAATAAATAGAGCGAGGAACTTTCGAGTATCCTCGCTTTTTTTATACATTTGCAGAAGAAAGATAATAAAACACATTATGAAAAAGCTATTTATGTCGGTTGCGCTCCTCATATTGGTCGTAACCTCTTTTGCACAAACACCTGGTTATGAGTTCACAACCGTTGTATCTCACCAAGCAACGCCTGTCAAAGATCAGGGTTCCACAGGAACCTGTTGGTGCTTTGCCACCGCTTCTTTCATGGAGTCGGAACTGCTCCGAATGGGAAAAGGAGAATATGATCTCTCGGAAATGTTTATCGTCCGCCAAAAGTACATGAATCAGATGGAGGACAATTATCTCCGTCGTGGTAAAGGAAGTATCGGTGAAGGAAGTTTGGCACACACTTTCAAAAACGCTTATAAGAAAGCGGGAATCGTTCCGGAAGAAGTGTACACCGGATTGCCGGGCGATAAGAAAGACCACAATCACGGAGCATTGTCACGCTACCTCAAAGCATTGGTAGACGCAAATATTGAATCTAAAAAGCGTACTCCGCAATTTGATGCGCTTATTAATAATCTGTTCGATATTTATCTAGGTAAGATTCCCGAAAAGTTCACTTATAAAGGAAAAGAATATACTCCTCAATCTTTCACAGAAAGTCTGGGATTGAATATGGATGATTACGTTGAGCTGACTAGTTTCACTCACAAGCCATCTTATGAGACATTCTCACCTGAAGTTCCCGACAACTGGGAAAACCAGCCGATGTACAATCTTCCGTTGGACGAACTGATCGGGGCTATCGACTATGCACTGAACAAAGGATATACCGTATGTTGGGACGGTGACGTTAGCGAACAGGGTTTCTCTTTCAAGAACGGAATCGCCATCAATCCGCAAGTGGAGGATGTGAAAGATTACTCGACTACCGACCGTGCCCGTTTTGAGAAAATGCCTAAATACGAACGAATGGACGAAGTGTTCAAGTTTGAGCATCCTTATCCGGAAATCAACGTAACACCGGAAATCCGTCAGGATGGTTACGAGAAGTTTGTGACAACTGACGACCACCTGATGCACATCACCGGCATTGTGAAAGATCAGAATGGTACTAAATATTATATCACCAAGAATTCCTGGGGAGCGGATAGCAACAAATCCGGAGGTTATCTGAATATGTCTGAAAGCTATGTACGTGCTAAAACAATCTGTGTGATGGTACACAAAGATTCTCTGCCTAAGGAACTGAAGAAGAAACTCGGTATTCAATAAATCGCATGAAATCACTCCCGAAAGGAGATTGACTGTTTCATACATTTATTTAATCGGAACTCTCCATTATATTCATATTAACAAAAGAAATAGGGCAACGAAGTATCACTACTTCACTGCCCTATTTTTTTGTTAACCTACTATATTAAATCCTTTGCTCTTTATTTCTTTTTCAATGTCACGTCGCTGATTTCTACAACACCGCCTTTGTTCTGGGAAAGAATAGCCACATAACAATCTTTCAGAATAGCAGCATCATCGTCTGTATCAGACACTTCCAAGTTAGCATTTGCTTTCTTGCTGCTAATAGCATTTACCACTTGCCCCATATCATAATAAACCACTACTTTAGTCCATTTACCGGCATCTTTAATTTTAAAATTGTACTGTGCGCCCGAAGCATTTGGTTGAGCATCCGCGTCATAGTCTCTACGCATGAAGAAAGTAGTATTGTACTTGCCACTATCGTTCTTTTCCTCATTGGTCTGCTTGATGTATACACTGACCGGAGTTCCTGCTTCTTTAGCTTTTGCATAGAAAGTAAGAACATAGATACCTTTGTCCAAACCATCGGTAATACGTTGTCCCAGGAAAGCTTTATACCAAGAGAGATTCTTTTCGGCACCGGAGTTATCCAATTTCATTGCATTCGGATATTTGGCATCTCCTGTTTCTTCCCAGGCAATAGTAGTTACGCCGTCAGCTTCATTATTCATGATAAACCACTCTCCTGCGGTAGCTTTGTTGGCATTAGTCACTTTAGTCTTCACTTCAGTGGCGAATTTTTCGTTTTTTATCAGGTTCTGCGCACTTACGCTTACTCCTGCTAGGACCAAAAGGCCGGCAAATAACACTTTTTTCATCTTACTGTGATTTAATTGTTTATACTTTATTTTTTCTAGCTTTAAAAATCTATTTCATCCTACTTCACTTGTTGAATAACAAATCCATATTTACCAGTCACTTTCTTTTCTTCAGTCTTTAGTGTGATGCGGTAAATCTCTTTGCCCCATACGTTAGACAGGCGCGGATCATCCAGTTTGATTGTTTCCAGTTCGGCTTTAAACTGCGACGGATAGTTCATTTCTACCTTTTGTCCCTTTACTTCGATGCGGATTTTTCCGGCTGACGGGAAAGTCACATTGCCCCAAGTTAAAAAGTTCATTTGATTAGGAGCAATAGCCTCATCCAACGTATAAATATCACCAATAATAAGTTTTTTATCATCAAGAGCATAAGAGCGAACCCAGCTTTTCACTTTCGCTTCTGCCGGATAAGCAGTAGCTATATCCGTAGAGAACATCCGCTTCTTCTCATTGCAAACGGTATTGGTAGCTTTATACTCCTGCCCGAATTTCTGCGGTACTCCGTTAATCATCGGCAAGTTATGATAGTTGCTCTGCATGGTCCAGATGGTATAGCGGTCTTTACCGAACGTCTGTTTGGTATATGTACCTACACCGGCATCAATAATCACAGGAATTGTATTTACGTATAAAGAAAAGGTTCCTACATCGTTGTGGTTATGGCTTTCGTTATTAAATCCGCCTTTAGCGGCAACAAACATACCGTTCTTGTTCTTCATATAACAGAATTCCGTTTCGGGATACCAGGTTACATCCGGCATATCATGTTTCGGAGTTGCTTTTGCCAGCTCATTACAGCAAAGTAGAGATTGAAGCGAACGAAAAGCATCGTTGCCCATGGTAGCATACGGTTTTCTTCCATTCAACAAGTATGCGGCAAAGTGCATCATTTCATCGCTGTTTACAGCTTTACCGAAGCGATAGATTAACAAAGGATCGCCCCCGCCTTGTGCCGATGCATCAGCAAAATTCACCACCCAGCCATTGCCCACGTATGAGCGGGACATATATTCTCCCATCCGGCGAATCATCGGTTCATTGAACAGAGACAGTTTACCGCCTGTGCCATCAGAGAGTATCTGCAAATAGTCATAGAGCTTTCCGGCGGCATGTCCCCAGTAAGAGGTTCCCTCCTCACAGGCACCATCGGATTTCACGAAGTTGATAAACTTATCGACTGACTGCATGGAACGATAAACAGCTTTCGCCAACTTATCCTTATTGTTCTCCATCAGTAAGAAACATTGCAGGGCATTGGAGTTACACCAGGGATTCCAGTTGTTGATGATTTCTCCCGGTTTCCAGTTAAAAGCCATCCACCACATTTCGTCGTCGTTCATATACGGATCGAGAATACGTTCTTTGATTGCTTTACGCATTTGCAAGGATACCACAGGATTGATTTTGTCGAATGGTTTACGGAAGAAATAGTGTACCCAGGCCATTAAAGCTCCGTATCCGCCTGAACCGAGGTCGATAATCTGTTCGCGGAAGTCGGGAAGTGAACGTTTGCTGCTCTGGCGGGGCAAGTGTGCGGATAGAACCCATGAATTCATTTCGCAGCTCATATATGCTCCGTTCAGTAATTGGTCGATAAAACGTCCTTTCCCTTCGGCCAGTTCGGCGAGCATCAAGGCGTTAAGTGCCTGGCGGTTGGCGTCATAAGGAACTTCCATTATTTTACGGTTACCGCTACGTTCGTATTCCAGATAAGCGGTGGCAGGTATCAGTTGCCATTTATAGTCGAGGAGTTTTTCACCGGCTTCGATGAGGCGTTGCTTATTGGGGCCCATCAAAGAATCCCAGGCGGCACGATCTGTATAAGCAGGATAAGGCATCCATGCTTGTTTCATTACCAACACGTTTTTTAACGTAGTTTCGTCTGCCGCTTTTTGCAGCATATTGCGTTCGGTGTAAGCGTTTGCCTTGAAAGAAAAACTTCCTAAAGCTGCTAGTAAAAGAACACAAAATAAATGTTTCATTCGATTCATGGTATTTTCATTCATTTAAGTATTGCAAAGATAACGTATCTGATAAAAAATGAGGTGAGTAAATCATACGAACCTGATGACAAAAAAGTACATACTTCAAAAATAGTACTCTTAATTGCTATATTTTAGGCTTTTAAGTCATTATAAGAACAAATTAAGTCATTGTAGAAACAAATCAAGTCACTATAAAAACAAATTAAGTCACACGGAAACCGGGTTTTCATTTCGGAAAAACAAAGATGCAGTTTTAGAAAACAGAGGCTTCCTTTGGAGAAAATAGAGGTTCTATTTATTCCAAACAGAGGCTCTGTTTAGGTCAAATAAAGGCTCTATTTTATTTCAAATAGAGTATCTGTTTTACTTCAGACAAAGTATCTGTTTGGATATTCTATCCTCTTTCTTTTTTTCATTCTTTGATTCTCTTCTTTTTCATCCCTTATTCTTTCCTCTTCATCCCTCTATTTCTTCCCCTTCGCCTTCAATCCCAATCGCTAAATTCAAAGCTCAACTGTTCCCAAACACCGTGTTGTTCATCGGCTTCCTCTTTTGGATTGGAGACGGAAAGACCGATGAGCCGGATTGGATGTTGCTCAAATTCGACGCTTTTAAGCAATTCTTTTGCAAGTGGGAGTACCCGGTCTAAGGTGGTGAGTTCCTGCGATTGAGTAAGGCTTCGGGTTATCTGGCTAAAATCATGAAACTTGATTTTCAGAGTAAGCGTGTTGCCTTTGAAGTCTTTTCGCTGAAGACGTTCAATCAGCTCTACTGCTACATGGTATAGTTCGATAATGACCGATGAACGGGCTGAAATATCACGTTCCAATGTACGTTCGCAGCCAATGGATTTACGGATACGAATTGCTTCGACAGGGCGTTCGTCAATTCCTCGTGAGCACTCATAATACAGTGCGCCGGCTTTCCCGAAATGGGCTGTCAGCATTTCAAGAGAGCATTTCCGTAGTTGAAGTCCATTGTGGATGCCAAGTAAATGCATCTTCTTTGCAGTCACCGGACCCACTCCCCAAAAAGATTCGATAGGAAGACGGGCGATAAAATCAAGGGCCTGTTCCGGATGAATGGTACATAAGCCGTCCGGTTTGCGATAGTCCGAAGCTATTTTAGCCAGAAACTTATTATAAGAAACTCCGGCAGACGCAACAAGGTTGAGCTGCTCCCGAATCTTCTGCTTTATTTCCTTTGCTATATCCACAGCCAGGGAAATATCTTTCTTATTTTCAGTGACATCCAGAAAAGCTTCATCCAGAGACAGAGGTTCGATGATATCCGTATATTCGTGGAAAATCTCATGTATCTGACGGGAAACGGATTTATAAACATCCATCCTGCCAGGTACAAAAATGAGTTGGGGACAAAGTCGCTTCGCCTTTTGCGAAGCCATAGCGGAACGGACACCGTAACGCCGGGCTTCATAGCTGGCAGCAGCCACAACTCCCCTCTCTTCTGCATGACCTACCGCTAAAGGCTTGCCACGAAGTTCTGGATTATCACGCTGCTCTACAGAGGCATAGAAGGCATCCATGTCAATATGTATAATCTTTCTCTGCGTCATTGTTTGGGATTAGCAGAGCAAACTTACTATAAATTCCCGAATAAATCCTGCTTATCGGTTCAAGAAATAATATGCTTATGATTTTTATAGATATAAGTCAAAAAAAACATTCAATATCTCGTCAAAGACAGTTCTTATAATATTATATTTGCATATCGTCTATTCAAAATATAGAGGTAGTTAATAAGTTTGTGTCATCATACAACTCTTTAAGATTATGAAAAACACATTATTTTGCTTATTCATATTTTGCAGTGTTTCCACATTCGCTCAAAATGGAATCACTTTTAAGGTCGAAAAGCTTTCAAAGCCTGAAGAATTACTTCATATACACTCCCCGAATGAAATTTACGAAAGTCTTATATTATCAGATATGAACATAGAGCCTTATGAGATAAAAGAGAAGAATATCAAGGTTCCTTATCATATCATTGCAAAGAGCGAATCTCCCGACAGTCTCGTTTCTTTTGGCCCTAATTCTTTTTTCAATGGTATGTATCAGGCTTATGCGGATCACAGGCCATTCGTATTGTCTCCGGACATGATTTGGCTATTAATCAGCCAGGGATTTGCACGGCATATCAATGCCAATCAGGAATCTATGAGAAATGAACTTGTTGATTTCTCCGGCAAACTATCCTTAATTGTAAGAGAAGACAAAAAGCTGGAAGACCCTACTCTTTCGTGGGAGAAAATCTTTCCGCAATTTACAGAACAAATATCCCAATACGCCGGTAAGCATCTGACCGAACTGCTCACCTGCAATTTTTCAACGACTACCTCTTTAGAGAAAGTTGCTTCCGAAATAACAATCATGGAAGCTGTAAAACCTTACTTTGAGTTTATCATCATACGCATTGTCTGTGGAATACCTGAAATAACTCTCGAAGGAACACCGGAGGACTGGGAAAAACTACTGCACAAAGCCAGAGGGTTGAAAGAATACAAACTCGATTGGTGGATTTCAGAACTGGAACCTCTTTTGGAAGAATTTGTCAAAGCATCTAAAGGAGAAGTCAATAAGGACTTTTGGCGCAACATGTTTAAATATCATTCACAGAAACGATACGGAGCCCCAAACATTATTGATGGATGGATCGTGAAGTTTTTCCCTTATGATAAGGAAGGGAAAAGAAATAATCTGAAACAGCTGGAAGGCAAAAATTGTCTCCCTGATGAGATAGTGAAGGTAGATGTAAAGTATCAGGAAGTATATGGCGACGCTATCAAAGAAACTCCATTAGAATTTTGGGCAGGTTTCATTGGATTAGAGCAAAACAGCAAGACTTTTGCTCTGCGACCGCAAATTGGTTGGATGGTCAGGAAGAAAGACGTTAATAAGGAGGGATTAAAAAGTAAATTAAGTGCTGATGCTCAAAAGGATGGTTGGGGAAGCGGCATCAATATCAGAGTAAAAGAATTTCCGGCTGTACTGTTGGAGCTCAAAGAAATAAAAAGGTTGGATATCCAATTTATCGATACAATCAATATACCGGACGAAATATCAAAGATAAAAATCGGATCGTTGAGTTTATATGGAAAGATTACTAAAGAAGGGATAGAACGTATCAAAAGATTATTACCTGACACAGATATAAAAATAAATGGTTCGCGAGGTGGGAGTGCTTCATTTATGACTCCATAATAAAAAGAGGCTATCCAAAAGCCATAAGTCAGATTTCAAAGGCTATCAAGATGCACTATCCCGAAAAGAAAGGATATTCAGCGAGAAGCCTTACCTATATGTGTCAGTTTGCCCGAACATACCCACTAGAGATATTACAAAGAATGCTTTCTTGTGACAAGGTATTGGGAACGCCAACAATCCCCAATATGCTATCCTTGACTGATGAACTGAACTGTTTACCAATTACGCAAGAACCTCTTGCGCAATTTCAGACAAATATATTTCAATCAAAAGAATTTACGCAAGAGCCTCTTGCGCAAATTCAAAAGATAGACAAGACAATCTCCGCAATGCTGCAAACATCCATTGATGATATTGAAAAGGATTTTGTTTGTTCCCCCATTTCAAAAATAAACTGGACCAGTCATGTGATACTATTGGATAGCTCATTACCCTTAGGAAACAAATATTGGTACATGAAACAGTCCGTTGAAAACGGATGGAGCAGCAACGTATTAAAGATACAGATTGAGACTAATCTGTTCAAACGGCAGATAGAAACACAGAAAGTCAACAACTTTACAAAGACCTTGCCCGCTCCTCAAAGTGACTTAGCCAACTATTTGCTGAAAGACCCGTATATATTCGATGTAGCAGGTACAAAAGAACTGGCAGATGAAAGAGATATTGAAAAACAGCTTGTAGAACACGTCACAAGGTATCTATTGGAAATGGGGAACGGCTTCGCCTTTGTAGCCAAACAGAAACATTTCCAAGTCGGGGATAGCGATTTTTATGCAGACCTTATCCTATACTCCATAAAACTCCACGCCTATATAGTCGTAGAATTAAAGGCTACTCCATTCAAGCCAGAATATGCAGGGCAATTGAATTTCTACATTAACATCGTAGACGACCAGTTGAGAGGTGAAAACGACAACAAGACAATAGGATTGTTGCTCTGCAAAGGCAAGGATGAAGTAGTAGCACAATATGCCTTGACGGGCTATGCACAGCCCATAGGAGTAAGCGACTACCAGCTAAGCAAAGCCATTCCCGAAAATCTGAAATCCGCCTTGCCAAGTATCGAGGAAGTGGAGGAAGAATTATCACAGCTACTCGATAACAAGAAAGACGAAAAGTAATCCGATCAGTCCCGTTTGGACAGTCTTGACATTTAAGCCGTCTGCCACCTATACAACGACCGATTCGACCCGAGCATTGACGAACAGATGAATATCACAGAAAATAGAAATATTAAATAAAACAAAAACACCCCGCTTTACATTCTAATAATGTAAAGCGGGGTGCAAATCTCATAAATTACTTAAAATCAGCATTTATTGTGGACCTGGAGGGAATCGAACCCTCGTCCAAACGAGGAAATCATAAGCTTTCTACATGCTTATCTTTGCCTAAATTTTCGTGCAGGAACAGAACCAAAGCCATCAATTCCTGCCTTATCCTCTAAAGTTTCATCAAAAGTGCGAGGCCGCCTTTGACTATCCCCGATGTAACTGCACCACTGAACCGGAATGCTTCGGAGCAACAGCTTCCGAGTGATGTCTCGTCCTGGCACCTAGTGCCTGGATTAAGCTAATCTACTGTGATTCGATTAAGCAGCAAGAGCGTAATTAGTTTCGCCAGATAAAATTTTGATAACTGATATTTAAGTGGAAATTACCGACCCACTGCATGCTTACCTACCATTTCTGCCCGCTGTCAAATCCAGTCAAGCCCAAATTTTTATTCGTACAGAATAGCGATTGTTTAGAACGCTTTCCAAGAGTGCAAAGATAGGAAATGTTTTCTAATTTACGAGAAGACGTTAGCAAATATTATATCAAAGCACTATCTTTACGGAGCTATTTTATATTTAAGATGAAAAAGTATCATGAAAAATCAACCAATAATAAGCTACTTATGATTAAGACATATCTATCTAAAACATCTATATTCAAAGCATTTGCCGCTGTTTGCATATTCGGAATCAGTATCAGTGGCTGTACTTCTAAAAAAAAGACTCCTATGGAAACAACCGATACAACGGAAAACGAACTAACCATGTTGGTGGGTACTTACACATCAGGAACCAGTAAAGGGATATATAGCTACCGCTTCAACGAAGAAAACGGGACTTCCACTCCCTTAAGTGAAGCGGAAATTGAAAATCCTTCTTATCTTGTTCTATCTGCCGACGGAAAATTCGTCTATGCAGTCAGTGAATTCAATAATACGCAAGCTGCCGCCAATGCATTTGCCTTCAATAAAGAAAAAGGTACTTTGCAACTATTAAATTCACAGCAAACGGGAGGTGAAGATCCCTGCTATATCATCGCCAGTGGAAATAATGTGATAACCGCCAACTACAGTGGCGGCAGCATCTCCGTTTTCCCTATCGCAAAAGATGGCTCGCTCCTACCCACTTCCGATATTATACAATTCAAAGGTACGGGAGTAGACAAGGAACGACAAGAGAAACCGCATCTGCATTGTGTCCGTATCACTCCGGATGGTAAATACTTGTTTGCCAATGACTTGTGTACAGATCAAATACATAAGTTTATCATTAACCCAGCTGCAAATGCAGAGAATAAAGAAGCATTTCTGAAAGAAGGATCGCCTGCTGCCTTTAAAATGAAAGCCGGTTCGGGTCCCCGCCATCTGACTTTCTCGCCAAACGGTCATTACGCCTATCTGATTAATGAGTTATCGGGCACAGTAATCGCTTTTGAATACAAAGACGGAGATTTAAAAGAGATCCAGACAATCGCTGCCGATACGGTAAACGCACAAGGAAGTGCTGACATTCATATCAGCCCGGATGGAAAATTCCTGTATGCCAGCAATCGTTTGAAAGCAGATGGTATTGCCATATTCAATATCCACCCGGATAACGGAATGTTGTCAAAAGCAGGCTACCAACTGACAGGGATTCATCCACGCAATTTCATCATCACGCCTAATGGCAAATACTTGTTGGTTGCTTGCAGAGATAGCAATGTGATACAAGTTTATGAAAGAGATGCAGATACAGGACTATTAACAAATGTACAGCAAGATATTAAAGTAGACAAGCCGGTCTGCATAAAATTTGTGCCATAATTTGTCATAATCTCCCGGCTATTCATCAACTACTGATAGCCCTTTACTTTTTATTTTGAGCAATCCGATTGTCAGGAATTTGAGTCTTCACAACGATTTTACTCCCGTTCTTGGTACACTTGATACATTCTTTCCGCAATGTTCTCTCTTTTAAGTCAAAAATGAGATTCGGATTAAAATGTTGCCCGTTAATACGGGTTTCGAAGTGTACATGTTCGGTAGTGGCACGACCGGTACGTCCTGTCAGCCCGATAGGTTGTCCGGCTTTTACAACATCACCAGTTTTAACCAGATTCTTGAAATTGTGGCTATAAAATGTTTCTAATCCGTTAGCGTGACGGATTACAACGATATTTCCGTAGGCATAATAGGGTTTCGACATACGCACCACTCCATCAAAAGCAGCACGAATCGTATCTTTTGCACAGGTCTTAATGTCTGTTCCCGAATGTCCTCCGCGAGTTCCATAGGCAGAGATTACTTTTCCTCCGGGTAATGGAAAAGCATATTCGTGGTCTTTCAGAGAATCCAAATGCAGATAGATATGATTGCTTTTAGCAAATAATCCGGGAGTAGCTACCCGTACATCAGCCATTTCGCGGGCAGAGAAGGAAGGTTTATCCTGCCCGTCAGCAGTCAGTGGCAATAATAATAAAACTGTCAGTAAGATAAGTATGTTTTTCATGTCTTTTTTCTTAGAGCACTCATTCTAATTATTCGAAGAATACGATTTCGCCTCCATCCGATTCTGTATAGTTTCTTAATAAGGTCTGTATCATTTCAGCAGCTTCTCGCAAACCTTCTTTTCCGTTATAACCGTTGACTATGGCTAGGATATGAGTGGTTCCGAGATCCATTTTCGTACGTTCATGATCGCTTGTCGGGGTTCCGATTCCTCCGAAAGAATCGCGATATACAGGTAATCCTTCGATATTCAATACCCCGCGTCCGATACCTTCAAACGGTTCTCCTGCTTTGCCGATACCGAGTTCAAGGTGCGTACCTTGTATTTTGTCCGCGTCAAAACCACCGATCGAATGTCCCGTACGAAGAGACACTAAATTAATAAGGTCTACCAACGTATCAATCTGATATAAAGGAATTCCACGCATCAGGCGGCGGCGTAGAGCTTCGGCTGATGGACGATAACGTCCGGGGTCTTTGCCACAACGCTTATAAGCCTCACGGGTAGCAAAGATAACGGGTTGATGTTTGATGTCTTCCATCTGTGTTGTGGAAGTCAGTTGCCCGGTAAAAGCGTTAATTTCCTGCCAAAGCCCTTCGCTGTAAGCTGTATTTTTCACTGCAGCATACACGGCGGCTCCGGCAAAAACCGGGCATGCGTCTTTTATTTCTTTAGATACTTTTATTTCAAACATAACTTATCATAAACCAATCATCAGCGTCCTGCAATAACGGACACCAATTATTACTTTCTAATCATTATTCCCGACAATGTACGACCGGAATCTATTCCCAGTCTACGTGCAGAGAAGAATTCATCATGATGAATATAGGTACAGATTCCGGCCACTTCTATCTGTTCTGCAGGCACTCCGAGATTCAGTAATTCAATCCGGTTGGCTTCCCACAAATCAATATGATATTTGCCTGTTTCTTTCTTCTTCATAGAAATAAGAGACATATCGAAGCCGCTTTCTTCAAAAGCATCATACACCTCATCACCTACTTCAAATGATTCGAGCGAAATGCTCGGCCCGATGCAAGCTATCACATCTTCGCCTTGCGTCCCGAACATCTTATTCAAGTGGTCCATCACATGACTGACAATATGCTTCACCGTTCCCTTCCATCCGGCATGAACGGCAGCCACAACGTGTTGTTTTTTGTCGTACAGCAATACAGGAACACAATCCGCTGTCGTGACACAAACGCAATATCCCGGCACATTAGTTATCAAGGCATCCATTCCTCGCAGAAGTAGCCGTCTCATTTCCAATGATTCTTTAAAAAATGATTCATTGATAATCAGACTGGCACAGCCATGATTCTGTTCAGGAATAAATAATTCCTTTATCTGATGATTCATGCACTGAAACAACCAGCTCTGATTGCGATTGACATTCATACATGAGTCGTTGGTATAAGGCGAACAGTTGAAAGAGCCGTAAGCTCCGGTGCTTATACCTTCGTGACGCGTAGTTACAAAATGAGCTACTTCGGGATATGCCTCCAGTGACTTATATCCCTTCAACTCGTTATGTTTTGTAAGTGAAATCATTTTTCTTCCCAATCTTCTTCTTCGTATTCATAATCGATATCATCGTCATCGTCGACATCTTCCTCATATTCATAAACGATGTCTTCATCTTCGCCCATGTCTTTGAGTTCCTGTTGCAGACGGGTCACGTCTTTCGGACGGTGAACGATGTCCTCTATCTTATTGCTTTCCTTGTTCAGTTCTTCCCAAAGGATGTCTTTCAACACCGAGATGCCCAAACCGGAAACAGAAGATATGAATACATGTGGAATGCCTTCCGGCAATGTAGGTTCAATCTCGTCCATCAACTCCTGATCGAGCATATCACTTTTGGTGACAGCCAACACACGTTGCTTGTCCAACATTTCAGGATTGAAGGTACGCAGTTCGTTCAGCAAAACTTCGTATTCTTTACGAATGTCGTCGCTGTCTGCCGGAACCATAAACAGCAGTAATGAATTACGCTCGATATGACGCAAGAAACGCAGTCCCAAACCTTTTCCCTGACTGGCACCTTCGATAATACCTGGTATGTCCGCCATCACAAAGGATTTTCCACCGTGATAGGAAACGATGCCCAAGTTGGGTTCGAGCGTAGTAAACGGGTAATCGGCAATTTTCGGTTTGGCAGCCGAAATGGAAGAAAGCAAAGTTGACTTTCCCGCATTCGGGAAACCTACCAGACCGACATCGGCAAGCAGTTTCAGCTCCATGATAACGGTCATTTCCTGCATCGGCTCTCCCGGCTGCGCAAAACGCGGAGCCTGACGGGTGGCCGTCTTGAAATGCCAGTTACCCTGACCGCCGCGGCCGCCTTTGAGCAAGACCACTTCCTGTCCGTCTTCTGTTACGTCACAAAGATACTCCCCTGTCTCGGCATTATAAACTACCGTTCCGCAGGGTACTTCTATTATTTTATCCGCACCGTCTTTTCCGAAGCTACGTCCTTTGCTCCCCGATTCACCATGCCCGGCCATTGCGTGACGGTCATACTTCAAGTGCAGCAATGTCCAGTAATTACGGTTACCGCGCAAGATGATATGACCTCCTCTTCCACCATCGCCCCCATCAGGACCTCCGTTAGGACAATATTTCTCGCGCCTCATGTGCGTAGAGCCTCTTCCGCCCTTGCCCGAGCGACAGTATATCTTTACGTAATCAACAAAATTCGATTCAGCCATATTTTTTTAAAGAGTTAAAGTAGTCAGTAGTTAGAGCAGTTAATTAGAACACTCCGGCTACTGACTTATTTATTTATAATATTGTATTATTACAATTTATCTACTGCTTCGCAGATTTCAGCGAAGATACCTTCCATAGTACCCAAGCCGTTGATGTGTTGGTATTTCTTTTCGTTCTTGTACCAGTCGATCAGTGGAGCAGTCTGTGAATGATATACATGCAGACGTTTCTTGATTGTTTCTTCGTTATCATCAGCACGACCGGAATCCTTGCCACGTTTAATGAGACGTACCATCAGTTCTTCTTCCGGAACATCCAGATCAACCATTACAGAAACGTCCTGTCCTCTTTCTGCCAACATTTTCTTTAATGCTTCTGCCTGTGCAATTGTTCTTGGGAAACCGTCGAAAATTACCCCTTTGCTATCTTTGAAGCTGTCGAATACGCTTGCCAGAATATCAATCATTAATTCATCAGGAATCAATTGACCTTGGTCGATGTAACCTTTAGCTGTTTTACCCAGTTCTGTGCCATTCTTGATTTCAGCACGCAATACATCTCCTGTCGAGATGTGATTGATTCCATACTTTTCTACGATACGTTCGCTCTGTGTTCCTTTTCCTGAACCCGGAGCACCGAAAATTACGATGTTCAACATTTTGTTATTTACAATTTAACGATTTACTATTTACCATTTAAACTGGTACCTATTTAATATTAATCTACTACTGTATAAATATCGGGATAATTACGTCCGAAACCATCATAATCCAGTCCGTAACCTACGATAAAGTCGTTCGGGATTTCCATCGCTACATATTCAATGTTGAGGTTTACCTTGAGCTTTTCAGGTTTCACCAACAGAGAAGCGATATGAATAGCTTCGGGATTGCGTGTACCTAATGTTTCGAGCAGTCGCTGCATCGTCAGTCCTGTGTCTACGATATCTTCCACGATCACAATGGTACGTCCGGCAATGTCTTCATTCAGGCCGATTACCTCTTTAATCACTCCGGTGGAAGTGATGCCCTGATAAGACGCCAACTTCACAAATGAGATTTCACAAGGGATGGTGATGTGCTTCAGTAAATCAGCGGTAAACATGAACGAACCGTTCAACACACTAAGGAAAAGCGGATTCTTACCTGCTAAATCGCGGTTAATTTCGTTCGCTACGCGAATCACTTCTTTCTGAATTTCTTGTTCCTTAATGGAAACGGTAAACAATTTGTCTTTTATCTGAATGGTATCCATAACCGGTAATTTAAAAATAACCTTGCAAAAATACGATTTTTTATTCTACCCCGTGCATCATCTTCTGTAATTTCTTCGAGAGAAGGAACAGAATCAACGAAGCAACACCGGACATTACGACGAATACCATAAAGAAATCATACATGGTAGCAATCTGATAACCAAAGATTGACTTCACTTTTCCGGCTTCCGGATAGAGCCCGCTCAACATTCCCGCAAATTTATTGGCTGTGGCAGTAGACAGATACCAGATTCCCATCATCAGGGAGGCGAAACGCAGCGGACTCAATTTATTTACCATTGAAAGTCCGATAGGCGACAAAGCTATTTCACCCATGGTATGAATAAAGTAAAGTCCTGTCAGCCAAATCATGCTCACTTTCACTCCGGGAACAGCATCTTTCACTCCGAAACAGATGAAAAGATAACCTAAAGAAAGGAGTAACAAACCAATCGCTTGTTTGGTAGGAGAAGCGGGTTCCATCTTTCGTTTGTTTAGGAAACCCCATACACCCGGCATGATATATGCCAGGACAACTACAAACAGTGGATTGAAGGATTGAAACCATGAAGCCGGCATTTCCCAACCGAAAATGTCACGATTCGTCTGTTCGGACGCAAAAAGAGTTAAAGAAGCTCCCGCCTGTTCGTAGGCTGCCCAGAAGAAGATGACAAAGAAGGCTACTATATAGATAACGAAAATACGGCTGCGTTCTATTTTGGTCAATGAACCGTCTAACAAAATCAGAACAGGGAAAACAATGCAGGCGGTAAAAATGCCGATACTCACCCAATCGCCTTCAAATGCATAGTTAAAGAAGGCTATTAAAGCAATGGTAAGAATTGTGATTACAAGGGTATTACGTACTTTGGTACGTTTGTCCATCTTCGGGTGTGAGATATGGCCGGCCTTGTCTTCTTTCTTTTCACGTTTAGCATCGGGGATAATACCAATCGGTTCTCCGGAAGGAGAAAAAAGATATTTATTCTTTTGAGTCTCGAAAAGGACAACGGTGAACAGTGTCATGATTCCGGCTGCAAGAAATCCCCATTTAAAGTCATGCGGATCACCGGTATCACCCAGATAACCACAAATCAAAGGAGCAGCAAAAGAGCCTACATTCACTCCCATATAAAAAATGGTGTATGCAGCATCCAGCCGCCTGTCTCCGGGTTCGTAGAGCTGACCTACCAGAGAAGAGACAGTGGGTTTGAAGCAACCATTGCCCAAGATCAGGAAGCCTAGTCCGCCATACATCATCCAGTGGGCAAGGTTTGTATTATCTAAAGTGGAGGCACTCATAAACATCAGGAATTGTCCGACTGCCATCATCACCGCTCCCCAAAACACAGAACGACGGATTCCCCAATATTTATCGGCAATGTATCCGCCAATCAACGGGGTTAAATAAACTAGTCCGGTATAGCTGCCGTAGATGGATGCTGCCGCTTCTTTGTCAAACAATAATGCCTGCGTCAGGAAAAGAATAAAGATCGCACGCATACCGTAGTAACTGAAACGTTCTGCCGTGCTTGTCGCGAAAATCAGATAAAGGCCTTTCGGATGCCCTTTCAATGCACTCATGAATTTATGTGTTTAGTAGTTTATGGGGTGCAAAGGTACAGAAAAAGTAGATTAGATGCTTCTCTTATCAAACAGAATAATAGGGGGAATAGTAAAAACGAGCATAAAAAATCCTACTGATCCACTTCATTACTTTTTTAGCAGTGTAAATAATAAAGTGGAGATCCATCTTAAATGTAGGTTAGCTACCACCTTAGCCAAAAGTAAATTCGACATTTTCGATACTGGCAAAAAGCATTCCTTCTCTTTTCCTCAAAAAGATCTTGTCTTCTCGGGCCAGCCAACCAATAGCAAGAGCTACGTCTTCAAACGTCAAACTTAATTCACGGCACAAATCGAACATTGAAAGTTCACCTTTTTCATTTAAGATGCGCCATACTTTCCCGGCATTCAAGCCAATTTTTGTCTTTTCCATCATGCAAACTTTAGAAGATTAAACAATCCGTTATTTAGATTTTAATTCATTTTCATTGTGAGCACTGGAAAATGATGTGATGCACATTATCTATCTCCAAAGATAACATTTTTATCGGAAACGGCAAATAATCAAAGGCTTAATAAGGGGAACTGCATTAAAAATTTGTTTAAGAAGGTATGGCGATAAACTAAACACAATTTCCATCCGCGCCTCTACAGAAAAAGATTTTTCATTTCTCATATTCTCATAAATAAGAAACAAGTGGCAGTAAACTAATAAGATAGACTATGAGAAATGATTTAAAAACAGGCATTTCTCATAGTTTCTTCGCAAAATAACCCGGATTTTGCTTCATTTCTCATAGTGTAGTGTGCCGGAAGCTGACATTGAATAAATAAAACTATGTATTCCTTTTGCTTGCTTCCATACACAGTGTCTTAGTTCCACATATTGTGGGAAAAGATTCCCTAAGGCTTGGGAAAGTATTCCCTTATTTTGTGGGAAAGTATTCCCGTATATTGAAGGAAAACTTTCCCACAATATATGGGACAATCGAGACCAATGAGCATCTTCAAGCAAAAAGCCACTATTTTATCTAAATAGTAGCTTCATTTCCTGATAAAAATAAGGCAGGCTGAAAGAAAAAAGGAAGAACAAATGGCTTTTGACTATGAGAAATACCCTGAAATACTATGAGAATAAGGTGGCTTTTGAGCCAAAATATGGGAGAACTTATGAGAAATACCGTTTCGAAAAAGTGTTTCTCATAAGATATCTATTTGATTAGCTTTCGTTTATCGAAAAACAATGAGAATATGAGAAATGAAATGAAGAAATCTAATCTTTTTCAGGAGAAATAAAAGTAAGTTCATAATGGTGCTGCATTGAATTATTTTTTGGCGGAGTTATTCTAACACTTAATAGTTCAAAAGCAGATATTTCTCTGACCCAAAGATAGAACTAATGATGAATTAAAAGTTGCAATTATGGTTTTCTTCCCACAACAAACGGGAAAAGTCAGAAGAATCATGTACATTTGTAATCCGAAAACTAAAAGAACATCGCAATGAAAATATTTCCAAGCAGCAGTATCAAGAAATTGGACGCTTATACCATTGAGAACGAACCTATTGCATCAATCGATCTGATGGAACGTGCAGCAACCGTATTAACAAAAGCCATCACAGACAGATGGAATACGGAAACGCCGGTCACTATCTTTGCCGGACCGGGGAATAATGGCGGAGACGCTCTCGCCGTAGCCCGCATGATGGCTGAAAAAGGATATAAAATCGAGGTATTTCTCTTCAACACGAAAGGAGAACTTTCACCCGACTGCCAGACCAATAAAGAACTGGTAGAAATGATGGAAGAAGTAAAATTCCACGAGATCAGTACCCAATTCGTACCTCCCGCCCTGACGCCCGACCATCTGGTAATCGACGGATTATTCGGTTCAGGCCTGAACAAACCGTTGAGCGGCGGATTCGCTGCCGTAGTGAAATACATCAATTCCTCCCCTGCCATGGTAGTAGCCATCGACATTCCTTCCGGACTGATGGGAGAAGAAAACACATTCAACGTAAAAGCTAATATTATCCGTGCCGACGTAACTTTCAGTCTTCAACTGCCGAAGCTCGCCTTTCTTTTCGCAGAGAACACGGAATTTGTCGGAGAATGGGAAGTGCTGGATATCCAATTGAGCGAAGACGGTATTGAAGAAATGGAGACTAACTACGAAATGTTGGAAATAGAGCAAATCCGTTCACTCATCAAGCCACGCAAACAGTTTGCCCACAAGGGGAACTTCGGCCATGCACTATTGATTGCCGGTTCAAAAGGAATGGCAGGAGCCTCTGTTCTCGCTGCCCGCGCCTGCCTCCGTTCGGGAGTAGGATTACTGACTGTTCATGCACCAATGTGCAACAACGACATCTTGCAAACCTCCATACCCGAAGCAATCGTAGAAACCGACATCAACGAAACCTGTTTTGCCGTACCTACCGACACGGACGACTATCAAGCAGTCGGCATCGGTCCGGGACTGGGACGAAACGAGGAAACGGAAGCTGCCTTGTTGGAACAACTGGAACACTGCCAGACTCCTGTTGTGGTGGATGCCGACGCACTTAATATCCTTGCCAACCACCGCCATGCCCTTACCCACCTGCCGAAGGGTTCCATCCTCACCCCGCATCCGAAAGAACTGGAACGTCTGACCGGCAAATGCCAGGACTCTTACGAACGTCTGATGAAGGCTTGCGAACTGGCCCGTGCCGCCCATGTTCACATTATTTTAAAAGGAGCCTACTCCGCCATTATCACCCCCGAAGGTAAATGTTTCTTCAACCCAACCGGAAATCCGGGAATGGCAACCGGAGGTAGCGGTGACGTACTGACCGGAGTAATCCTGGCACTGCTTGCCCAAGGTTACCCCACCGAGGAAGCCGCTAAAATCGGCACTTACATTCACGGACTGGCGGGCGATGTCGCTCAAAAGAAGCAAGGAATGATCGGAATGATCGCAAGCGATATTATCACCTGTCTGCCGACAGCATGGCGACTTGTAAGCGAATAAAAGTTAAGAACTTACCCTTTTTTCAATAACTTCATTAACTTTGTTTTCAAAACCAGTTAAAAAGAACCGAATATGAAAAAGTTGATTATAGCAGCAGGACTACTTATGACAACGTCCGCCTATGCACAAACCGAAGTACTGACGGGGGTTACCCGAGGAAAAGACTATGGAGTGGTTTACAGTCTTCCCAAAACCCAAATAGAACTTGAAATAAAAGCCAACAAAGTCAACTATACTCCCGGAGAATTCAGCAAATATGCTGATCGTTACCTGCGACTGACCAACGTCTCCGCCGACCCTGAAGAGTATTGGGAACTAGCTAGCGTAAAAGTGAAATCCGTAGGTGTGCCCAACAGCGAAACTACGTATTTCGTAAAATTGAAGGATAAGACAGTAGCACCGCTTATGGAACTGACAGAGGATGGCATTGTGAAAACGATCAATGTTCCTTACAGCAATAGCAGTGCAGGCAAAAAAGCTGCTCCCGCCCCCGCAGTCCTCCAAAAGAAAGCGAATCCTCGCGAATTCCTGACCGAAGAGATTCTGATGGCTAGCTCTACCGCCAAGATGGCCGAGCTGGTGGCTAAAGAGATCTATAATATCCGCGAAAGCAAAAATGCCTTATTGCGCGGACAAGCTGATAATATGCCTTCAGATGGGGCACAGCTTAAGATTATGCTCGACAATCTGAATGCACAGGAAGAAGCCATGACACAAATGTTCTCCGGCACCTGCAACAAAGAAGAAAGAACATTCACTGTCCGCCTTACCCCTGACAAGGAATTCAACAATGAAGTTGCTTTCCGCTTCTCGAAGAAGTTAGGTGTAGTTGCCAACAATGATTTGGCAGGAACTCCGTTTTATATCAGTCTGAAAGACCTGAAATCGGTCAAGATGCCACAGGAAGACGGTAAGAAGAAGAAAGATTTGGATGGAATCGCCTACAACGTCCCCGGACAAGCTATGGTTACACTGACCGACGGTAAAAAGAAACTTTACGAAGGTGAGCTTCCTATTACCCAATTCGGTGTGATAGAATATCTGGCTCCGGTTTTGTTCAACAAGAATTCTACCATCAAAGTTTATTTTGATCCGAATACGGGAGGATTGCTCAAAGTGGACAGAGAAGAAGGGAAATAGAAAAACAAGGAAGTGAACTTCTAAAAAACAAAGAATATGGTTGGTGAAGGACATGCATTCGACATGATACGCCGAATAAAAGAGGGACGGGAAGCTTCCCGCCTACGTCGTGAACGTGCTAACGATAAGTTGAAGCATCTAAACCGTGCAAACGAACCTTATCCACTACCTAACACCACT
Source organism: Bacteroides sp. D22 (assembly GCF_000163675.1). Taxonomy (NCBI): domain Bacteria; kingdom Pseudomonadati; phylum Bacteroidota; class Bacteroidia; order Bacteroidales; family Bacteroidaceae; genus Bacteroides; species Bacteroides sp. D22. The sequence continues at coordinate 164,059 of NZ_GG774803.1, read as the reverse complement.
CCTGAAGAAATGGAACGTATCATCCACGACTCGGAGAAAAAGAAAGAGAAAGACAGCAATTATTTTGTTTGGGGAACGCTTATTATCATGGGAGTCCTGATAGCAATTGCCGTCATACTTTGGGCTGTATTTATCAAATAAATAATAATAAGTTCCTATTTATACGACTGGTATCACCAGTTTTATAAATCCATCTTTCTGCATTTGAGAAAGATAAGCCGATACACGCAACTCGTAGCCCTCTTCATTTTGAAAGTGGTCTGCGAGTTTTTCTATAATCTCACGAACATTGCGTTTTCCATCTATCAGTTCCCATACAGCTGTACCGTGTTCTTCCAATTTCACATGAAGTTCTTTCGACATTCCTTTTGGCACAAGGAAGCGTTGCATCCACGGATATTTAAAACGGGGAAAGGAGAGCACAATTGTCTCCCCTTCCCTTTCTGCTGTAATATGTTCACTGCGACAGGGAATGACCTCTAACAGGTTGATTTTCTCTTTGGCAGCCATACTTCTTATTTTTTATTTCAGAGTATTCATACTGATACTCTTCTGTTTACACCTTGATACAAAATTCCTTTGTTACTTTAGGTATTGAATTTCCTAGTTACTTTTGGATATTCGCCTCTTCCAAACCGTATCCCTTCTTCTTGTTCTCTGCCTTCAACATCAAAGCCACAATCAGAGCAAGCACACCAAAGAGAGCAAAAATAGCCATCGGCAACGTGTAATCATAAGTCTGTGCACCGTCTACTACCGGACCTTTGCAATAAGTATTCAACACCCATCCGATCAACAAAGGAACACCCATCAATCCCCAGTTCTGTACCCAGAAAATCAATGCATATGCGGTACCCAACTGTTTTTCCGGAATAATCTTCGGAACAGACGGCCACATAGCTGAAGGCACCAACGAGAAGGCAAATCCCAATATAATCATGATGATAGTAGCAAACCACCATATATTCAGTATAGGCAGAGCAAACATCGTATGCACAAAAATAAGCATCACTGATCCGATTATCATCAATGTGGCTCCCTTACCAATACGGTCATAAAGCGAGCCGAACAACGGAGTCAGGATAATCGCACCAATCGGCAACAATCCGGGAATCGTTCCCGCCAACTTCGGATCTACATTATACTTCTGCACCATCAAGTCGGCAGCATACTTGATAAAGGGGAATACAGCCGAGTAGAACAATACACATAGTAATGCAATCAACCAGAATCCCTTATTCGTAATGATATACACAATATCTTTCATACGGAACGGCTCTTCCGGTTCCAATCCCTCTGCATCCAAAGAAGCATCCAACTTCTTATCATAGAAAGTATAAAGGAAGAAAGCAATCGTACCCACGCACAACATAATCAGACAAAACAAAATCGGAGCAGGAATATTGGTATGGAATGTGCCACTCTCATCCGTAGATCCGAAAAAGTCGGCCAAAGGAACCGTGAGCACCATTGCCAGAGTTGTTCCGATACGTGCCGTAGCCATTTCAAGTCCCATAGCCAATGCCATTTCCTTACCCTTGAACCATTTCACGATAATTTTGGAAACTGTGATACCGGCAATTTCCACACCTACACCGAAGATAGCATACCCCAATGCAGCCAGGGTTACCTGTGTTTTGAATCCGAAGAGCATGGCACCTTCCGGAAAAGTAGTAGAAATCGCATAGTATTTCAATCCACAACCAAACACCATCAATAAGCAAGCCCCCATTCCGGTGAAACGAACTCCCATCTTATCCAAAATGATACCACCGAAGATCAGCATCAATAGGAATACATTAAACCACCCGTAAGCGCTTGTGAAGAAACCATAATCAAGACTGTCCCATAGTAGTTCTTTCTCAAGCATGGGTTTTAGAGGAGACATTACGTCAGTGAGGAAATAGCCGCATAGCATAGTAAATGCGACCAATGCTAGAACACTCCATCGGAGTACGGCGGAGTCATTCAATTTCTGTTTCAAATGTTCTGTCATTGTTATATTAAAAAATAGTAGTTAATAATCTTCATACGACCAACAAAGGTAGTTAAATCTCGTTTGTTTCTATCAAAAAGAGATTGTTTTTACAAGAAAAAGTTAAGTGCGGATTACACTGACCACGCGGAAGATTGAAAATCCGTGTAATCTGCGTAATCCGCACTTAAATATCAAAGAAATGCAGCATCCGTCTGCACCTTCCCATTAATGGTTTTACCCCAAAGTCTTACCTGACAACGGAGTGAATTACTCTGCTGCAGGAGCAGGAGTTTCAGTAGCCGGTGCCGGAGTTTCTGTAGCAGGTGCATTGGTAGCAGGAGCTTCAGTTTGCGGCGCAGCCGTACCTGCGGGTAAGTTATACGGGTTAGTCTGTTGTTCTTTCTGTGCCTGTTCCAACACTGCGTCTTTAGCAACAGCAGAGCGAGGAACTACATAAGCAGTAGCAATGCTCATTACCACCATGAAGATAGCTAAGCCCCATGTTGCTTTTTCCAGAAAATCTGTAGTCTTGCGCACGCCCATGATGGCGTTAGATGAAGAGAAACCAGAAGCAAGTCCGCCTCCTTTTGAGTTCTGAATCAGCACGATGAAACACATCAACAAGGCTGCAATAACCATTAAGATAACGAATAATAAGTACATTTTTAGTTATTTTGAATTAGCGTTAATAATCAATTTCTCCAAAAATCTGATTTGGTCTGCAAAGTAAGCATTTTTTTTTGGATATTTCAAGCTTAATTTTTTAATTATTTCAAGAGCTTTTGAATATCGTTGCTGTTTAACATAGATTTTTGCCAAAGTTTCCGTAAAACAGCTGTCATCTTCCTCTTCTTCCTTCATCGTTTCTTCTTCGGTAAGTTCGTCCGAAGAGGTTGGCGAAGATGGCATTTCTTCTCTTAAAGGTTTCTTGCAGAGGGGAGAGTCGCTCTCGCTCTTTTCTATAAAGTCGTCAATCAGTTCGTAGCCTTTGAGTTTGGGTGTTTCTTCGGCCGGCTGTTCCGTGGCCGGAGTCTCCTCCAAAAGATAAGAGGTGTAATCCATCGAATAGTCGAAGCTGGTCCGGGCAGTCACCTCTTCGGGTACTGTGGACAAGAAAGCGTCGATCAATGCTAATGTGCGGTCTACGGACGGTTCGTCTTTCAGCACCTCCGTGAGAGGTACTCCCTTTTTCCGTGCTTGCACATCATAGCGGTCACCTTCAATCAACCGGAACAACTGCCGTCTGTCTGCAATGTAAAGAACTGCTTTCCGCAGTTCTCCACCAAAACTAATATCATGGAGAATATACAGATTCTTCAGATACAGCAGACGAAGTGACTGAAAATACGGATACCTCGCAAGAAGATTGCGCAGTTCGTACAAAGTATCCCTATTCAGCGTCTCGGGATGCTGAATCCATTGTTGAAAGTTAACAGAAGTCATTTATATTACCAGTTTGCTACAGTTGCATTAAAAATTTGGTCGGTGATCTCTTTAGACATTTCAGCAATCAATCCGTCCTGTACAGCAGTCAACAACTGGGTAGAGTCGTAGGTACGGAACGCAGAAAACTGTTGTTCAAAGTCTTCGGCATGATTGGTGTTGTTGACAAAACGTACATTGACGGTGATAGTCAACTTCGTCTCCGAAGAATAACCGTCGGCAGATACTGCCTGATTGTACTGATTGTACCCTGTGATTTCTCCGTCAATCTGCAAGTCCGCATTCTGATTCGGCTTGAGCAGTTGCAGACGGGTCTGCCGGATGAAGATATCTTTCAGGTCCTCATTGAATTTGGTTGCCAACGGAGCATATACATACTCCGACTTGATCGGGAAGTCGGCTATCGAAATGGTCTTTACCTTATCATAATTGATAGACGATCCGTTAAACTTATAGGAAACAGTGCACGCAATGACTACCAACGGCAAGCCGAACAGTAACAAAGGGCGTATTATTTTCTTAATCCAATTCATATTCTTTTATTTTTCTATAAAGTGTACGCTCGGAAATATTCAAGTCCTTGGCCGCACTCTTCCGCTTTCCATGATGCCTCTCAAGTGCTTTGCGTATCATTTCTTTCTCCACTTCGTCCAGTGACAAAGGGGATTCTTCTACATATTCTTCCGTGTCTTGTATGTCATCATCATCCTTGCAAACCGTAGGCTGCATGGTGTGAATGATAGCAGGTACCGAAGGTTGATGCGCCGTCACTACCGGAGTAGTAACCACCGTTCCCATTTGTCCTACCTGCCCCACCTGTCCGGCACGTTCCGCCATCAGGTTGTGCACCATCTTCTTCAGCTCCGCCACTTCCTGGCGCATATCGAACAGAACAGAATAAAGAATCTCCCGTTCGCTCTCAAAGCCTTTACTCTCACGCGTTCCCATCAACGCGGGAAGACGTTGCGTATTTTGTGCAGGAAGATAATTCTGCAAGATAGCAGCAGAGATCTCCCTATTGGTTTCAATGATAGATATTTGCTCGGTGATGTTCTTCAACTGACGCACGTTTCCGGGCCACGGGTAAGCCAACAACTCTTTCTTCGCATCCTCCGTCAACTGAATAGCGGGCATCCGGTATTTCTCTGCAAAGTCTGCGGAAAACTTACGAAACAACAAAAGTACATCGTCACCACGTTCACGCAAAGGCGGTATCTGGATAGGCACCGTATTCAACCGGTAATATAAATCTTCACGGAAACGTCCTTCTGCAATCGCTTGTGTAAGATTGACGTTGGTAGCTGCCACCACACGCACATCCGTTTTTTGTACTTTGGACGAACCTACTTTCATAAACTCGCCACTCTCCAGTACACGGAGCAAACGTGCCTGGGTAGACATCGGCAACTCCCCTACTTCATCAAGAAAAATAGTACCACCGTCAGCTTCGCCAAAGTACCCTTTCCGTTCGCCAATCGCACCGGTAAACGCACCTTTCTCATGTCCGAACAGTTCGGAATCAATCGTACCTTCCGGAATAGCGCCACAGTTGACAGCAATATACTGTCCGTGCTTCCTCCGGCTATATTGATGAATAATCTGCGGAAAACTTTCTTTTCCGACTCCACTTTCTCCGGTAATCAGCACAGACAAATCGGTAGGAGCTACCTGAATGGCAACATCTATGGCGCGCGACAATGCTTCAGTATTTCCAATAATACCGAAACGCTGTTTCACTTGTTGTATCTCTGCTTTCGTCATCACTCGTTTTTAATCTTCGTCTACTGTATCCAGCTTCAGTTTATCACTATCGTCACGTTTCTCGTAATACTGTTTACGCAACGGATTGGCACGAGCCACTTTTTCCCGCTGACGATTACGGAACACGTCGATGGCAACATAGATTGCCTGACGGAAAGAATCTTCACAAGCCACTCCCTTGCCTGCAATATCGTATGCCGTTCCATGAGCCGGAGAAGTACGTACTACCGGCAGTCCTGCCGTATAGTTCACCCCGTCTTCCATAGCCAAGGCCTTGAACGGAGCCAGCCCTTGATCGTGATACATCGCCAGGATACCGTCAAAATGAGTATAATTGCCCGAACCCATAAAGCCGTCGGCCGCATAAGGACCGTAGCAAAGGATTCCTTTCTCTTCCATTTCTTTCATGGCAGGGATAATCACTTCCTGCTCTTCCATTCCCAACAAACCACCGTCTCCGGCATGAGGATTGAGAGAGAGCACTGCAATACGCGGAGCGCCGATACCGAAATCCTGTTTCAGACAACGATGGAATATCATCAGTTTCTCCTGAATCAATTCTTTGGTAATCGTAGTCGCAATCTCTCTAACAGGGATATGTGTCGTCACCAAAGCCACCCGGAAGTCATTCTTCATCAAAATCATCAATGACTTATCACCATTGCCCAGACGTTCTTCGATATATTCCGTATGTCCGGGGAAGGAGAACTCTTCCGACTGAATCGTATGTTTGTTGATCGGAGCTGTTACGATAACGTCTATCAACCCTTCGCGATATTCTTCGATGGCACGTTCCAAAGCCCCCAGCGCAGCTTTACCGGCTTCGGGGTCGGGTTTGGAAAATTCCACTTTCACCTCATCATCCGTACAGTTCACCACGCTCAAACGGTTGTACCCCGCTTCGGTAGCAGAGTTGACAATGCTGAAATTGGCCTGTATATCCAGTGCTTTGCGATGATAAGCCGCTACTTTCGGTGAGCCATAAATGATCGGAGTACATAGTTCCAACATCGTAGGGTCGGAAAATGTCTTAAGAATCACCTCATAGCCCACCCCGTTAATATCTCCTTGGGTGATACCTATCCTTATCTTGTTATCTTCCATGTTTTTATTTATTAGTTTGTTCCGCTTCCTTAGATGCTTCTCCCAATGGAATCTGCTTCTGCTGAACTTCATTCGGAAGTTTCAGTGTATACAGAGATGCTTCCATCTGGCGTACTAGGTTGCGTTTCATTTTATCAGGTGAATAAACAAATATTTCTGCAGTAATAATTCGTTGGTTCTTCTCGTCCAGACGAGTATGAGATACATACGGACCACCCATAAAGTCGCCCTTCATACGCCACAGACCACGTGCTTCCATTGTGTAGCTGTTCTGTACATTGATCGGACGGACATCGGTCAGTAAACTATCGGTCGACATATAAACTCCTTCCTTGAATCCGGGGATATTGGCTTTCATCACAGAGTCACGTTTGTGCACAAAATATTCTTTGGTAAACGTATCCTTGTCAGTGTACGGATAAGAGTACATCACAAAGTTACGGTCGGCAGTACCTGTGTTGGTAGAAGCCCAGAAGAAATCATCCCCGGTCTTTGAATTAGCCAGTTCGGCATCCACCCAGATGTCGCATCCGAACAAACTGTCCACTTTCTGCGAAATGAAGTTACTGTGTTTCCCTTCCAGGAACGTAATCTGACGGTTCATTTCCGCACGGGTAAAGAAGTCGACAATCGTCTTTTTGTTCTCTTCCACAAACTTCTCGAACTCTTCTTCGTTCGGAGCCTGGATAGTCAATATCATCTGCGGATTGGCATACACGTCCTTCGCATATTTGAACGAGGCTTTCGTATATATATCCTGTATATCTACAATAATAATGTTACGTATCAACTTCAGCGTAGAATCATAATCTTTCGGCGAAGTATACATAATCCGGAAAGAAGGTTCCGACTGCGGCAAACCGGGCATATCAGCATCGAGCGCATCATGTAAAGCCCTTCCGGCAGCACGATCCCAAACACCGTGATCTACTACAACCAAAAGCTCGTAAGCACGACCACTAGAGGTGTGATTTCCTTTCAGACCACAAGATGCAACGACAAAGGCTACCAAAGCGATGCATAAAATAAAAGAGTACTTTTTCATGATGTTCGGTTTTATATATTAACTTTCATTATTTTTCTCCTGTTTCGCTGTCGACAGCATACCGCAAGCGGCAAAAATATCTTCGCCCCTAGATGAACGGATAGTGGTGAAAAGTCCGTGTGATGTCAGATAATCACGAAAACGGGTCATCGTATCCATGTCCGCCCCCTCGAGGTCTACCCCCGGTATGGCATGAAAACGAATCAGATTCACCCTGCAATCCAGCCCGCGAAGAAGTTTCAGCAACTCTTTGGCATAAACCTGCGAATCATTGAGCCCTTTAAAAACAATATATTCAAACGAAAGTCGACGTTGTTTACTAAAATCATAGTTTTTTAACAGTTCCACCATTTCGGTGATTGAAAACGCCTTTTCCGCCGGCATTAATTCAGCACGCTGAACGGTCAGCGGAGAGTGAAGGCTGATGGCAAGGTGGCAGTCATTTTCTTCGATAAAACGCTGCAATCCTTTCCGTAGCCCGACAGTAGAAAGCGTGATACGCTTCGGACTCCATGCGTAACCGTAGGTAGCGGTCAGTAGTTCCAATGCTTTCAATACCTCATCCAGGTTATCGAGCGGCTCGCCCATTCCCATCATTACGACATTAGTCAGTTTGTCCCGTTCCGGTAGCGAATGAATCTGGTTTATGATCTGGCTGGCGGTCAGGTTAGCCGTATACCCCTGTTTGCCGGTCATACAGAACTTACAGTTCATCTTGCAACCTACTTGTGACGACACGCACAACGTTGCCCGGTCATCATCCGGTATATAAACCGACTCTACAAAATGGTTCTCACCCACTTTATAAAGATACTTCACCGTACCATCTACAGAGCGCATTTCATCTACCGGAGCTTCCGCTCCCACCTCATAGTTCTGCTTGAGCAACTCCCGGTGTTTCAATGACAAATTAGTCATATCATCAATCGAGGCTACCTTCTTTTCGTAAAGCCAGGATGCAATCTGCTTGGCAGCAAAGCCGGGCATACCCAGTCTTTTTGTCAATGATTGAAGCTCTACAAGAGTCATTCCTAAAAGGGGATATTTAGACATTCTTCTTTCTGTTGATAGTTTATATCTGCAAATGTAAGGAAATAAAGTCGATTTCCGTATAGCAGGAATGTAAAAGTTAACAAAAAAGGGAAGTATGCCTCCGTTATGATTCAACCACGCTGATATATTGAAGTAGCTTTTGCGCCATTTCAGAATCCTCGCCATTCTTTTTCACTTCATAACCGTACGCCTCACGGAAACAAGCCAGCGCCTCTTCCCGTTCATTACAAAAGCTGTGCAAAACCCCTAGGTTCTGACAAGCCAGAATCGTATCTTCTTCCTCCCATCCCAGATATTTCTTTCGCAGTTCAAGCTCTCTGAAGAAAGCCTCTTTCGCCATTGGATAATTCTCCAACTTCACATAAGCCTGTGCTTTGTAATAATATACCAGACAGGAAGCATTAGGGTCAGTATCATCGTGAAAATCCAAAGACGTTGCAATACGAATCACGTTATCATAGTCTTTATTCATGTAATACTGCTGCATAATATCACATCTCAATGCCTCGTAGCGGACAGTCAATTCCGCCAGACGCGGTTTTTCGCTGAAATACATTTCATGCAGAAGAGACTCACGGAAGAATAAAGTAGACGCCTGCTCATCGCCACGTTCATTCATCATCCGTTTGAATTCCCTGCACAGATAATACAACTGTTTATGACAAGCGACGATCTGTTTTTTGCTATCTATCTGTATAGCAATGTCCAACGCCTGATTCATCAGCATCCATGCTTCATCGTATCGTTTGATATAATAAAGACATTTACCCTGCATACGCAAACATTTAGCCACTCCACTGGACAGTCTGCCATTCAACGACTCGTGCATTTCAGCTACTTTCCGGAATTTCTCGGCAGCCCTCTCTTCCTCATCCTTATAGTAATCACAATAAGCCAGATATTCGGAAAGTTCAATGACTTCTGCCTGACTCTTCTCATCAGCAGAAGCCGCATGATAATCAAGCGCCCTATTCAAATAGGTCACTGCTTCATTGTATTGCTCATTGTAGTAATATGCCAGAGCTAGATTTCGGCAGGTGTTGGCAATCTCCAGTTCCGGAGTCGGTACAATGTTTTCCTGCATCACCAATGCTTTCAAGAAACAGTCGCATGCCGTTTCGTATTCTTCATTACGGGCATAGCGGCATCCCTCATTCATCTTCAATACCGACTTGGCAATGAGTGGCATGGCAGCACCTTCCATACTCTTCTCACTCACAGCAGCTGCCGCCTTCGTCAGATGGAAAGAACTGCTCAAGAAAGTAGCCATATCATTAGCAATGACAGGAATTAAAAAAGAATCGATCTCATCAAAGTCCAATTCGGCATAGACTTCAGGCGTAACTTCAGGATTGTCGTTCATGATCGCCTTCCAGCTATCTTCCAACAGAGAACGATTCGTGCGATACAGAATCTCGAAAATCTCCACATCACAAATCCAATCCTTCAATATATCCCACTCTTGCATCTTATAGCATTGATAGGTAATCTCCACTTTATAGCGATACGAATCATGGTAGCAGAACTGTTTCATGCGATAGTTATAATCGGCAAAAGTCAACGGATGGGAAAGAATCTCTTCCTCATCCAGCAAAGCGGAAATAATTTCATGGCGACTATCATCTATACATTCGTCATCTTGAGCGAAATAGCGTTCGATTGCCTCTACCATTTGTGTGTCACCAATGCAATATCGTCCTCCTTTGTTGGTGAGCCAGCTGCTCATTTCCACTCTCAACTGCGACCAAAGTATCTGATTAATGTCTGCCATGCTCTTCACTTCATCTTCGGTAAATCCTTCTAAAGTAAGTGAAAGCATCAGAAGCGTTCTTCCAATCTCTTCGGAACCATAATCAGCCGACAAACGCCGTAGCACACTGTCATAGAATTGCCCAACCTCATTGAGCCGGCAATATCCACGCATATATTCATTGAGAGCATCGTACTGACCGAACGAAACCAGCTCGTTGAGCAATACACTTAAACAGCGCGGTTGTTTAGCCAGCACCCACGAAGCAAGAATATCTTCCTGCTGTGCAGACAAAGCCTTGGAGTAAGTAGACAAATATTGCTTTGAGAACGACTTGGCATCCGCCTGTGAAAAGCCATTCAACTGGAAATGAGCGTAGCCATTCTGAACAAAGGGCAGGTAAGCAGTGGATGACGCCGAAAAGCTCAACACGACTTTCACATTCGGGGGAATAGATGCAAATAAAGAAAACAGGGATGCTTCAGTCGGATTCAGATAACTGATGTCATCAATCAACAGAATGATAGGATATCTTGATGCACCCAGCGCGCTCCACAACTGGCTGAACTTTTGGATAGAATTCAAATCCTCTTCAATCTCCTTGAGGTTTCGAAGTGTGTTCCCTGAAAAAGTGTTCAAGCCAGCATCTCCCATCAAAACCGAGTTTTTCACGGCGTCCATGATGGATTTGGCAGTACTTTGGGCCGAGTCCAGTTCTTTTGAAACTTCCGCCGCGAACAAATTTTCTTCACCCAAAGATTGATGCTTGAGTGCGTTCTGGCATTTGGAAGCTAACATTCTCGCCAACGTTTCCGGATAAGAAGACAATGTAGTACTATCCAAGCGATGATAGATAGGAATCATCGGCATATCATTGTTCACCAAATCGCTCCAATGGGCCAACAAAGCGCTCTTGCCAAGACCGCAACCGCCCGTTATCACCAGACACCGTTGTTCATCCGCCGCCAAAAAATCGGCAAACGCCTGATCTGCTTCAGGTATTGGGTGATAATTGAATAAGAGTTCATTGCGCGTCAGCTGTTCTTGCAATGCTTGATTATCTTCAACGGTCAGTACATCCGGAAACTCCCGTTCAAGCAATTCCGTGAAAGCAGCTTCCACAAGGTTACACAACTGATCGGGCGAATCATACTCTTGCACAGGATAACGATCCTGTTGCAAAATACTCTCTTTCAGACGTTTCAATTTAAGAGACTCCTCTTCAGGGCAAGACAGTTCATCATCTGCCGACTGTTTTATATAAAAATAGGCATGTAACGGATTGGGATTGCGCAGTACACCAAACTGCATTTCAATTTCCGTCACACTCAAATGGTGATTCAAGTCATCTTCTATCCAACGATATTCCAAGCTGTCATTGAGAGTTTGAGATAAATCTTCATAACTGGGACACCATCCATAGCGGTCGCCTACCATACCAATGAAGAAAGGCCGGGAGTTAACGATCTCTTTCAGGCATATTTCAACAACCTTGCCGCTTTTCGCATCTTCTTCTGTGATCCCCCAACGCAAATCAACCAATGAAATGGTGGCACCACGGCTGGCAGCCTTCACTTGCAAACCCTTAAAGAGTTTGACTAATGCAGAACGTTCCATCTCCATGTCTCTGAACGTTGACGAAAGGAATACACGGATAACACGTGAATTTTCAGCGGGAACTGAATACTGGGCTAGTTGTTTAGTCATAATATAGATTCGTATTAGTTAATGAAGTATTTCGCAAAGCCAATTGATAAAGATTGGCAAGATATGGAAATTTAATCAGATAACAAAGGCCATAAACAAAAAAAACGAGCACAAAAAAGGCACGGATTACACAGGGTTCGCGGTTCCCTCAAAAGTTTAAACCGCGTAAATCCGTGTAATCCGTGCCTAATATCTATTACTTGCTACTTGTTTAGAAGAACAAGAAGCGTGTATCTTTTACGTTTGCTTTCAGATACAAATCATTCATCAGACGGCTGGCAAAACGTGCGTGCATGTTAGTCAGCGTAGCTTCTTCTGCTTTTGCGTCGAATGTTTCGTTCAGTTTGTCCTTGCCGTATACCTGCAATACAAATACTCCGGCATTACCTTTGATAGGAGCGCTCAACTGATTTACTTCAGCTGCAGAAGCATAAGCACCTACCAGCGGTTCGCTGCTGCGCAATGCTGATACGTATGCAGGAGCTGCAAAAGTAACCATCTTCAAAGAGTCGCTGACTGCATTAGTCATCTCTTTGTACTGGTTGAATGAAGTTGCATTGGCAGCTTTCATGTCAGCCATAATCTTTTCAGCTTTCTTATCTTTTACGATTTCAGCTCTCAACTGATCCTGTACTGCTTTCAACGGACGATATCCTTCCGGCTTAATGCCTACCAGACCTACTACCATCATGTGATCGCTTTCGCCACATTCGTACAAGCCGGAAACATCACCCGGTTTTGCTTTATCAAACGCCCATCTCAACGCTTCTTTTGTACCTCTTACACCACCGATATTGTGTTCAGAGCTACTCAAATCCATTCTGTCGAGCAATCTGTAACCGGCTTCTTCAGCGTTAGCTACCATCTTTTCTACACTCGGATTAGCTGCGATAAACTGGCTGAAATCATTATAAGCGCGGTTGTAAGTTTCTTTGCTGAACTCTACTTCACGTTTGATAACAGCTACTTTATATTTGTCTTTTACAGATTTCTTGTTCGTTACCTGAAGAATTACGTTTGCTTGTCCCATCGGCAAGTTCACCAGTTCGTTTACACCTGTATTGTTGATAGCAGAGATGAATTTCAGGTTATCACCGTCTATCTGTGCACCTTCGTACTGTGCAGAAGTTAGCCAGTTTGCATCACCAGTCTGACCATATTTCTTTGCCAGATCAGCAAAGTTAGCACCACCTTTGATCGCGTTGTAGATACTGTCAGCCAATGTCTTTGTCTTCACAGCATCTTCTGCGTATACCTGAATCTGACGGAATTCAACAGAGTCGGCAGCAGCAGCTTTAGCTACAATTTTGAAAGAGTTGATTGTATTGTCGGCACCGTTATAGTAAGGACCATAAATAGTACCTACCGAAGCAGAGTCCAAACGGGCAACTACATCTGACGGGAAAGCTGTTTTGTTATAGAACAAGTCTACATAAGGAGCTTCCGAGCCAGTCGAGCGGATGAAAGAAGTATAATCTTCCGTAGTAGTAGCCAACTGTTCAGTAGCTTCGTCCACTTCTTTCTGGATAGCAGCTCTGTCTTCAGCACTTGCAGTCACTTGTACATCAATGTACTTGATGTCACGAGTTTCCTGATATTGCTTGAATTGTTCTTTTTTCTTGTTATACAAGTCTTTCAGTTCCGATTCTTTCACTACGATTGTAGAGTCCACTACAGAAGAGTAAGGAATACCAGCCATCAACACGTTGTACTGGTTCACTCTTGCATCGAAAGCGTCCTGTGCTTCCACCGGATTGGAAAGAAGAGCTTTAGATACCAATGCCTGATACTTTTCTGCCAGACGGCTCTCGATCAGTGTTTTCTGAATGAAAGACCAGTATTTATACATGTTATTGTATTGTTCAGCATACTGTGCCGGCATTTGTGATTCGCTCATCTTGGCATATTCCACGAGGAACTTGTTCAACATATCCTTGTCAAAGTTTCCTGTTTGCGGATTCTGGAAAGGAGTTTGTCTCAACAAAGGATGAACGCCTGCTTTCAGGATGTCCTGGATTTCAGCAGCAGAAACAGTCAGTCCCAATGCTTTTGCTTCTTTTTCGATCAGTTTATTGTTTACGTAGGAACGCCATACTTCATCGCGCACCTGATTGGTTTGTTCGTCATTCAAGGCGGTCACCCCACGCATGAGTTTCACCACTTCGGTATATTCTTCTACCAAATTCTGATACTCTTGAGCGGAAAGAGCGTCTCCGTTCACCTCACCTACGTCATGTGCCTGATGCGGCTGCATCACCTTCCATGCGTCACCCGCAATGAAAGCAAACAGCGCCAAGCCGATAACAATCACCAATAGAGGTCCTTTCGACCTAATGTTTTGTAACGTTGCCATTTTGATTAATACGATTTATGTTTATTATTATTTCTTTCTTTTGTCGTTTTAGCGCACGAAGATACAAAAAATGCTAATATGCATCTATTTATTGGCTAAAAATTTCTTGATTATCGTCATTATTCCAAGACTTTTAATCGCACGAGTTCTATTTTTGTCGCTGTGACCTTAATTATCTTGAATTGATAACGTCCTACCCGGACCACTTCATGCAACTTCGGGAAACTCTGATATTGGTTCAGGATCAACCCTCCTACTGTCAGATAATCATCCGACTCGGGCAAGTCGAGTCCGTACGTCTCATTGACTTTTTCTATCTCCAGGCGGGCGGACAACACATACTCGCGTTCGTCGATCTGCTTGCTGATATAGGAAGTGTTATCGTGTTCGTCTTCTATATCTCCAAAGATTTCTTCAACGAGGTCTTCCAGAGACACGATGCCGGACGTACCGCCAAATTCATCCACCACTACGGCAATCGTTTTCTTTTGCTGCATGAAGAGTTTCATCAGTTTATGGGCGGACATGGTTTCGGGCACAATCGGCACTTGTTTCACATTCTCATGCCAGTTTTTCGGGGCACGGAACATTTCCGACGAATGGATATAGCCGACTACGTTATCGATATTCCCGTCATACACGATTATCTTGGAGATTCCGGATTCTATGAAGCGGCTTTTCAGCTCGTCCAGCGAGGTAGTCAGATCAACAGCCACCACTTCGGTACGGGGAACGATGCAGTCGCGGATTTTTATGTTCGAGAAGTCGAGGGCGTTCTGGAAGATTTTCACTTCCGTGTCCAGCTCTTCTTCATTTTCGGCATTATCAATGCTGCTTTGTACGAAATAGTCCAGGTCGACTTTTCCAAAAGCTCTGTCGGACGCATCCTTATTAACCTTCATTCCAAAGAGGCGAAGGAAGATACAAGACAAGCCGGAGGCTAATTTGGAGATGGGATAGAGAACCACATAACAAACAATAAGCGGAATGGCAAAAACATTCAAGACCAGATTGGGATTGATTTTGAAGATTGTTTTCGGCAAAAACTCTCCGGTCACCAGGATAATCAGGGTAGAAATAACGGTCTGCGCCAACACCATCAGGAAATGATTGTCAATGAATCCCGCCAGCAGATTGTCGCCGATAATCTGTGCCATCAGGATACCATAGATAACCAGTGCGATATTATTCCCCACCAACATGGTAGAGATAAATTCATTCGGGTTCTTGAAGAAGATAGAAAGGATGCGGGACGTAATTCCCCCCTTGCGTTCCATCTCAAAACGCAGTTTGTCTACCGACACAAAGGCAATCTCCACTCCTGAAAAGAAAGCGGAAAAGACCATGGTGATAATTAGAGAGATATAAATATTCATAAGTTTTGATTTACGATCAGACGATTTATGAGGTACGGTACAATGATATGACTTCGCCTATTTCGCAGTATCTTTATTCACTGAATCCGGCAGTGCTTTTGTTTCCGGTTGGGGCGGACCGCTACTCGCTTCCTCGTCCACATAGAAAATACCTTCAATATTACGAATGGTATATATAGTCATTTGCTGGTTCGAGTCGAAGCCGTGTCCTGTGATAATTCTGTCCGGTTGCTGAATACGTATAAACTTGTCGGAATACACTTTTTGAGTGGCCTCATTCCAGTAGAGCAGTTCGGTATTAAAACGCTCTCCTTTGCGGTTCTGTATATCCACATTCCCTATCAACTTCCAAAGCCTTTCTTTGTCATAATAATAGGCAGTATCTGCTTTAATACTGGCTTCTACATTAAAGATAGAGTCGAACTGCTCCATATACACACCTTTTTCAAACGCCCAATACGAAGGCTTTTTACGGTCGTACATCATCCACTCTTCCGTGTTCACTCTATAACGTGTCACTCCGGAATCGGAAATAAGGGTAGTAACTCCCAATGTGGTCATCACCGGAAGAGAATCACGTTCTGTGATAGCCTCTCCCATAGCTTTCTGTTTTCCGCCACAGGAAGATAATAAAAGAAGCATAACAACCACCCCGAAGGTGATTGTTATGCTCATGCTTTTATGCAACAAACGGTTTCTTCGTTTTCGCAACATACGGTTATCTAATCGTTGTAGTCTCTCCTATCCAACCGCCGATAGTGATGCGGTCGCCTTGCTTGTAACCTAACATAAACAGGTCTTTAGCTTGTGGAGTATGACCAGAATATCTACCGATCAAGCTGTTAGCTTCTTCAGCTACGCTCGGATCTACTTGTTTTGCACGTTGCAGTTTGTCGATTACTGCAAAGTAAGTACACTTGTTCAAAGCTGACTCGTCGCTCCAGTTAGGACTCATTGCATACAGATTGGCAATCAGGATATATGGAGCACCATAGTTTTCGTTGAACCCGATAGCTTTCTGGCAATATGCTCTTGCTTGAGACAGTTTTTTAGCAGAAGCCAATACAGCTCCGGCAGCGTATGCTTTTTCAGCTTTCTTCACGTTGTCAGTTTCCAATCCAATGGCTTCGTCGAAGAATTTGACAGCACCGTCGATGTCACCTTTCTTAAATGCTTGGTAAGCACATCCGGTAGCGGCATCTGCACTAGGTTCTATTTTGTACACATAGAAAGCAGCCTGTTGATAAGCTTCGCTTTCAGTACATCTCATCATTTTCATGATGTCGATTACTTTCTTCAAGTAAGCCAGATCTGTTTGGTTAGCTTCTACTTTCGGTCCATAGATGTTTTGCAGTGATTCGCAATCAGCCGTTCCGCTGTTTACAAACAAAGCAACCAGATTATCTTTGATACCTTGCAAGTTTTTCTTCTTTGCTTCGTTCGTTTCAGCAGCAATAGCAGCATCAGCATATTCAGAAGCAGCCAGATAATCCTGAATGAATTGTTCCTTATGGTTAGGATCTGTTTTCAGTTTATCCAAAGACATTTGCAAGAAATAGAAGATAGTAGCGGCAGCAGATTCAGCTTTTACTGCATTTACCGACTGGCTCAACCATTGATAAGCCTGATTAACATCAATTTTCGGAGCGAAAGCGATGTAATCTACTGCTTTGATACCCAGAGCTTCATCAGCAGAAGACACTTTTGTACCTTTAGCCAAGAACTCATCTGTGTATTTGATACGCAAATCATGCGTATTCATCAATTCATCAAAATATTTCTGATATTCCGGATTATTCCTATCCTTGATTTGTCCCATCAGGCCTTTCAGAATTTTATATCCGTCAGTAAAAGTATAGAAACGAAGCGTCGGGCAGTTTTCCAACACAGCTTTCCAAGGAGTATACGCATCTTTAAAGTTACCTGCACGCACAGCTTCATGCGAGATACTACTGTTCGAGTTACAGTTAGTCGCATCCTGTGCTACCACAGTGGTTGCCCCTGCCGAAAGGAACAACATAGCCACAAGCGTTTTAATTTTCATTGTATCTAAATTTTAGTTGTTATTATTATAGTCGTCTATTCTTTCTCTTCTTACATTCATTTCAATTACTCTACTCTGCGTTTGAAGAACCAACGTTCGTTGAACGTCAATCCGATGCTAACGCGGAAGATATTTTCGTTTACAAAGGTCGATTCCTGTCCACTTACACGAACAAACTGCCCGCTGATACTAAGGATGGAACGGGAACGAGGCACAGGCAGACCGAAACCGGCTGTTACGCCATATTCGCGGGCTGCGTCTTTACCGCCAATCTTATAATACGGAGTCGTATAATAAGCTCCCAAACGATATTTGATGTGGGATAAATAGGAACGTCCAATCAAATTGGGAATATATTCCGCACCCACTGATATTTTATGACGGTCGCAATACGTGTATGTTTCATCAAAATCTTCACGTACAGCATCATCCGATGTATTTACGCCAAACTTTGTTTTTGACCATTGCTGCAAACTATAATCCAGACCGACAGTCAAACGTTTGTCATAGTTATATGTAAAGCCGACGCCAAAAGTATTAGGCACTTCAAGCGTAGCATCCCAATCCTGACTGACAGTTGAGCTAGCTTGCGTCGTTACTGTATAATCATTATTCAGTTTATGCTTCGGAGAATATACTGCTCCGATAGTCGCTGAATGTTTTTTGTTAAATTCTTGCGTATATTGCAATCCAAAATCCAGTTTATAATCCGACACTGACACAGCATTCTGCCTAATGTAAGAATAAGCAGAAGCGGTATTCGGATAAAGCTGCGTCAACGAGCGGGTTATATCTCCCCAAAAATAAGAAGCATTCACACCAACAGACAGGTTTTTCAAGACTTTTACACCCGCACCAACATACAGTTGATGTAAACCTCCCTCACCAGTAAGGCTTTTCGTGCTATACGGTGAAGTTTCTGTAGCCTCATTGCTTTCCGATACAGAATATCCCACATTAGAGAACGGCAACAGACCGATACTCATCGCTACCCTCGGATGCAAACGAAATTGCATAGCCAGATAGTCAAAGCTAGAGTTTTTAGCGTTCAGTTTCACACCACCGCCACTAATATTCATATTTTGCAGACTAACGCCTCCTTCAAAAATAAACGTCAACGAGTCAATGGCTGTATACGAAGCAGGATTCAGCGGATTGATCTGTGCTCCATCCCGAAGTCCAAAAGCAATTCCCCCCATCGCCTTGCTATTCCCGAAACTCTGATCGGACAAGTCGCCATAGCCATATCGTGTATAAGGAGAGTTTGTATTATTTTGAGCGATTGCCATTCCGGTAACCATCGTGAGCAAAAGCGCACAAAGTGTGTGTTTAAATCCTACCATTATTATAGTTTAAAATTCTATTTAATCCTTTCAACACTAAAAATCTATCTGCAAAGATGATACTTTTTACGCTGCTATCAAAAGAAAAATCATCTCCGCCCGTTAAAAAAACCAAAAGTTCAGGATATTTATGCTTCATAGACTCAATATAACCTGAAATTTCGTATTCCATCCCTTTCATCACTCCGGCACGTATAGCCGTTTCGGTGTCCCGTCCCATCGGGAGTTTGCGCCCGTTGGTGTCTACCAGAGGCAAACGTCCTGTAAACTGATGCAGTGCCTTGAAACGCATCTGCATACCGGGAGAAATATTACCGCCATGATACTGGCCTTTTGAGTCGATAAACTCGTAAGTAATGCAAGTTCCCGCATCAATCACCAATATATCCCGATGAGGAAACTGCTCATTAGCACCCACTACGGCAGCCATACGATCATATCCCAATGTTTCGGGAGTTTCGTACAGGTTGACAACCGGAAGCGGAGTCTGATGATTGAGCCAGAGCAAAGGAAACGGCAAAGCGGCCAAATCAGCTAATACCTTTTCGTTTAGATCAATGACAGTAGCCACGATCCCCTGTTCAACCGGATATTGAGAACAAAGAGCTTTCAAGCAACCTAGAGACTGATTGGATTCAGCTACTACATCCACGATTTCTCCGCCGTCGAAGAAAGCAATCTTTGCCTTTGTATTTCCTATGTCGATTATTAAATTCAAATCTTTTGGTTCTTTAGCGGGCGCAAAGGTAAAGTAAAAAAAGAAAAGTTGAAGCATAGAAGAGGAATTATCTTCTTTTTTCATTTTAGAAATCCCCCCAAACAAAAAATCGAACTATCTATTTTTAAATAGATCAATTATCTTTTATTGTTTATTATGTATTCCACTTTGCGTTCGGCAGTCCTTTTTCATTACATCATAAACTACTAATAAGCAATAGATTACAAGAGAAAAACAGCGTTCCACAAAGCGTTTCACTATTTTGTAATCAATTTTCCGTTCCAGCAGAAACATTATTTCATCCAAACAGAGGCTCCGTTTTATCTCATCTAAAGGCAAATTTCCTGAATCATCTTCATTTTTTCATTCACAAAACACAGAAAAAGTGTGTTGAGCGAACTATATTATATAGATTATTATATTTTAGTATTTATATATGTTCGGTTGGTGGTTCGCCTACTTTTTTCCGAGCGTTGCAAACGCATGACAGACAAGCAGTTGAGCCACCTTCATGGGGTGTTCGTTTGGCTGTTCGATTTTTTAGCCCCAAAATAGAGGCTCTATTTGAGGGAAACAGAGCCTCTGTTTAAGCCATATAGAGCCTCTGTTTGTATGAAATAGAGACTCTATTCCGATAAAACAGAACCACCGTTTTCCCGAATCCAACAATTCTTCCTATATTTGCCACCAAAATAAAACGATCCTGCTAATGAAACGGTTTTTCTTATATACAATCCTCTCCTTCTTCCTGCTGCTTCCGTCCGCCGGACAAGCACCTGCCAACAGCAACGACTCCATCCGCTTGAGTTTGTTGACTTGCGCTCCCGGAGAAGAAATATATTCCCTGTTCGGACACACTGCCATCCGCTATGAAAACCCGTCACAAGGGATTGACGTTGTGTTCAATTACGGATTATTCAGTTTCAACACTCCTAACTTCATCTTCCGTTTCTCGCTCGGAGAAACCGATTACCAACTGGGAGTGACGGATTATGAGCATTTTGCGGCTGAATACGCATTCTACGGACGCAGCGTGTGGCAGCAAACACTAAACCTGACTGATGAAGAGAAAACAAAACTAATCCAGTTATTACAAGAAAATTACCGCCCGGAAAACCGGGTGTACCGTTATAATTTCTTTTACGACAATTGCGCCACCCGTCCCCGGGACAAGATAGAAGAAAGCATTGCAGGAAAGGTGGTTTATCCGACGGAACCGCAGGATGGTTCGCGCACTTTCCGCGACATCGTACATCAATATTGCAAAGGACATCCGTGGGCGCGTTTCGGCATCGACCTCTGTATCGGAAGCGAAGCCGACCAACCCATCACACAACGGCAAATGATGTTTGCCCCCTTCTATCTGATGGATGCTTTCGACGGCGCACAGATTTTCACAGATACCTATTCCCGTCCGCTTGTCAAGACCAACGAACTGATAATCGACGTCACTCCCGAAGCGGATGAAAGCGGCTGGATGCCCACTCCGCTCCAATGCTCGTTACTCTTATTTATACTGACAGCCGCCGCCACGATCTATGGCATCCGCCGGAGAACCGGATTATGGGGGATCGACCTTGTTCTTTTTGGCATGGCAGGTATCGTGGGATGCGTCCTCGCCTTCCTCGCCCTCTTCTCCCAACACCCGGCAGTCAGCTCCAATTTCCTGTTATTGGTTTTCCATCCGGGACAACTTCTTTTCCTTCCCTACATCGTATATTGTGTCCGAAAAGGGAAGAAATGCTGGTACTTGACCTTGAATCTGGTCGTTTTAACACTTTTTATAGTGCTTTTTCCTGTAATTCCGCAAAGATTTGACTTTGCTGTTGTACCTTTGGCACTCGTTTTGCTGATACGTTCAGCAAGCAATCTGATTGTGACATCTAAAAAGAAATAATGAAAGGACTACTAACTTCCCTCATCACCGTACTGACTTTCACCGGGCTACAAGCCCAGTCACTGCCTTCCGCCCCTAAATTAGTGGTAGGGCTGACTATCGACCAACTGCGTACGGACTATCTGGAAGCATTTTCGTCACTCTACGGCGAGAAAGGCTTCAAACGTCTTTGGAAAGAGGGAAGAGTGTTCCATAACGCCGAATATACCTTCTGCAACGTAGACCGCGCTTCTGCCATCGCAGCCATTTACAGCGGCACGACGCCTTCCATGAACGGAATCATCTCCCAACGATGGATGGACGCCTCTACCCTTCGCCCTGTCAACAGCACAGACGACACAGCATTCATGGGATATTACACCGACCAAACGGCCGCACCCACCAAATTACTGACTTCCACCATTGCCGACGAGCTTAAAATAGCTACCCAAGGCAAAGGACTCGTATATGCCATCGCCCCCGATTGCGATGCCGCGCTTTTCGCAGCCGGACATGCCGGAAACGGTGCTTTCTGGCTCAATCCCAACACCGGAAAATGGAGCGGAACGACCTATTATGGAGAATTTCCGTGGTGGGCAAGCCAATACAATGACCGGCAGGCGATTGATTTCCGTATTGCGGGTATGACATGGGAACCGGTATTCCCCCGTGGCATGTACACTTTTCTGCCAGATTGGCGGGATATACTTTTCAAATATAAATTTGATGACGACCGTAACAATAAGTACAGACGCTTCATCGCCAGCCCTTTTGTGAATGATGAAGTAAATGCACTTGCCGAAGAGGCATTGAACAAAAGCTCCATCGGCATGGATGACATTACTGACTTATTGGCACTCACTTATTATGCAGGAAACTACGCACATAAATCCGTACAGGAATGTGCCATGGAAATACAAGACACCTACGTGCGTCTCGACCGCAGTATCGAAAACCTGCTCGAAGCGCTCGACAAGAAAGTAGGACTACAAAACGTGCTTATTTTCGTCACTTCCACCGGATATACGGACAGCGAAGCGGCTGACTCGGGATTGTACAAGATTCCCGGCGGAGAGTTTTATCTCAACCGTTGTGCCGCCCTATTGAATATGTACCTGATGGCTACGTATGGCGAAGGAAAGTATGTGGAAGCTCACCACAACCAGCAGATTTATCTGAATCATAAATTGCTGGAAAAGAAGGAACTGAATCTGGCAGAGATCCAACAAAAGTCAGCAGAATTCCTGATGCAGTTCAGCGGAGTGAACGAAGCATATTCAGCCAACCGGCTGTTGCTGGGTTCATGGACGCCGGAAATTCATAAAATACGCAACGGCTACCACCGCAAACGTTCGGGCGACCTCGTAATCGACGTCCTTCCCGGATGGACTATCGTCAACGAGAACGGCGGCGAAAACAAAGTGGTACGTCATTCTTATATCCCTTCACCGCTGATTTTCATGGGACATTCCGTAAAACCGGCCATTATCCAGACACCTGTAACCATTGAACATATTGCGCCCACACTGGCACATTTCATGCGCATCCGGGCTCCCAATGCCTGTACTTCTGCTCCTATTACCGACCTACGGTAAAAATTTACTCACAAAAACAGGGAGCAAAACATAAATAAATCAGCATTTTAATGTAACTTTGCGGAGATTATTCGCCACAAATCCCACAGATTCACACTGATTAAAAAGAAAGATCCGTGTTCTATATGAAAAAATCTGTGTAAATCCGTGAAATCTGTGGTGCAGAAAAAGATAAATAATAAACTAAATAATATAACATGGGATTTAATGAATTTTTAAGCTCGATTTTCGGAAACAAATCCACACGAGACATGAAAGAAATCAAGCCCTGGGTGGAAAAGATCAAAGCTGCCTACCCGGAGGTTGAGAAACTGGACAACGACGCCCTCCGTGCCAAAACGGAAGAACTCAAAAAATATATCCATGAATCGGCTACCGCCGAACGTGCGAAAGTGGAAGAGTTGAAGGCAAGCATCGAGACACTGGAACTGGAAGACCGCGAAGAAGTCTTCGCACAAATCGATAAGACAGAAAAAGAAATTCTGGAGAAATATGAAAAAGCACTGGACGAAGTACTGCCCGTTGCTTTTTCTATCGTGAAAGCCACTGCCAAACGTTTCACAGAAAATGAAGAAATCGTTGTTACCGCTACGGATTTTGACCGCCAACTGGCTGCAACGAAAGATTTTGTACGCATCGAAGGCGACAAGGCCATCTATCAGAATCACTGGATAGCCGGTGGTAACGATACGGTATGGAACATGGTTCACTACGATGTACAGCTCTTCGGTGGTGTCGTTCTGCACAAAGGTAAGATTGCGGAAATGGCAACCGGTGAAGGTAAAACATTGGTGGCTACTCTCCCGGTATTCCTCAACGCACTGACCGGAAACGGTGTGCACGTGGTTACCGTGAATGATTACCTCGCCAAACGTGACTCTGAATGGATGGGGCCTCTTTATATGTTCCACGGATTGAGCGTGGATTGTATCGACCGTCATCAACCGAACTCCGACGCACGCCGTCAGGCATACCTGGCAGACATCACGTTCGGTACGAACAACGAATTCGGTTTCGACTACCTGCGTGACAACATGGCTATCAGCCCGAAAGACCTTGTACAACGTCAGCACAACTATGCCATCGTCGATGAGGTCGACTCGGTATTGATTGACGACGCCCGTACTCCGTTGATTATCTCCGGTCCTGTACCGAAAGGCGACGACCAATTGTTCGAGCAACTCCGTCCGTTAGTAGAACGTCTGGTAGAAGCACAGAAAGTATTGGCTACCAAATATCTCTCCGAAGCTAAGAAACTGATCGCATCCAACGATAAGAAAGAGGTGGAAGAAGGATTCCTCGCTTTATACCGCAGCCACAAGGCATTGCCGAAAAACAAGGCTTTGATTAAGTTCCTTAGTGAACAGGGTATCAAGGCAGGTATGCTCAAGACGGAAGAAATCTACATGGAACAGAACAACAAGCGTATGCATGAAGTTACTGATCCGCTGTATTTCGTGATCGACGAGAAACTGAATAGTGTAGACCTGACAGATAAGGGTGTAGACCTGATTACCGGTAACTCTGAAGACCCGACATTGTTCGTTCTTCCGGACATCGCCGGACAACTTTCGGAACTGGAAAACCAACATCTGACTAACGAACAACTGCTTGAAAAGAAAGATGAACTTCTGACAAACTATGCCATCAAATCGGAACGTGTACACACCATCAATCAATTGTTGAAAGCTTACACCATGTTCGAGAAAGATGATGAATATGTAGTGATCGACGGACAGGTGAAGATCGTAGACGAACAGACAGGCCGTATCATGGAAGGTCGTCGCTACTCTGACGGATTGCACCAGGCTATCGAAGCCAAGGAACGTGTGAAAGTGGAAGCTGCTACGCAGACCTTTGCAACGATTACTTTGCAGAACTACTTCCGTATGTATCACAAACTGTCCGGTATGACCGGTACTGCTGAAACGGAAGCAGGCGAACTTTGGGACATCTACAAATTGGACGTAGTCGTGATCCCGACCAACCGTCCGATTGCAAGAAAGGATATGAACGACCGCGTTTACAAGACGAAACGCGAAAAGTATAAAGCTGTTATCGAGGAAATCGAAAAATTGGTTCAGGCAGGACGTCCGGTATTGGTGGGTACTACCTCGGTAGAAATCTCCGAAATGTTGAGCAAAATGCTTACCATGCGTAAGATTGAACACAAGGTATTGAACGCCAAACTGCACCAGAAAGAAGCGGACATCGTTGCTACTGCCGGTTTGAGCGGAACAGTAACCATCGCTACCAATATGGCTGGTCGTGGTACCGACATCAAGTTAAGTCCGGAAGTGAAAGCTGCGGGCGGTTTGGCAATTATCGGTACGGAACGTCACGAATCCCGTCGTGTAGACCGCCAGTTGCGTGGTCGTGCAGGACGTCAGGGTGACCCGGGTTCTTCTGTATTCTTTGTGTCACTGGAAGATGATTTGATGCGTCTGTTCTCCTCCGACCGTATCGCCAGCGTAATGGACAAACTTGGTTTCCAGGAAGGCGAAATGATCGAGCACAAGATGATTTCCAATTCTATCGAACGTGCCCAGAAGAAGGTGGAAGAAAATAACTTCGGTATTCGTAAACGTCTGTTGGAATATGACGACGTGATGAACAAGCAGCGTACAGTGGTTTACACCAAACGCCGCCACGCTTTGATGGGTGAACGTATCGGTATGGACATCGTGAACATGATTTGGGACCGTTGTGCCAATGCTATCGAAAACAATGATTATGAAGGCTGCCAAATGGAACTGCTTCAGACATTGGCGATGGAAACTCCGTTCACTGAAGAAGAATTCCGTAACGAGAAGAAAGAAAAGTTGGCCGAAAAGACTTTCAACATTGCGATGGATAACTTCAAACGCAAAACTGAACGTCTGGCACAGATCGCTAATCCGGTTATCAAACAGGTATATGAAAACCAGGGACACATGTACGAAAACATCCTGATTCCTATTACAGACGGTAAACGAATGTATAATATCTCTTGTAACCTGAAAGCAGCTTACGAATCGGAATCTAAAGAAGTGGTGAAATCGTTCGAGAAATCAATCCTGCTCCACGTTATCGACGAAGCATGGAAAGAAAACCTCCGCGAACTGGACGAACTGAAACATTCCGTACAGAACGCAAGTTACGAACAGAAAGACCCGCTGTTGATTTATAAACTGGAATCTGTGACTTTGTTCGACGCCATGGTGAACAAGATCAACAACCAGACTATATCTATCTTGATGCGCGGACAAATTCCTGTACAGGAAGCTCCGGACGAACAGGCTGCCCGTCGTGTGGAAGTGCGTCAGGCTGCTCCTGAACAACGTCAGGATATGAGCAAGTATCGCGAAAACAAGCAGGACTTGAGTGATCCGAACCAACAGGCTGCTGCCAGCCAGGATACTCGTGAACAGCAGAAACGTGAACCCATCCGTGCAGAAAAGACTGTAGGACGTAACGATCCTTGCCCATGCGGAAGCGGTAAGAAGTATAAGAACTGTCACGGTAAAAACCTTTAAGAAGTTGAGAAGGGAGAGTTGAGAGTTAAAAGTTGGGTAAGTAGAAGTTTCTATTTCTTTGTGCTCATTTTTGAATCAGCTTCGCTCAAAAACCTTATTTAATTTTTAACATTAAGGTATAATCTCAAGTTTCAATACACAAAAGAAAGTCTCAAACGGTTAAAAACTGTTTGAGACTTTCTTTTATTCCTCCAAAATTGTACTTTTGTTCAAATTACTAAATAGAACAAAACTATGGCAAAATCTTATTCACTGGCTTTCGTCACTATCTTCCTGCTGACACTGGGCAGCTGTCAGAGTTTGGAACAGATTTCCATTGATTATCTGCAACCTGCCGACTTGAGCTTTCCTCCGCAACTCCGGAAAGTAGCTATCGTGAATAACACCAGCAACACACCGGATAACAAACTAATAACAACGACTGAAAAGATCAAAGAAGGTACACCGCTCGTAAGTCGTGCAACGGCATACGCCAACGGAGATCCTAAGATTGCCACCGAATCACTGGCTGAAGAAATCGCACATCAGAATTATTTTGAAGAAGTAGTCATCTGTGACTCTGCTTTGCGGGCAAATGATAAACTGGCCCGCGAAAGTACATTGAGCCAGGAGGAAGTCCGTCAGTTAGCCTCTAGTTTGGGAGTGGATTTTATCATTGCACTGGAAAATCTGCAACTCAAAGCAACTAAATCTGTCCGTTTTCTGAATGAGTTCAACTGTTTTCAAGGAGCAGTAGACGTTAAAGTATATCCCACGGTGAAAGTGTATCTTCCCGAACGTAGCCGGCCGATGACTACACTCCATCCTAACGACAGCATCTTTTGGGAAGAGTTTGGAGGTACTGCCGTAGAAGCTGCCACCCGCATGATTCGCGACAAACAAATGCTGGAGGAAGCGGCGGTATTTGCAGGGACAGTTCCGGTGAAATATCTCGTCCCTATGTGGAAAAAAGGAACACGGTATCTGTATACCGGAGGTTTGGTTCCCATGCGTGATGCTGCCATCTATATACGCGAAAATTCATGGGACGACGCATACGAACTTTGGAACCAGGCTTTCGAAGGTACCAAGAACCAAAAGAAGAAGATGCGGGCAGCTCTCAACATAGCTGTTTATTATGAAATAAAGGATAGTCTCGCTAAAGCGGAAGAATGGGCGGAAAAGGCACAGCAACTAGCCAAGAAAATTGATAAAAAGAATATCACAGATAGTGTTCAGGCCAGCATTGACGATGTGCCGAATTATTATCTTACGTCCTTGTATTTAGCCGAATTGAAGGAGAGAAACGCTCAATTACCTAAGTTAAAATTACAAATGAGCCGATTTAATGATGATTTTTAAGGAAATTGTGTATCAAATCTTATTTTTTTTATACCTTTGAACTTATAAAAAGAAGGAACCCATGAAACTAAGCCAACAATCACTATCCATTATCGAATCGGCTATCCAAAAGGCAGTCGCTAAATATACATGTAACTGTGAACAAACAGTTGTAACCGATATCCATCTCCAACCGGACCAGACATCGGGACAACTTAATATTTACAATGATGATGATGAAGAACTGGCAAACATCATGATCGAAGAATGGGCTACGTATGAAGGGGATGATTTCCTTGAAAGTGTGGAACCTTCTCTACGCAACATTCTTTGCAGAATGAAAGATGCCGGAGACTTCGACAAGGTGACTATCCTGAAGCCTTACTCTTTCGTTTTGGTGGATGAAGAGAAAGAGACCATAGCAGAATTGTTACTGGTGGACGATGATACGATCCTGGTGAACGATGAATTGCTGAAAGGGTTGGATAAGGAATTGGACGAGTTCTTAAAAGAGTTGTTGGAAAAATAAAATACAGCATTTTTAGGATAGAGTTCGTTCAGGATTAATATAAATATCCGAAAGCATTATATAAAGAGAATCGGAAGCAAACAGGGTATTTCCTGTTGCTTCCGATTATTTTTATAGATACTTCCCTATTGATTATTTATTATATTTGATCGAGATATTAGCAAGTCGAAGCGGCATGAAGCTTGATACGCCGGACGGAAGTCGAACAGGCCGCAATCTGATACAGATATTATCGCGGTTCAATAAAGCATCCGGCAGTTTAAAATCATAGACCTTATAACCCGGAATATTTTTCTCTGTCTGCCCTCCTGCAGCCGTTCTGTCAAACTGTCCCAAAATTGTGAATTCAGAATTATCTACTTTTACCCATTCACCACTCATCGAATAAGCATATTCAACCACGGCCACAGGCCCACCTCCCCAACTTGAATTCATTTCAACCTGAAGAGAAAGTGAGGTAGAAATCCCTACTGTCGATATTTTATCTACATAGAAATATGAACTTGTAGACCATGGTCTACTATTGAAGGCTCCTCCTCGCATACGCCCATAATATCCATCTGTGGTATTAAGATTCATATCTCCCCGAAAATCATCCTGGAAACCTAATATGTAATCTGCATAGGTTTGCTGGAAATGCTTATTACCGTCTTTATTAAGAATAGCATTTGACTGCGATGCTTCTCCACCTGTAGGATGATACTCCGTAAATGTAGAAGCACCTATTTCTTTCCAATCGGGCACATTACAATCCCACTCCACGAGCACCGAAGTGATCTCGTTCATATCACCGATATTGATGTCCTCTCTATGAAGCGGAAGAATACACAACCGGCTTTCGGAGATGTCAAAATTGGTAAGCTTGACTTTCGCTACGATTCCGGTGATGGTTCCTGAACCTTTAGGAAGTGTCTCATGCGCATAAGGAGCATCGAGCGAAGTAAGCATATATGTATTAGAGCCGTTTTTATCTCTGATGCAGGTTGGATAGTATCTGTAGTATGCCGGGAATTTCTCCACCCAATAATTTTTATTCGCCTTACGGTCGGCAGCTCCCGGATCGGTAGTCTTGAAATTAGCAAATGCGCCTACCGGAGAGGCAATCTCGACATCTTTTAAGGTCACAAGGCTGAATACCATATTATCCGTTAGTTCTGCGATTGTTTTTTCAGGAATCGTGAAGGTGGAAAGTTCCGAACTGATTACATGGGCGGCAGTGATACCGCTAATCAGTCTGTAGGTAAAGCTGCCCTCTGATTCTTCCTTTATCGTTCCATCTTTCAAACACAATGAGACTTTGGCAAATTGCGCAAATGTAATCAGAGACTCTGATTCAAATACCACTGTCTCCCCGGTCTCATTCTGAATGACATAACGATTGTTCGGGAAGTTTTTCGATGTACCAGTGGCAACGATCGTTCCTTCAATATATACATTGTTAGTAATTCCACCGACAGGATAACCATAAACGGTTGGATAGCTGACAAGTTCTGCATTCGCATATTCAGAATATGCTTGCGACAGGTTGATTGTAGTCGTGGCTTTACGTTGGTATTGATCGTCATAACTCAATACGATACTTCCTGTACGGGGTGATTGAGAATTTGTTTCCGTATTGAAATAAAGTTTTCCGTCACTTATCCGATACTCTTTCACCCATTCCACTGTCGGCGTAATCACAATATCCGTTTCAGGCACATTGGTCGAAATATCCATATTATATTCGCCTCCTTTGGTAAAGAGTTCCATATTATCACTGGCAGGAACTATAAATGGATAACGGGATAGTTGTTTTATCTTGATTACATCCGAAGTCTTCCCATCTTTTGTAAACACACGAATATCACAGAAACGTTCGGAATCACTGATATTTTCATCATAAGTCACCGTGAAATAAGTTCTTGATGACTGGGCTCCACGTATATCTGTAGAAAACCAGGTTGATTCTGCAAAGTCTATGCGCCACTCGGTATTGGATTTCACTTCAACCTGAACCGGAGCACCTTCAGCCTGAAGAATAATCTCATTATTTGTTATTTCCAATATGCCGGCTTCATTTTCGTCAGAGCATGACGGAAACATGATAATTGCCATCACAGCCCCAAAAGCTGCCCAGGCTATTGAATCTTTAATTTTCATATTCATCAATTATTAGATTTAATTTCACCTGTTTTATATAGTATCTCATAAGCTTCATTTCGATCATTCAACACAAAGATCTGAAACTTCTCTCCTCCCGGATAAACACGTGTAACAACATGTCCGGCGGGTTTTATCTTCAAACCGTCTTCACCCAGCCTGCTCCTGTTACTGTCTACCATACCGGCGGCAAAAACCGACCGTTCACCGGCATAAAGGCTTTGAGACAGCATCCGGCTTAGCGGAGCCGGTTGAGGATGATAGTAATCCCACACGGGAATCACGTAGGCTTGCGCTTTCACTTGGGAAATGTAGGTATCACACATAGCGTCAGAGTATGCATGATGATTGGCCACTACCACATCTGTTTCGCCCAGCAATGTAGCTACAGGTGTTTCTATGTCAAACCATTCCGGCGCTTTTTCCACTCCAAGGATATCTCCGCCCGAGAAGTAATCGAAATTACCGTATGTGATACGTATTCCGCAACTGCAACGGTTCTCGTTCAACTGTTCGCTCGAAGAAGCGGTAGATGGCACAAGCTCTTTGGAAGTCGTTCCGCTGCCTGTCCAAATTTTACCGTTACCCACAATATTACGTACTTCGAATGTAGGATAGGAACCCGGAGCTTTTAATAGTTTGATTTGTGTGTTACTTCCTGTCACAAACCCTTCATTCTTTTTACCTTCCCGGTCACGAGCGGCAACATATAATTTATAGTTTGAGATATGGGCACCCGTAACTTTAGCCGCTGTCGGATAATCGTATGTAGGGTAGCCACGATCTATCAATGTGGAAATATCCAGAAGATTACCCACATGAGTTATTCCGGTAAGTTTGTAGTCCAGCCCTACTTTTTCGATTGCCAGTTTTCCATTCTGTCCGATATGGTCTGTATCGAAGTGAGTAAGCAAGGCATAATCAATAGCACCGTTATTTTTCAACGGCAATGAGAAATGTTTTATATATTGGGCAATCCATTCAGCAGGCCGTTTAGAGTCATTAGGAACTGCTTTCATAATCTCCTGGGTACCGGTGTGTACTCCCAAATCTCCTGCATCCAGCAACATGGTAGTCCCGTCCGGGAAAATAAGATAGGCTGCATTCCCTCTTCCCGTGCTAATCTGATGAATGTCCAAATAACCAGCCTGCCACTCCGGAAGGTATTCATACACTTTATCTACAGCATCATCCGGAAAAGGCTTTTCCTGTTGGCAACTAGCGAATGTAGGCAGCATCATAACGGCTCCTAGAAATAATATCTTACTATTCATTGTTTTATTCTTTAATGTTCTATTAATCAATTTGTTTAACACTGTATATACCGGCTTCCTCTTTCGTCATTTCATTGCCGCCTCCATATCCCGGATTCTGTCTCAAGACGTTGCTGACGGAAATTGACTTTTCCGGAATAGGAAAGAGTTCATAATGATCGTCATTAGTAGCTTTGTGATCCCACCAGGTGCCTGTTGTATATAAGCCCCAACGACGAAGATCGGTACGACGACGCTGCTCGCCAAGAAATTCGACCATCCACTCATCGAGAATCCGATACTTGTCAATATTCGTTTCAGTCACCGGATCAGGGTCTACTTCATTCTCAAAGTTGCGTTTACGCACTTCGTTGAAAAGATTGGCTGCTTCTTTCTTATATCCGCTTCTGTATTTACATTCGGCAAGCATATAATAGATTTCTGCAAAACGAAGAACCGGATAGTCAGGATTAAAAGCAAGTGTCTTGTCTGTATTGTCCGGCACCGGCAGTTTGCACAAACGTATTCCCGAATTCTCTTCTCCGGTACTTATATTGGAAGGAAGTTCATTTACGGAAGAATATTCTCCGTCTTTCACTTTCTTAAATTGTGCTACCTGGTCAACAAATTCAAGAACCTCACCCGGGTATTCATACAGTCCCGTACATTTCACCTCTGTTCCACTTCTTGATATACGTTGTAATTTTCCGTAAAGAAACATTCCTTCGTATTTGCCATTTCCTTTATATACATACAATTTCTTACGAAGGTCTTTCGCATGAAACTTGGCAAAAGGACGTCCGAGTTTGTCCGTATAAGGATCACCATTGGGTTTCAGAGATGGTTGGAGATGCATACCGTTCGTAGAGGAATAGCCGCTAAGATCGAAATAGTTCTTCGCATTATAATGATTATAACGTTCGAACTGCCACTGAAACAGAGTTCCTTTTGCATATTGCGACTGAACGGACCACATCACTTCTTTCGACTTGTTATTTTCGAAGGTGAAAGGACCGAACCAGTCTTCTTCCAACTCGTAATAGCCGTATTTACCGTCTAGTAAATCCTGACAAATCTGCGCACATTCAGCAAAGCGACTTTCCCCTGTATAGACTTCTGCATTAAAATATAATTGAGCAAGTAGAGCAGCCGCGGTTCCTTGGCGTAAGTAACCTTCTTCCAGCATATCTGCTGTTTTTTTCTCTAATTTGGGGATGGCGGCAAGCAGGAGTTCTTCCACATAATTAAAGGTTTCCCGTGCTGTGGAACGTGGAGATTCCTCTGTGGTAGAGCGTCGGTAAATAGGCATACCGCCATAGAAATCAAGTCCTCTCAAATAGAAATAGGCCACTAATGTCTGGAGCTGCATCTGATGATCTGCCTTCAGTTCTTCCGTCATACCTAATGAAACATAGTCTACACCAGCTAAGTCTTCTTTACAGGCTAAAGCCATGGCTACTCCCATACCTACTCCACGCCATGTTTCTTCGTTGTTGGGGTGAAGTGGTGTCCAGTCATGGTGTTGCAGCTGGGCGTATCGGACATCATTGTAATGTATCCCTTTTTGTGTGACACACATCTCGTCTGTTGTACATTCCTGAAGAATGGCACGGTCGAATCCGTGAAACCAACGCCAGTGCGTGAAAGAGCGTACCAGAAAAGAGTAGACAGTTTCCTTAGATGTGAAATAAGTGTCCGGAGTTACTTCGGAATACCACTTCTCATCCAGATTAGTACAACCGGAGGCCACCAGAAGGGTGAGGAAAGAGATTATAATTAGAATATTTCGTCTCATATCATTATATTAGTTTATAGGTACTTTACTATTAGAATTGGATTTTCATACCAAAGGTATATCTACGAGTTTCAGGGTAAATATTATTAAACCATTCATAACCGGGATCCAAACCGTTCACATTCACTTCCGGATTCAATCCTGAATATTTTGTAAAACAGGCAACGTTACGGACGGTCAGGTAAAGATCAATCTTATCTATATACTTTTGCCATTTTTTCATGTTAAGAGAATACCCCAGGCTAATGGCATCAATCTTCAAGAATGTACCATCCTCAAGCCAGTAATCGCAAAGTTGCTTTACTTCTTTGATGTGCCGGTTATCAATGTATGCGTTGCGAAGAACATTCTGGCCTGCCACTTCAGAAAGTCCATAGTACATATTTATGGTATTGAACACATCGAAATCGATCCAGCTACGCAGGTTGATACCTAAAGAGAGATTTTTGTAAGTGAAGGTATGATCCCATGATACCATCAATGCAGGAATGGCATTGCCGATATATCGTTTGTCGTCATACGTTTTTTTATCACTAAGGATTACATTGTCATTCTTATCATACAGAAGCCACCTGCCATTGTCCGTGATACCGGCATATTTCCAGATGTAATAGCTTCCGATTTTTGTTCCGGCCTCAATTCTACCGGCTGATCCGTTTGTACCCGGTGACGGAAATCCTACACGATCCTGATAGGTATTATTGCCCCACAAAGAGGTAATTTTGGAGGAGGAGTGTGATAGGCGCATAGTAGTTGTCCAATTAAAGTTTCTGGTTTTGACAGGTACTCCTCCTATCTCGAACTCCCATCCGGTATTCTCAAGATTACCGTAATTCATGGTGGTTGTTTCATAAACAGCGGGAGGATTGGGAACGTTGATATTATATAACATTCCGGAAACTCTTCTCTTATAGATATCAAACTTACCAAAAAGACGGTTATTCAGAAATGCATAATCCAAGCCGATGTTAAGCTCTGCTTTCTTTTCCCAGTGCAAGTCATAATTGACGTTACGGGCCGGTCCATAAGAGGTGATCCATGTACCGTTATACGGCCACATTGAATTGGAAGAATACATGGCAGTGGATGCTCCTGCAGAGAAATTGTTATTTCCCGTTACACCGTAACCAACGCGTACTTTAAGGTCATCGAGAAAACTGACGTCACGCAGAAATGCCTCATTGGATATACGCCATCCACCTGATACTGCCCAAAATGTTCCCCAACGATGATTCTTTCCGAATTTTGACGAGCCCTCGTGGCGAACACTTCCTGTAAGCATATAGCGGTCTTTATAGCTATAATTCGCCCGGCCAAAGAATGAAATAAGACGTTCACGGGGATATTTGTGGGAAGACATTGCCGCCTTTCCGTCGGAAAGCCAGCTACCTGTCCCCATATCCCAAGCCCCTACTCCATCCACAGGAAAATCGTAGTTAGTCATATTAAAGTTTTCAGAGTTATTTTCCCAATAACTATATCCGGCTACCGCACTAACCGTATGGTCGTCTGCAAAAACACGCATAAAATTGATGGTAGGTTCAAAAGAGACATTGACTGTTTTGCTATATGCATGAAATCCTCTTCCTTTATAACTTCCATTTAAAGAGGTTCTGTGTAACGCGGACGTATAATGTGTCTGCTGATACTGGCGATCTTCCCAGCCAAGAGTGGCTTGTGCCGAGAATCCGGCAGGCAAATTGAGCTTTACCGTTGCATCCGCCTTCAGCCATTTATCAACATTATCTGCCTGTTTCAACATTACTTCTGCTAAAGGATTGTAATATTCACTACCACCAACCAATACATTATATCCTGTTTCACTAGTGCTGTCATATACATGTTCCGTCGGATTCATCTTCAATGCCATGTCGAAATAGGAACTACTGCTCCGCTGATCCCGGTGTGCTTCCCGGTATTCTGTGTGCAAGCCTATTTCCAACAAGTCATTGAGAAGATTAAAGTTTGCATTGATACGCCCCGAATAGTCTTTACGGTTGTCACCAATTGCGATACCTTTTTGATCCTGTGCCATAATAGTAGCATATATTTTAGCTGTATGGCCGCCGCCCGAGAGGTTGACAACATGGCGTTGGGAGAGTGCTCCTTCATTCAAAAGTTCACCGTACCAGTCGGTGGATGCACCTAAATCTGTTCCTACTCCGAACCTAACGAAAGCATCACGATCAAGGACCTGCGGTCTCCTGGAAACTTGCTCGGTAGAGAGTTCGCCCGTATATGATAAGGTTATGGGACCTTCTTTTGCTTTCTTGGTAGTCACTAAGATGACACCACCGGCTGCTCTTGTTCCGTAAATAGCACCTGCAGAGGCATCTTTCAAAACATCAATAGACTGAATATCTTCCTGACTGATAGAACGTAAATCACCTCCGGGAATTCCGTCTATCACAATCAAAGGAGAAGAAGAAGCATTGATGGACGCTACTCCACGCAGCTGGAAACTGGCAGAAGCATTCGGACTGGAAGTCTCGGAAACATTCATACCGGAGATTTTACCCTTTAAAGCTGTCGCAATAGTGGAGCCTCCCATTCCAGTCACTAAATCTTTGGATGATATGGAAGTGATGGAACTGGTCACTGCACGTTTCTCCATCGTTCCATAACCGATAACGACTACCTCATCCAGCAACTGATGATCTTCTTTCAATACCACTGACAAGTTTGTACGGTTTCCCACCTTTACTTCAAGAGACTGAAAGCCAATGTATGAAATCACCAATATAGCATCAGATGCAACCGTCAACTTAAATTTTCCATCCAAATCGGAAACTGTACCTTTCCCGACCACTCCTTTTTCCTGAATACTGGCACCTATTACCGGCTCTCCCTGTACATCCAATATGATACCAGATACAATCATTTTCTTTTCCTGTTGCGGTGACTGTACCTCAACAGACAGTATAATCTTCTTGTCTAGCACTGAATATCGCACATTAGTGCCAGCAAAAACTTCCTTAAGCACACTAAATATATTACTTCTATCAACTGATATAGATACGCGGCGATTCAAATCCACATGTCTGTTATTGAAAAAGAAATCAAAATCAGACTGCTCTTCAATCTCTTTTAAAATATCCTCCACCCGCTGATTGTGTACATCAATACTGATTAAAGTTTTTTGTGCATAACTATCGGACGCATAACATAGCCCGATAGAGCATACCAAGAATAAAATCAAAAGTCTCATAGATAATGGGATTTTGTTAGAAACTCGCCAAAGCGACTTTACCACCCATAAAAATTGGATGCTAAAATAATTTTGCATAAATTTGTGATGACTTAAAGTTAATAAAAAGTTTATCTAAGCTTGTCGCCAAACAAGCATCAAAAAGATTTACCGATTTCCATACGGGAAGATACGCCAATATCATCCCGTATGTTTTTTAATTAAGGGGCTCTGTCTTTCATTGCATTTTTGTTTTAAGGTTAATCAATCAGTATATTTCTATTTTGCTCTTTTCATCCTTCATATCCGGCGAATCAAGATAACGCCAGCGGATTTGAGAAGAAAGCCGAAAATATTCCAAAATACGTTCCAAACGTTGATTAGTAAATGTTCCCGTAAACGAGTCTCCTTTCAAGCGATCATTTTTAATAATGAATTCCACATTATACCGCTTTTCCAACATTCGCAGGCCTTCTTCCAAAGGAGTGTTTCTAAATATAATCTTACCTTCTTTCCAGGCAATCTCCGACTCTCCGGAAGTGGAATAAAGCTGAACCTTATTATCTTTTGAATCATAGACCAATTTCTGTCCCGGATCCATCAGCACTTTTTTCGAGACATCATTTGATTTATAAATAAAACCGATCTTTCCTTCTACCAATGTTGCTGAAATCCGATCTTCTTTTTCGTATGCCTCTACATTAAAATGAGTTCCCAGTACTTCTATTTGTGATTGATGGGAAGTGGAGACTATAAATTTCTTTTCCGGATTCTTAGCCACTTCAAAATAAGCTTCTCCCTGTAAAGTCACATTTCTTGTATCATTATCGAAACGTGAAGGATAACTTAGTGTTGATTCCGAATTCAGATAAACAAGCGTACCATCGGGCAGGGTCAATGAGGTCATCATCCCAGGATTTGTTTTCACTTCCATGATTTGTGCCAATTCCTGTTCGTTTCCTCCCCAATATTGGAGCATCAATGTAACGAGAAGTGGAATGAACAAAATTGCTGCCGCACGTTGTGCCCATTGCCACCACATCGTTCCCTTGTGGCTGTTACCCGACATTCTACTTTTCACCTTCAACAATGCTTTCTCCGTATCGACTTTCTTCATAACATTAACTGTATCCGTGGCAAGATAAAGAGCATGTATCTGTTTTGCCATCCGTCGATTTTCGTCCGATTCGCTCATCCACATCTCAACTTGCAGACATTCTTCTTCCGTTGCCACCCCTTCACAATAACGTGGAAGCAGTTCTTCTATTGTATTTCTATCTGTTTTATCCATATCTTTTTTTATTGCCTTTTACTATAAGACAAGGGAGAATAGGAAGACTCCTAAACTAAAAACCATTTTTTTTCAAAAAATCTCTGTTTCTATCTAAAAAAGCTATATTTGCAGTTAAATTATGGAGCTAATACATGAAAGGAACTTATCAATCAGACAATGATTTTCTATTATCAGCCGTTCAACGCGGAGATCAAAAAGCGTTCGATACACTGTTTCGGAGATATTATCCGATGCTGTGCGCGTATGGTCACCGGTTTGTCGAGTTGGAAGATGCAGAAGAGATTGTAGAGGATTCTCTTTTATGGATTTGGGAAAATCGGGAAACACTGGTTATTGAGTCCTCTCTTAATTCTTATCTTTTTAAGATGGTGTATCGCAGGGCTTTGAACAAGCTTGCACATATTGATGCCACCCAACGGGCGGATACCCGCTTTTATGAAGAAATGCAGGAAATGCTGCAAGATACGGACTATTATCAGATTGAAGAACTTGCGAAACGGATTGAAGATGCTGTCGCGGCATTGCCCGAAAGTTATCGGGAAGCTTTTGTGATGCACCGATTCCGGGATATGAGTTACAAGGAGATTGCAGAAACACTGGGGGTATCGCCCAAAACAATAGATTACCGTATTCAACAAGCGTTAAAGCAACTGCGCGTGGATTTGAAAGATTACCTCCCGTTACTACTACCTCTCTTATTTCCCTAGAGAGACGAAACATATAAGTAACCACCAATATTATTTCATTTGGCTATTACCTGTCAGCTAAAGTATTAATAGATAACTTGCGTTGTATTAAAGATAAACTTACGTTCCTCTAAGGCTAAAGTTCCCTTTGACCTGAAACAAACTATAAACGAAAGTTCCAATTATATAAATGCAACCTTCATTTTTATAAACGCAAGTTTCATTTATAAAAACAAAGCTTCCGTTTATAGATTTCTCTTAGACAAAAACAACTTTGGCAGTAAGGAAAAGGAAGTTTGCAATAAGGAGACAGTAACTTATCTATTAACTAACTTCATCTCTTTCTATAAGGAAGTGTAAACCAGAAAGTAGATCCTTTACCTTCTTCTGAATCTACTCCTATTTTTCCCCCGAGACGCTCAACAATCGTACGACAGATGGAAAGTCCTAAGCCGGTACCTTGAATGAATGGGTTATATTTTACGAATCGTTCGAAAACATGTTCACACTGTTCGTTTGACATACCACAGCCGGTATCTGATACATAAAAATAAATAGTATCGGTATCTGTCATACGATACCCCATACAGATAGTGCCTGTTTGAGTAAATTTGATAGCGTTATTGACAAAGTTGGCAAGCAATTGTATCAGTCGATTCTTATCAATATAAAAAAGACAACCCGGCAAGCGTTCGGTAAATGCAAGGGTAACATCACTGTTTTTCAAACGTAACCGCATACTTTGTTCGATTTCCTCCATTGTCTGATTAACATCGATCGAGGAAGGATAGAAATCAAATGTTCCGGCTTCAATCTTCGACAAATCCAGAATATCATTAATTAATTGGAGCAACAAGTCGGTATTTGTTTCGATGATATCTGCGTACTCGCGCATTTCGACAGGATCTTCTGTATGGGGAAGCATATTTGAAAAGCCCACGATTGCGTTCAAAGGAGTACGTATTTCATGGCTCATGTTCGCCAAAAAGGCAGATTTCAATTGATTAGCCTGCTCCGCTTTCTCCACCGCTTCACTCAAACGGCTATACGCTTTCCGAAGAATACGAATATAATAGACAATAGCAGCTATCAAAAGTAATAGAAAAACAGAACTAGCAATAATCTTAACATAGTGTTGCTGAAAAAAAGTTTGAGGTTTATCAATATATACAGCATCGTCGGGATAGCGACTTGACGGAATATTATAAGACTTTAATACAGGATAACAAAGATAGGAATTTCCTTCCCCTCCCACTCCACCCGGGATATTACGGGCTTGTTCTCCATTCAATATGCGATTCAGGATTTCCAGCAAAGAATCGCAAAAAGACTCCGTCGATACATAATACCCTCCTGCGAAAGTATTGTTCGATAAATTTTCGGGAGATAGCAAAAACAGAGGTGAGGGAGTAAAATTGGTTATAATTTCCTGTATGTGGTCGAAAAGGTAGTTGTTATCATTTTCATTATGAGACTCAAACCAGGAATAGTAAATAATCCCTGTATTAGGTTTATAACTATGCAGGGTATCCAGCAACATTTCTGTCGATAATTGAGTGGTAGAAAGCAGATCCAAACGTAAATCCGGAAAATTCTCTTCGACGGCTTCCTTTACATCTCTACGAGTTTCTTCACTAATATATCTGTCGTCTGAAATAAATGCCAGACGTTGCATATCTGGTATTAGTTTATAAATCAGTTCCACTGTTTCCTTCACATAATAATGCTGCTTTAAAAGTGTCAGATTATAGCCTCTTCTCCATTCTTCACCGGGGACACTATTGGTTTCTGTTAGTGGAGCATGAGACAGCAAAACGTCGAGAGAAGCAGGCAGGCGGTCGCGGGCATTTGTCACTATTACCGGAACGTCTTTCCATACGTCATCAAACAGTTCACGGCAGACAATCCATCCCGGATCTCCAATCAGGACAATGGCAGCGGGAGCTACCGGGTATTTCTCACGCAAATGGGTGACTACGGCATCTGCTTCCATCTTATTCACCAAAGCTGGTACGGAAAGAGATTCCGCTTTGGCAGATATCCCCTGCTTCTGAAGAGCATCGTGTATACACCAATAGAAATTTTTAGCCCAAGGCAGATTAAAATTAATGGAGTTTAAAACCAGTACTTCTTTATTTGTTGTTTCAGTTCGGGCTGACACAGATAATAAGAATCCTTCTATAAAAAGGAATAAGCCTAAGAATGAGATGGTTCGGAGTACTTGTTTCATTTGTGATGTTCTATAATAGCTACGGCAAAGGTAGTATTTATTTCCATTTCGCAAAAAAAAGGCATCTCAAAATTAATTGAGATGCCTTATATTATATAAAACCAGGTATCAAAGAGTTATTTCTTCAACAAGATAGTAAGGCTTTCTTTCAAAGAACGAATGATACTTTCCGCATCCGCCTGTTTCTTGCGTTCAAGTTCTATGACGGCTGCCGGAGCATTGTTCACGAATTTCTCGTTGCTCAATTTCTTCACGATGCCTTGCAGGAAGCTTTCCTTATGTTTAAGTTCGGCCAACAAACGAGTGATTTCCGCATCTATATCAATCATGTCAATCAATGGTACGGCAAATTCGGTCGTTCCAACCATGAAAGAAGCAGCACCTTCTGCTTTTTTGAATACTACATTAATAGCAGAAAGATTACACATCTTGATAATCACCGGATTCATTTTTTCTACCGGATGACTACCCACAACCTGCAATTCGAGTTGTTCCTTCAAAGCAATATTCTTCTGCAAACGAATGCTGCGAACATTGCTGATAATTTCCTTAGCCAATTCAAATTCTTGCAGGAATTTCTCGTTTACCTCAAGAGGCTCTTTCATGAGAGTAACCATCAAACTTGCACCTGGTTCGCGCTCACGCAGTTGTTGCCACAGTTCTTCTGTGATAAACGGCATGAAAGGATGAAGCAACTCAAGCAGACGTTCGAAAGAACTAAGCACCATACTATAAATAAAGCCATTAATGGGCTGTCCATAAGCAGGTTTCACAATTTCCAGCAACCAGGAAGAGAACTCATCCCAGAACAGTTTGTAAACCAACATCAATGCTTCGCTCAAACGATATTTAGAAAACAAATCGGCAACTTCAACCGCAGCTGCATCCAGTCTCTGGTCGAACCATTGAACAGCCAGATGAGCTTCGGGTGGAACTGGAATGGAACCTTTGCCATTAGTCCATCCTTTAATCAGACGGAAAGCATTCCATATCTTGTTGCAGAAGTTACGTCCCTGTTCGCAAAGGGCGTCGTCGAAAAGAATATCGTTTCCGGCGGGAGCTGAAAGCATCATACCCATACGCACACCGTCGGCACCATACTTTTCGATCAGTTCCAATGGATCGGGAGAGTTACCGAGCGATTTAGACATCTTACGTCCCTGTTTATCACGAACGATTCCTGTGAAGTATACGTTCTTAAACGGCATCTGTCCCTCGTATTCGTAGCCTGCCATAATCATACGGGCTACCCAGAAGAAGATAATGTCCGGTCCTGTCACGAGGTCGCTTGTCGGATAGTAGTATTTGATTTCTTCGTTGCCCGGGTTGTTGATTCCGTCGAACAAAGAGATAGGCCACAACCAAGAAGAGAACCAAGTGTCCAGGCAATCTTCATCCTGACGAAGGTCTTCCATTGTCAGGGCGGCATTACCCGTCTTTTCTTTTGCTTTTGCCAGAGCTTCCTCGGGAGTAGCGGCTACTACATAACCACCTTCCGGCAGGAAGTATGCAGGAATACGATGTCCCCACCACAACTGACGGCTGATACACCAGTCTTTGATGTTTTCCATCCAGTGACGGTAGGTATTCTTGTATTTTGCAGGGTAGAATTTCAAATCGTCGTTCATTACCGGAGGCAATGCCATATCTGCGAAATGTTGCATCTTGAGGAACCATTGCATAGACAATTTCGGTTCGATCACAACGTTGGTACGTTCCGAATATCCTACCTTATTAGTATAGGCTTCTATTTTTTCCAGCAATCCGGCAGCTTCGAGGTCTTTCTCTATTTGCTTACGAACATCGAAACGGTCCATACCGATATACATACCGGCAGCTTCGCTCAATGTACCGTTGTCATTGAAAATATCGATACTAGGCAAGTTGTATTTTTCACCCAGCATATAGTCGTTTACATCATGGGCCGGGGTTACTTTCAGACAACCCGTACCGAATTCGATGTCTACATAATCATCCTCAATCACAGGAATGACACGGTTTACCAGCGGAACGATCACTTTCTTTCCTTTCAGCCATTCGTTCTTCGGGTCGTTCGGATTGATACACATAGCCGTATCACCCATAATTGTTTCAGGACGGGTTGTTGCAACAACCGCGTAGCGACCTTCCGGATCACCTTCTACTTTATAGCGAAGGTAATACAGTTTTCCGTGTTCTTCCTTGTAGATTACTTCCTCGTCAGAAAGGGCAGTCAAGGCTTTCGGGTCCCAGTTTACCATGCGGACGCCCCGGTAGATCAATCCTTTATCGAACAGATCGACAAATACCTTGATTACACTTTCGCTACGTTTCTCATCCATAGTGAAAGCAGTACGATCCCAGTCGCAGGATGCGCCGAGTTTACGGAGTTGTTTCAGGATAATACCACCGTGCTCGTCTGTCCATTCCCAGGCATGTTTCAAGAATTCGTCACGAGATAGATCGGTTTTCTTGATACCTTGAGAAGCGAGTTTGTTTACAACTTTAGCTTCGGTAGCAATAGAAGCGTGGTCAGTTCCCGGCACCCAGCAAGCATTCTTGCCTTCCATACGGGCACGACGAACTAAAATATCCTGGATGGTATTATTAAGCATGTGTCCCATGTGTAACACACCGGTGACGTTCGGGGGCGGGATGACGATGGTGTAAGGTTCACGGCCATCGGGTTTTGAACTGAATAATTTGTGGTCCAGCCAATACTGGTACCACTTTCCCTCCACGTCAGCGGGATTGTACTTACTTGCTAATTCCATATTGTTTTATGTATATGATAATGTATATTCTAAAAATAACGGGTGCAAAATTAATAATTTAAATTCAAATCTTACCACCCTCGGGGTGTTTCTGTGCACGGAAAGAGAATTTATATCCCTCATAAAGAGCGAATCCGTAGAACAGGGCAGTCATCGACATTACATTTTTCAACAGAATAGAGAATATCTCTCCATAGTCTACACCTGCCAGGACTTGAAAATAGCCCATTTCATAATCTTGGGAGATATACCCGATAATAGACAAGAAATCACCTAAGATGCAACTAACCAGAGATAATGCCGCACCGGTAATTCCGAAAATGGGACGTATTCCCTTGCCCTGCCGCATCGCAAAACCTACCATGAATCCGATAGCAATGGGCATAAATCCTATCTGACGACCTGTAGAAACGGAGATCAGCCCCCATGCCACCGCACCAACGATGCATGCGACAACTGCACACAATATTCCTTTGGGCAGATTCTCTTCGGCAAGCATTTCCTCTTCTGTCATGAATACCGGAAAGTCTTCCGGCTTGGGAGGCGCTAATCTTTCCAGTTCCTTATCTTGCTCAAAACTGTCACATTCTTCTTCAAAAGCGGGAAGTTCTCCGGTACGTTTACAAACGAGTCCTTTTCCGTTCACAAAATCACGTGACACGCAATTCCTGCAATACTTTTCTATTTCTTCTGATGTAGCCATCTTATCCGGTTTATGTTGAATAACTTTCTCTGATTACGCAGGTACACAAAGTCACTGTTAACAGATTTTTTGCAAATATAGAGGTATTTTTTCGCGCGACGTTTATTAAATGCATATTTTTGTTGACTGATTTTATACAAATGATGAAAAATAAGCCAAATGTAAGATATGTAGCCTTAGGAGCATTATTAATCCTGGTGTGGCTAACGCAATGGATTCCTGCTC
The DNA here is from genome assembly GCF_000163675.1 of Bacteroides sp. D22. NCBI lineage: Bacteria > Pseudomonadati > Bacteroidota > Bacteroidia > Bacteroidales > Bacteroidaceae > Bacteroides > Bacteroides sp. D22. The sequence goes on along the minus strand of NZ_GG774803.1, from coordinate 119,284 downwards.
TGGCAACGATCTATTCTCAAACAATCTATCCCCTTATCTCCTACGTCCTGTCGTTTTTTTCCGGTTTATTTCCTTTTGCCATAGGGGATTTATTTATTTTCCTTAGCATCACAGGCGTGATTGTTTATCCCTTTTATGCCCGTCTCCGCAAGAAGTTGCCTTGGAAGAAAATCTTATTGCGCGACGGGGAATACTTATTATGGATTTATGTATGGTTCTATCTGGCATGGGGACTGAACTACTCGCAGAAAAATTTCTATCAACGAACAGAAATCCCGTATACCGCCTATACTCCCGAGATTTTCCAAGAATTCGTAGATGATTATATTACTCAACTGAACCGTTCGTATACTCCTGTCAATAGTATCAATCAAGATTTGATACGAGAGGAAACTGTGCGAATCTATCATCAGTTAAGTGATAGCCTGGGCGTAAATCGCCCTCCACACGAGCATCCGAGGGTAAAAACAATGTTATTCACTCCCTTCATTTCGATGGTAGGGGTAACGGGTAGCATGGGGCCTTTCTTCTGCGAGTTTACACTCAACGGAGATTTGCTTCCCGTTAATTATCCGGCCACTTATGCTCACGAACTAGCCCATTTATTAGGTATCACCAGCGAAGCGGAAGCTAATTTCTATGCTTATCAGATTTGCACCCGTTCAGAAGCGATGGGAATCCGTTTTTCCGGATATTTTTCTATATTGGGACATGTATTGGGAAATGCGCAAAGATTACTCCCGGAAGAAAAATACACCCGACTGTTTAAACGCATCCGACCGGAAATTATCGAATTGGCTAAAAATAACCAGGCGTATTGGGCTGCCAAGTATAGCCCTGTAGTTGGTGCTGTGCAGGATTGGATATACGATCTTTATCTGAAAGGGAATAAGATAGAAAGCGGACGGCAGAACTACTCGGAAGTAGTGGGGCTGCTGATTTCCTATCAGGAGTGGAAAAAGAAATAAGTATAGATTGTGCCTTGTTTTGGCACATAGTTTCACGATATTTGCAGCACTAATATAAAACGGATAAACTGATTTCTTTATGGCAAAAGATCTCTTTAATAGATATCTCTGGTTAGTAGACACAATCTATCGGGCTGGAACAATAACACTGGATGAAATTAATCGTAAATGGCTGCAGTGTGAAATGAGTAATGGGGAGGAAATCCCCAATCGGACTTTTCATAATCACCGGAAAGCTATTGAGGAACTATTCGACATTAACATAGAATGCGATAGACATAACGGATGTAATTATTACATAGAAAACACTGAAGAACTTAAAAAGGAAGGACTCAGAAAATGGCTCTTGAATACATTTGCAGTCAATACAACCCTCAATAAAAGCCACAAATTAAAGGATAAAATTCTACTAGAAGACTATCCCTCAGGAGAACAATATCTGATACCAGCCATTGAAGCTATTCATAATTGTATAACGTTGGAAATAACATATCAAAGTTATTGGCAGGACAAATCATATACATTTCAAATTGAACCTTATTGTATAAAAGCCTTCAAACAGCGTTGGTATATCGCAGCACGAAGTCCGTATTACAACAAAGTGTTGATCTACTCCCTCGAGCGAATACTCGAAATGGAACAAACAGATTTATCATTTGAGTGTCCTCAAACGTTCAATCCTAAAGTCTACTTCGACAACAGTTTCGGAGTTATTGTCGATGAAGAATATGATGTAGAAAAAATCAGAATAAAAGTCTACGGAAACCAATGTAAGTATTTCCGTTCCCTCCCGTTACACCATTCTCAAAAAGAAAGTGAAACACATAGTAACTATTCCATTTTCGATTATTCATTACGTCCTACCTATGATTTCTGTCAAGCTATACTATCGCATGGAAATCTTGTAGAAGTTCTAGAACCTCAATGGTTCAGAATTCAAATCGGAACAATGATTCAAAAAATGAATCAACTATATCAATGAATATTATCATAAATGTAATGAAGTGAGTATTCATTAGTAAATAATAAAGCAGTCCGGTCATCTTTTCTGATAAAATTCTTTTAATTCTAAAAAATGTTTCTTAGTTTTGTGATGTATAATCATTAAAAAGAAGTAGTAAGAAACAGAGAACTAAAATTTTCAGACATATTGATTGAACGTTAAGACGTATTATTTCGATTAGGTAAATCTGGTAAATTTATTCAATGATCCGAAATAATAAGTTGAAGTGACGTTCACACCCGAATAGGGCGTGGACTGCTTTTACTTATTTGGATCATAAGGTTTACCAGAACCTACCTAATCAAATAAGCTAAAAGTTAGTTTTACGCTCTTTTTTTTGTACCCATACATTCATTTTAAATTATATAAAACATGGAAAAAGTATCATTACTAATGAAAGATTCTTCCGAAGGAGATTCTCAAAAAGAAACCATGATAGACTTTATTCTTTCATGGACATTACGTAGATCTATACAGCAATACAGTGAAGAGAAACCTATCCTTTATCAATATTGTAGAAAGATTCTCGGCAAACTGATTGGCATCGAAATGACAGACGACGTGCAAGTCACTTCTGTTGAAACTTGGAAACAATGGAAATATATTGACCTATGGGCAAACATACGGATTACATGCAATGGAAAAGAAGAATTTCATGCTGTTTTGATTGAGAACAAAGCGTATACACCAACTCACCATAATCAATTAGCAAGATACAAGGCCATTTTCGACCAAGTATGTGAAGAGTATATGCCTAATACTAAAAGGCATTATATACTAATCACCGCCTTGGATGAAATGCCGGCTATGCTGGCAAACGAATGTAAAGAGAACGGATATATTCCATTCTGCTTGGGAGATTTAAATGATTATGAACAGCAAGATTCGGAAAGCGATTTGTTTAACGAGTTTTGGTTAAGATATTGGTAACTATGGGAAAATTTCTATTAATATGCCTATTCCTCTGTACAGGAATATGTAAGACAAGTGCACAAATAGTAGACTTATCAAAATTCGTTAAGGCAAAGAAAAGCAAGACAGAAGTATTCTCTCAAAAATTACAAAATACGAGAGATTCACTTCTAAGAATCTGCAAAATATATAAATTAGAAGATTTCAAATATAAATTTCCAACTATTTACTTAGGTGAATCAATGGAAAGTTTAAAAGCTAAATCAAAAGAATTCGAAAAAATCAAAGTAGAAATAGAAAATGCTATTAGCAAGAAAGAGTTAGAACAAAAAAGAGTAGACTCCATCCAAAAGGTCAATGATGCCGAAAGAATAGTACAAGAAAGAATAGCTGATTCTTTATATTTAATTCGGGCCGCCCAAACATGGGAATGGTTACATGATAAGAAAGGAAAATGGGAAACAATAGACCGTTCATATCCTAAAGAAGAGCATTACCAAGTAAATTCACTATTTCCCCAATATCAAGTAATAGACCAAAATGCCTATCTGAATGGAAAATTAGTAGGAGTATGCCATCCGGCTAAAAACAATAAAAACAATAGCGAAAAAGAACGTTGTTTTCGCATAGACGTGATGACTTTTTTATGCCAACAAGATTTTCTGAATAACAAATATGAGATACAAAAAGAATCACCTAAAACCCAAGAATACATAAAACAGAAATTAGGACTTAAAAAACAGCTGGAGCCGACTGACAGTCCTGTATATAAAGAAATGATAGCCAATGCAAGCAAACTCCGTATAGCACAAGAAAGGCTACGCAAAGGAGAAATTGATTTGAACACCTACAATAGAATTAAAACAAAATTGGGTGCCAAATTCACCGGAACGGTATATCAAGAAATGGCGGATAGCAACAGTCCGGAAATAAATGCAGGGAAAAGATATCTGGAACAATTACGTACTGATAACAAATCATTAATTGGGGAATATACCATTCAAAGAATAGATGGAACCAACTTCACCTATCAATTCCGTAATAATGAAGGAAAAAAAACGTTTAGCGTGAAAGTTTCATTCTTTGTCAATGAGAAAAAAAATGTTTTATATACAATTTCTTCACTTCAAAAGAAATAAGATACTATGGAAAAAGAAACAAAAAAATGCCCTTTTTGCGGAGAAGAGATTTTGGCTGTAGCCAAAAAATGCAAATACTGTGGTGAATGGTTAGAAGAAAAGCAAACGGTAACTAAGAAAATGGTTGCCTGCCCTGTTTGCACCGAACAAAGAGAAGAAGATGCCACAAGCTGCGAGAACAAAGAGACCCCACAGCCCTCTTTCTTATCCCACTATTTCATCCGTGTCATATGCAAGCAATATGCCGACTTTAACGGAATGGCCACAAGAAAGCAATATTGGCTTTACATCCTATTCTACAACATCATAGCTATTGCCGCATCATGCATAGATATATTATCGGGAATCGACTTCCAACTATTTGGAGAAAGCCTCGGCTATGGTTGGCTATTCACAATCGTCTCACTGACTCTCACCATTCCTTCACTCGCCATCGGTATACGTCGCTTGCACGACATTGGAAAAAGCGGATGGTGGTTTCTGATTGTCCTCCTCCCCTTAGTCGGTATCTTTTGGCTACTCTTCCTGCTGTGCAAGAAAGGAAATGCAGCTAACGCCTCCACTCCTTTAACCATTACCGACAAAATTGTGCTCAATGCGTCGATAGTAGTTGTAGCCATTCTGGTTGTACTCACCTATTTCAAATCTGCCAACCATCTCCAAATGCCTCAACTTCAACACAGCGATTGGACTCTTGACGGAGACACCGCAGGAGTGGATACATTGGGCAATATAGGTTATTCAAAAAACAGGCAAAGCATCAATAGCGGAAACAATGCGGAAATAAAAAAACGCATTATACACGATTTCTCTTGCTATTATGCCATTTATACCTTCTGCTACAACATGAAACAAGCCATAACTAAAGGATACAAAGGAGAAGGTTTGCTAACCCTCACCGAAGAACTTGTAGAAAATGACGATTTACTTGTCATCTCCAATACCGAATTTAAATGGTTATTGCAACAATTCGATTTCTCAAACTTCTCTCGACTATTACAGGCATACGCAAGTGGCAACAGGAGCTTCAGGAGTGATTTCACCGAGAGTGACTTGGGGCATACAGCAATAGAATGTCTTAAAAAACGCAAAGTTGTTTTCAACAGCCAATGGTTTGAGATATTCGACAACTATTTGCCCCATGACGAAGTACAAATAGAAGAGTTTCATAATTTGGGAAATAAAGAGTATCAGGTTGTATTCGATGGTTTTCACAACATATCTCCCAATTTCGTATATAACGTCAGCTATGCCAACGGACTTACCATTACAACGAATTAAATTTTACCATCATGAAACATAACAACTTACTTACATCATTCACTCTATTATCTCTTTTGTGTATCTTCTGCACCTCATGCAACGATATGGAAATGGCAAAAAAAGCGTGCGGCACATGGGAAAGCATCCGCATAGTCGAAGAAGACGGATGCAAAGAGAAAACCTATTATGATTTCGGTTCTGTGAAAGGGAGTATTCCTGGAGGAGACTTAAAAGAAACAACCTACTTCACCGAATGTGGAGAAGTTGAAGACGGACAAGAATATAATATGCAATGCAAAAGTATCATTGAAGGTACATGGAAGATAGAAGTCGGTGACATCTATTTCACTTACGACCTGTCGACTCTGAAAGTCACTTTTGAGGGGATTAGTTTCCCGGGCGCAGATAGATTATCCGAATCTCTTGCACAAAGTTTTATTAAAAACTATGGGCAATCACTCATTCAAGAATCAATAGAAGAATTGAAAGAACATCTCTATAATTGGTATTCAGAAAACGAAAACAACGAAGACTGTTACCAGAATGTGAATATTAAAGGAGACAATATGTCGTTCGATGCAACAGATGGAGTTATTAAACTGATAAGAATAAAATAAAACTTGAAAACATGATAAACAATACCAAACAATGCCCTTTCTGTGGCGAAGAGATACAAGCAACTGCAAAGAAATGCAGGCACTGCGGAGAATGGTTGGAAGACTCAGTTTCCAATACAAAAAATCAAGCCACTACAGAAGTGTCCTTTCAAAGGGATTCAAATAATCATAAAACAGAAGTGAATCATTTAAAAACTCCCATTTCTGACTTTGTCCTAATCCTATTTTGGACAGGAGTCATTGCGACATTCATTTCAATGTCACATCAAAGTGGAGTATGCCACCTTACCAATCCACACAAATGGCTACAAATCATGCAGTGGGCAACCTATATTCCAGAATGGGTGGCTGACTTATTGTCTGGCTTGGTCGATATAATATTCGCTTACGCCTTATATATAGGGATGAAACAACAAACCAAACCCATGAGCGGCTTATTAATTACCAATATTATAATCACTGTAGTAGTATCTTTTTTGATTTTATGTATGGATTTAATCTCTATTGCAGACGAAGATTACATTGGAATACTTATCTCTCTTTTTGTTATATTAGGTATGCTTATTACATCAACCATAATTGGAGTCCAATTTATCCGACACTTCAACGGACTATTAAATAAATTAGGATGGGGAATGTTGGCATCTCTAATCATAGTTATATCTGCCGCCGCTCTAATATCAGAAGATGAATTTAGTATGACTAATACAATTATTTCTTTTATTGAGTTTTGGATAATCAGCTATATTCTATATATACAAGCGGAATTATTAACGGATTGAGCCAACTAAATCCCTCAAGAAGACATTTTCATTTGATTAGCCTTACCAATTGCACAACAAAAGTGCAGAAAATTATAGTTTTCTGCACTTTTGTTGTGCAATTGACGTATATTTGCATATAAATATATACCAACCATGGACAGATTATACGAAAACTTCAATAAACTCCTTAAAGCTACAAGTACCGATTTCATCCGATACAAGTATACTGAAATAAACTGGGATAGCCATATGCTCGGACTTGTTGGGCCACGCGGGGTAGGTAAAACCACCATGTTCCTTCAACATATCAAGCAGAACATGAATCCGAAAGACACATTGTATGTTTCAGCAGACAATATGTACTTTGCCGATAATTCCCTGATTGACCTAACAGACAAATTCAGCAAACGAGGTGGCAAGCACCTATTTATTGATGAAATACACAAATACCCTAACTGGTCTCGTGAATTGAAGCAGATATTCGATTCTTATCCTGATATGCAAGTTCTTTTCACCGGTTCCTCTATTTTGGATATTTATAAAGGAACGGCAGATTTAAGCAGACGTGCCCCCATCTATGAAATGCAAGGGCTGTCTTTCAGAGAATATTTAAGTATGTTCCATCAAATTCATGTACCAGTCTACACATTAGAAGAGATACTGGAACATAAAGTTGAAATTCCGGGAATAGCACATCCACTTCCGCTATTCGCTGAATATATACAACACGGCTATTACCCGTTTAGCAAAGATATCACTTTTGAAATCGAGTTGAACCAAGTAATCAACCAGACTATGGAAAATGACATACCTCAATATGCTAATATGAATGTCTCCACAGGACGTAAATTGAAACAACTGTTGATGATTATTGCCAAAAGCGTTCCATTTAAGCCTGTCATGCAAAAACTTGCTGACATCATTGGAGTTAGTCGTAATTATTTAAGCGATTACTTACTTTATATCGAGAAAGCGGGGATGATAGCTCAAGTTCGCGATGACACAGGCGGGGTCAGAGGTCTGGGCAAAGTAGAAAAAATATATCTTGATAATACTAATCTCATTTATGCATTAGGAAGAGAGAATTCCAATATCGGTAATATCCGCGAAACATTTTTTTATAACCAAATGCGAGTTAAACAGGATATTATATCTTCCAAAATCTCAGATTTCCAAATAGGAGAAAGAACATTTGAAATAGGCGGAAAAAACAAAGGACAACAACAAATAACCGGAGCCAAAGAAGGATACATTGTAAAAGATGATATAGAAACCGGATACGGGAATATTATTCCACTTTGGAATTTCGGAATGAATTATTAATAATAGCCTTATAACAATTTTAATACAAAATATATTTATGTCACATACCAGACAAGAACAGATGGAAGCCTTCGGACGCTTCCTGGACATTCTCGACGAACTGCGTGTTAAATGTCCCTGGGACCGCAAACAGACCAATGAAAGTCTGCGTCCCAACACCATAGAAGAGACTTACGAACTTTGCGACGCCCTGATGAGGGATGACAAGAAAGAAATCTGCAAGGAATTGGGTGACGTATTATTGCACGTTGCTTTCTATGCCAAGATAGGCTCGGAAACAGGAGATTTTGACATCAAAGATGTTTGCGACAAACTGTGTGATAAACTGATTTTCCGTCACCCGCATGTATTCGGAGAGGTAAAAGCAGAGACAGCAGGACAAGTTTCCGAAAATTGGGAACAGTTGAAGCTAAAGGAGAAAGACGGCAATAAGAGTGTATTGAGCGGTGTACCCGCTGCCCTCCCCTCGCTCATCAAGGCTTATCGTATTCAAGACAAAGCCCGCAATGTAGGTTTCGACTGGGAAGAGCGTGAACAGGTATGGGATAAAGTGAAGGAAGAAATCGGAGAGTTTCAAGATGAAGTGGCTAATATGGATAAGGACAAGGCGGAAGCTGAATTCGGTGACGTCATGTTTAGCCTTATCAATGCAGCGCGTCTCTACAAGATCAATCCTGATAACGCTTTGGAACTTACCAATCAAAAGTTTATCCGTCGCTTCAATTATTTGGAGGAACATACTATCAAAGAAGGAAAAAGCCTGAAGGATATGTCTCTTGAAGAGATGGATGCTATTTGGAATGAAGCAAAGAAAAAAGGACTGTAAGACCCATGAGTAACATTGATTTAAATGCCATCATCGAAAGATGATTTGGAGTTCATAACACATGCCAAACAGGATATTCCACTATTGATTGCAGAAATAGAATACTTAAAATCAATGCTGTCTAAATAAAAAAATAGAGGCTCTATTCCGTGCGAGTAGAGCCTCTATTTTACTCAAACAGAGCGTCTATTCATACAAATTAGACGCTCTATTTTTCTTTATTTCTTCTTCGAATCGTTTCCTTTATCCTTGCCACGATTCATTCCTTTTATCATCTCCCGGTGGAAGCGCATTTCCGCACGCTGCACGAGAAATATCTTCTTACTGGAAAGAATCTTTTTGAACTTACCCAGATAAGTCTTATCAAGCTGATCGGCAGCAATACGATTGTTGGCTATCTTATCGTTGATTTCTGCATATTGAGCTTCCGTCGTCTTATCATCTTTACCTTTGCGCATCAAATCCCACGATTCATCATTCAGCTTCTTCTTCTTATCCTGGAGTTCAAAATAGACGGGAAAGAACTTGGCTGCCTCCTTTTTACTCAATCCTGCCTGTTCGGTAATGAATTCCTTTTGTTTTGCCCTGAACTCCTCCCGGGATAAATGCTGATCACATCCGTCAGCAGCCCAAAGAACAGGCATAAAGCCACACAACAAAACAACCCATGCGATTAGTTTTCTCATTTTCTGTATTCAATCAGTTTTAATAAATCATTCTACACTTGCGTCACTCAAATAAACATATAACGAATAATCATCCAGCATAGCGCGGTCTAGTGCCACATCCAGCATTTCGTCCGATACAACTTCAGTATCCACCTCCGTCACCGCCACTTCATCGATCGCAGCAGGTTTGTGATCTGTCGACGCTACCCGGATAATCAGGGCCGCACCCACAAACATAGCAGCGAGATAGAGCAATGGTTTCAGTCTTGTCCATGTGCTGACAGGTTCTTCCTTGAAAACTACTTTTTCTTTTTCAGGAAGTTTATTCATTACCTCCGAAGTCAGGTTTTCAAAGTAACCATCAGGCACTTTGAAGGAATTTTCCTTACCAAGCTTCTTCAATAGGATATCTTCTTCTTTCATACGTTTTTCTCCTCTCTTTTACTTAGACAACGTCCAATTTAAAAGGTTTAATCTATTTCTTCTAAAAACTTCTCTATTTTCTTCACCGCATGATGATATGACGCTTTGAGCGCACCAACCGATGTGCCGAAGATTTCCGACATCTCTTCGTATTTCATTTCCTGATAATATTTCAGGTTGAACACCATACGCTGTTTTTCCGGCAAAGTCAATAGAGCTTTTTGCAGACACAACTGTATTTCGTCGCCCGAAAAGTAGGAGTCACTTTCCAGCTTCTGCACAATCGCAGCTTCAGGATCGTCAATATCCACGGTAGTCATAGCGCGCTGCTTGTTCAGAAAGGTAAGACATTCGTTCAGCGCGATGCGATAGAGCCAGGTAGACAGTTTCGCCTCGGCACGGAAATAATCGATATTCGTCCATGCCTTGATGAAAGTGTTTTGCAGGAGATCGTTCGCATCCTCATGCGACAGTACCATCCGGCGGATTTGCCAATATAATTGCTCGCTATACTGCGCCACAATCATTTCAAATCCTTTCCGCTGTGTACTCTCCTCCTGAAGGAGTTTCAGAACTTCGCGTTCGTTATAAGGAATCATAATCTCTTGTATCTGTATGTTTATTTATGGTTTCAAATTCAGGTTGTTCATTGCCTCTAGTAAAGACGGATCATATTTATAAATGTCCTCACAATACCTCAAATTATTATCGGCAGACAGATAAACTGTCTGATAATCTATAAATAAAGGTATATATTTCTCTAAACTATAATGTTTCAGTTCGCGATAGGCCGCACTGACAGGCAGCTTCTTCCCCTCTTCACTCACCGGCTTGATATCCATTGCAATGCGGATACGGTCTTCCAATAATTCATCCGGTTCTTTCAACAGGAAGAAAGCAAAGTCGAGTGCTTTCTGAAGGCGGACGCAACCATGGCTCACCGCACGATTGTTTCGCGTGAAAGCCCACCGGGAAGGAGTATCGTGCAGATATACGGAATGAGGATTAGGAAAGCGGAAGATGATGCGTCCCAATGAATTCCCCGTTTTATTGTCCTGCTTCACCGTATAAGGTACACCTTTTCCTGCATATTTAGCCCAATTAACCTGATGAGGGTTTACTTGTAAGCCGTTCTTATCGTATACCTTCATGCGATTACGGGTGAAATAGGTCGTATCTCTGCGATAAGTAGGGATGATTTCTTTCCTGATAATACTTTGAGGTACATTCCAGTACGGATTCAGTTCCATATAATAAATCCTGCTCGACAACAGAGGAGTTTTATTTTTCACACTCCCCACACAGATACGCATCTCCAGGATAGAGTCCGTTTCTTCGTTGATTGCCTGCAACATGAATGCCGCCACATTGGCTATCACATATTTCTGTCCTTTGTCCAATGCATATTGCCAACGTGCCCGCTCCATATTTACCAACAGACGATTCCGGTAATAATCCGTAGTATCCGTTTTCCCCCAAGCATTTACACGAACCAGTTCTTCCTGCATCTTGCGATAAAGCGGAGAAGAAGGTTGTGCTCCATGAAGAGCAGCAATTGGATTTGCACGCAAGGAATCGAGGGCGGCATTTGCAAAAGTTACATCACAATGTTTTAAGGGGATACGATTGATCGAATCATTCCATCTGCGTTCCGAAGGCAGGAAACCAAACTTCAACTGGCACACATACGAAAGATATGCGGCTGTCAACTGATATTCCACATCTGCCAACAGACGGTTCATTGTCTTTCCTTCCTGCAACTTCAAAGAACGTATTTGTTGCAATCTCTCACGGATGCTATCGACCGAATAAAGATTCGGGTTAATGCCATGCCGTGAGATGTCTCCCAACCAGAACAACATAGAGTCCGCCACCTGTGCGGCAGGTTTATCGGACACAAGCGAGTCATTCAACCAGAAGAATTCATCTTTTTCCCGATAATGGGCCAACAAAGCCGAATCCCAGGGAGTTACGGGGCTTTCGTTCAAATAGGAACGAATCATCAGACGAATACTGTCGGCATCTATTTGATAAGCAGGGTTGAACAGTTCTTGCAGGGAAGCCAGAGAGTCCGGTATCGGAGATTGGGGGTTCTCTTTCTTACAGGCTGCCAAACAAACGACGAACAGGATTACCGCTCCCCAAAGCAGGCGTCTATTTCTCATACACAGTTCCTCCATCAACGTCAATACACATATTCTCTTTCGCTAAAATGGTTTGCGGGAAAATGGCGGACGCTTCATTAAGCAAAATAGATTCATCCTCGTAACGGGCTGAAAAGTGTCCGATCACCAATTGTTTCACATTGGCGTCCAAAGCTAGTTGTGCGGCTTGCGCAGCCGTAGTATGATAAGTTTCCTTGGCACGTGCCTGCTCTGTCTGCGCAAAGGTAGCCTCATGGAAAAGCAAATCTACATTGCTGATTTGTTCGGCAAGCGACGGGCGATAGATTGTATCGGAGCAATAAGCATATTTACGAGCCGGAGCCGAAGGACGGGTCAGACGCAAATTGGGTATTACTTCTCCTTCGGGAGTTACAAAGTCTGCTCCGTTCTTGATACGGTTCAGTTCATAGACGGGGACTTTATAAAAGTCCACCATGTCTCTGATAATATGGTTCGGACGCTGTTTCTCTTCAAAAAGGAAACCGCAGCAGGGAATTCGATGTTTTAAAGGGATGGTGGTCACAGTCACCGAACGGTCATCGTAAATGAGCATCGGTTCTTTCGTTTCGAATTCATGGAAGAACACCTTATAAGTCAAAGTCTTGCAAAAGAAAGCAAGCATCGGCGCAAACAGCTCTTCCAGTCCTCGTGGAGAATGAATATGCAAATCGGCTGTTCTTCCCAATAATCCGAATGTAGAGATCAGCCCCAACAATCCGAAACAATGGTCACCATGTAGATGAGAGATGAAGATATGATTCAATCGGGAAAATTTCAGTCGCGAACGGCGTAACTGCATTTGTGCTCCCTCGCCACAATCAATCATAAATAGTTTTTCACGCAGGTTCACGACTTGAGAGGTCGCAAAATGTCGCGTGGTAGGCAAAGCGGAACCGCATCCCAATATATGTAACTCAAATTTTTCCATGGTATGCAAAGATAAAGCATTTCAGATTCAATCTTGCAAAGGAAGAAACTTTTTTTTCTATTCACCACAGAGGACACGGAGGACGCAGAGGGTAGATTTATATAAATAAAATATATCGCCATCGTTAGTTTGTTAAATCAAGCCTTCACCCCCTCTGTATTCTCCATATCCTTCCTGTCCTCTATATCCTCTCCATATCCTTCTTACCCTCTGTGTCCTCTACGTCCTCTGTGGTGAATAAAAAAAGGCGCCCCCAACCGGGAGCGCCTTCATCTGAAAATATTCTGTTCTGATTATTTCTTTCCTTCCAACTGTTCTTTCAATGCAGCCAGAGCGTCGATGTCGCCCAGAGTAGTTGAAGCAGCTTGGTTTTGGATCATCGGAGAATCTTCTCTCTTACCAGAAGATGCTTTCTTTGCGCCAGAAGCAGCTTTCTTTTCTGCTCTTTCTTCAGCTTTAGCTACATCTTCGAAGATACGGCTGTGAGACAAGATGATTCTCTTAGCGTCTTTGTTGAACTCGATCACTTTGAATTCAAGTTTCTCATCCAACTGTGCTTGTGAACCGTCTTCTTTTACAAGGTGTTTCGGAGTTGCGAAACCTTCTACACCGTAAGGAAGAGCTACAACAGCACCCTTATCCAACATTTCGATGATAGTACCTTCGTGTACAGAACCTACAGTGAACACAGTTTCGAATACATCCCAAGGATTTTCTTCGAGTTGTTTGTGGCCAAGGCTCAAACGACGGTTGTCTTTATCGATTTCCAATACCTGAACTTCGATGTCAGCACCAATCTGTGTAAATTCTGACGGGTGTTTTACTTTCTTAGTCCAAGAAAGGTCAGAGATGTGGATCAAGCCGTCTACACCTTCTTCGATTTCTACGAATACACCGAAGTTAGTGAAGTTACGTACTTTTGCAGTATGCTTAGAACCTACAGGATACTTTTCTTCGATTGTTTCCCATGGATCTTGTTTCAGTTGTTTGATACCCAAAGACATCTTACGTTCTTCGCGGTCAAGTGTAAGAACAACAGCTTCTACTTCGTCGCCTACCTTCATGAAATCTTGTGCAGAACGCAGGTGTTGGCTCCAAGACATTTCTGAAACGTGGATCAAACCTTCTACGCCAGCAGCGATTTCGATGAATGCACCGTAGTCAGCCATAACAACCACTTTACCTTTCACCTTGTCACCAACCTTCAAGTCAGTATCAAGAGCATCCCATGGGTGCGGAGTCAGTTGTTTCAAGCCAAGAGCGATACGTTTCTTTTCGTCATCGAAGTCAAGGATAACAACGTTGAGCTTCTGATCCAGTTCAACCACTTCTTTCGGATCGCTAACACGTCCCCAAGAAAGGTCAGTGATGTGGATCAAACCGTCTACGCCACCAAGGTCGATGAATACACCGTAAGATGTGATATTTTTAACAGTTCCTTCAAGAACTTGTCCTTTTTCGAGTTTACCGATGATTTCTTTCTTCTGTTGTTCCAGTTCAGCTTCGATAAGAGCCTTGTGAGATACAACAACGTTTTTGAATTCCTGGTTAATTTTAACCACTTTGAATTCCATTGTTTTGCCAACGAATACATCATAGTCGCGGATCGGTTTAACGTCGATTTGAGAACCCGGCAAGAATGCTTCGATTCCGAATACGTCTACGATCATACCACCCTTCGTGCGGCACTTGATGTAACCCTTGATAATTTCTTCATTTTCCAGAGCAGCGTTAACGCGATCCCAAGAACGAGTAGCGCGGGCTTTTCTGTGTGACAGAACGAGCTGTCCTTTTTTGTCTTCCTGGTTTTCGATGTATACTTCTACAGTATCACCTACTTTCAGGTCCGGATTGTAACGGAATTCATTCAAAGGGATGATACCGTCTGATTTGTAACCGATGTTCACAACTACTTCACGCTTGTTCATTGCGATTACGGTTCCGTCAACAACCTCACGGTCGTTCACTTTGTTAAGCGTACCGTCGTAAGCTTTTTCTAGTTCATCGTGGCTAACGTTGGTTACTGTTTCGCCATTTTCATAAGCATCCCAGTTGAAATCTTCAATAGGAGCTACGTTCTTTAAGTTTTCCATTAATAATAAAATTGTTTAATACTTTAATTAAATAAGACATTATATTATCTATAAATCGGGCGCAAAGGTAGAAATATTTTCTTGATTGACAAAAGAATGGCAGAAGAAAAGAGATTTATATCCGTATTTTTTGTAATATTGCAATCTTTAATTTATACAGTTTTTGCCATGGACGAGAGATTGGACAAAGTCAAGGTGCAATGCGACTATTTACCGCTTATTAATTTTGCGATACAACAAAACGGAGCATCGATCATTCATCAGCTTTCTATTGAGAACACGACACCTGTCCCACTGAAGGACATTCAAGTAGTAATCACGACAGAACCGACTTTCGGAAACGCCGCTCCGATGGCTGTTGAACAGATCCCGGCCAACGGTTCGATCCGTCTGTCGTCATTCAATCTCACTTTGTCCGCCAACTACTTCACACAACTGACCGAACGTTTATCCGGCAACCTGAAAATTGAAATTACTGCTGAAGCAGAACCGATATTCTGCCAAACATATCCTATCGACATCCTGGCATACGACCAATGGGGCGGACTCAACGTATTGCCCGAAATGCTGGCTGCTTTCATCACTCCCAATCATACGGCTATCTCACCGATTATCAAAAGAGCAGCTTCCATCCTGGGGCAATGGACCGGCAACCCGTCTCTCGATGAATATCAAAGCCGCACTCCGGACAGGGTGAGGAAACAGATGGCTGCCATCTATACGGCTATCGCGGAGCAACAGATTATATATAGTACCGTTCCCGCCAGTTTCGAAGAATATGGGCAGCGTGTCCGGTTAGCCGATTCTGTGATGGCACAGAAATTGGGAACCTGCCTGGATATGGCTTTGCTCTATGCTTCCTGTCTGGAGGCAATCGGGCTGAATGCTTTAATCGTCATCACGCAAGGGCATGCCTTTGCAGGAGCCTGGCTGGTGCCGGAAACTTTCCCGGATCCTACGATTGATGATGTTTCTCTATTAACGAAAAGAACAGCGGAAGGAATCTACGACATTACTTTGGTTGAAACGACCTGCATGAATATGGGACATTCGTCCGATTTTGACGATGCGGTGAAGAAAGCAAACGGAAAGTTGGCGGACGGGAATAACTTCCTTCTTGCAATAGACATCAAGAGAGCGAGATATTCGGGTGTACGCCCCATCCCTCAACGTATTTTGCACGGACAGGTATGGGAAGTCGACGAAAAAGAGACCAACATTCAGAAAAGTGCCGTTCATGCCACCCCGCAAAGTATCAATCCGTATGATTTATCGGGCAATGAAACCCAGACCGTAATCACCAAACAACTGTTATGGGAAAGGCGGTTGCTGGACTTGAGCCTTCGCAACAACCTGCTGAATATCCGGATTACCAAAAACACGCTCCAACTGATCCCGGCTAATCTGGCCTGCCTGGAAGATGCATTGGCCGACGGTGAAGAATTCCGCATCCTGCACCGCCCTGCCGATTGGGAAAGCCCGGCGATGGATTTCGGAATTTATTCCTCTGTACCGGAGTCTGATCCGGTGGTTGGTTTCATCAACTCGGAGCTTTCACAGAAAAGATTGCGTTTTTATCTGTCCGAAAACGATTTAGGCAAAGCACTGACTCACCTATACCGTTCCTCGCGTACCTCTATTGAAGAGAACGGGGCCAACACTCTTTATCTGGCTCTCGGACTTTTGAAATGGTACGAGACTCCTTCCAGCGAACGTCCCCGCTACGCTCCCATCCTGCTAATGCCGGTTGAAATCATCCGTAAGTCGGCAGCTAAAGGCTATGTGATCCGTTCACGGGAAGAGGAAACGATGATGAATATTACGTTATTAGAAATGCTTCGCCAAAACTTCGGAATTACCGTATCGGGATTAGACCCGTTGCCCACCGATGAAAGCGGCGTTAACGTCAAACTGATTTATTCCATCATTCGTAACAGTATCAAAAACCAACGCAAATGGGACGTGGAAGAGCAGGCCATCTTAGGCATCTTCTCTTTCAATAAGTTCATCATGTGGAATGACATTCACAATAATGCCAATAAACTGGTTCAGAACAAAATTGTTTCAAGCCTCATCAACGGAAAGATAGAATGGGAAGCCGCAACAGAAGAAATAGACGCAACGGATATGGACAAACAACTGTCGCCAACGGACATCGTTTTGCCTATCATCGCCGATTCTTCGCAATTGGAAGCTATCTACGAAGCCGTACACGATAAGACTTTTATCCTGCACGGCCCTCCGGGAACGGGTAAATCGCAAACAATTACCAATATCATCGCCAACGCGCTTTACAAAGGGAAACGTGTCTTATTCGTTGCGGAAAAAATGGCTGCCCTCTCCGTTGTTCAAAACCGACTGGCGGCTATCGGTTTGGCTCCGTTCTGTTTGGAAATTCATTCCAACAAAACAAAGAAATCCGCTGTTATCTCACAACTGAAAGAAACAACGGAAATTATCAGGCAGACACCTCCCGAAGAATTTAAAAAGGAAGCGGAGCGTCTGCTGAATTTGCGGGCGGAACTGAATCAGTATATTGAAGCCCTGCATAAAGAATACCCGTTCGGAGTTTCACTATACGACGCCATTATCCATTATCAATCTGTGGACGTCGAACCTTGTTTTGAGATTCCACAACCTTATCTGGATACATTAGACAAAGATACATTTGCGCAATGGGAAGAGGCTATCGAATCGTTAGTCAGAACCGCCAATGCGTGCGGACACCCTTATCGGCATCCATTAACAGGCATCTCGATTTCCGAGTATTCATCTGCCGGAAAAGAAGAAGCCTCCCAATTACTTACCGCTTTCATTGATTTATTAAATATCATCCGGCAGAAGCTGGATGTATTTTCCGTACTTCTGAAAGATACGGATATACACCCGACACGCAAGGATTTCCAAACGATTGCCTGTATCATCCGGAGAATACTCGATATTCCGGAGCTGACTCCGGGATTGCTGACTCTGCCGTTATTGAATGAAACGCTAAATGAATATCGTGAAGTGGTGGTTCATGGGCAAAAACGTGATGAACAAAGAAAAGAGATAGAGGCAGGATTTACCAAAGAGATTCTGTCCATCAACGCAAAGCAGATGGTAGCCGAATGGAACCGGGTATCCGATCAATGGTTCCTTCCCAGATATTTCGGTCAGCGAAAAATCAAAAAGGCTATCAACATCTATGCTTTAAAAACCATTGAAACAGAAGACATCAAACCGCTACTCCACCGGATTATCCGGTATCAGGAAGAAGAGGACGCTGTTCAGAAATACACCGGCCAACTCCCCTCTTTGTTCGGACGATTCGGCAAGAATGAGGATTGGACTGCCATTGAGCAGATTATCAATGACATGGCTTCTCTTCACTCGCATTTGCTGAATTATGCAAAGGACATAGCCAAGGTGTCACAAATCAAACAGAATTTGTCTGTACAGCTCACAGAAAGAATTCAAACATTCAGAGATATTCACGCTCACTCTTTCAATGAACTGTATCAGTTGTCGGATACACTCACAGTCATTGAAAAGAAGTTGTCCGACACGTTGGGTATATCAACAGAAGAGCTTTATACCTCTTCAGCCGACTGGATAACGATTGCGCTATCAAAAGCCCAAACCTGGAAAGATAACCTCGACAAACTCAAAGACTGGTATCAGTGGTTACAAGCATACCAAACTCTGAATAAACTGGGAATCGGATTTGTCGCGACAGAATATAAGGAAAAGAATATCCCTACCGACCAACTGACAGACATCTTCTACAAGAGTTTCTACCAGGCGGTTATTCAGTATATCATTGCCAAAGAACCCACGTTGGAATTATTCAACGGCAAAATTTTCAACGATATTATTGCTAAATACAAACAAATATCCGCCAAATTCGAAGAAACGACCAAAAAAGAATTGTTTGCGCGGCTGGCTTCCAACATTCCGTCTTTTACTCACGAAGCTATCCAAAGTTCCGAAGTGGGCATCCTTCAAAAGAATATCCGCAACAATGCTCGTGGCATATCCATCCGCAAGCTGTTCGATCAGATTCCTACTTTATTGTCGCGTATGTGTCCGTGTATGCTAATGAGCCCGCTTTCCGTCGCTCAATTCATTGATACGGATGCTGACAAATTCGATTTGATTGTCTTTGACGAAGCGTCACAGATGCCTACTTATGAAGCGGTGGGCGCTATTGCCCGAGGCAAAAACGTGATTATCGTGGGGGACCCGAAACAAATGCCTCCTACCAGCTTCTTCTCGGTCAGCACCGTAGATGAAGATAATATTGAGATGGAGGATTTGGAGAGTATTCTTGACGACTGCCTTGCTTTGTCTATCCCTTCCAAATATTTATTGTGGCACTATCGAAGCAAACATGAGAGCCTCATCGCTTTCAGCAACTCCGAATATTACGATAACAAACTGATGACTTTCCCTTCTCCGGACAACATTGAATCGAAAGTCAGGATAGTCAACATCAACGGTTATTATGATAAAGGCAAATCGCGCCAAAACCGGGCGGAAGCTCAAGCGGTGGTAGACGAAATAGCCAGAAGATTGAGAAGCGAGGAATTGAGAAAGAAAAGTATCGGTGTGGTGACTTTCAGCATCGTTCAGCAAGCCTTGATAGAAGACTTACTTTCCGACCTCTTTATCTTCCATCCCGAACTGGAAACTCTTGCTCTGGAATGTGACGAACCGTTGTTTATCAAAAACCTGGAGAATGTGCAGGGAGATGAACGGGACGTTATTCTCTTTTCTGTGGGCTACGGTCCGGATGCGGAAGGACGTGTCAGCATGAATTTCGGCCCATTGAACCGGGTAGGTGGCGAAAGAAGGTTGAATGTGGCCGTTTCCCGTGCCCGGTATGAGATGATTATCTATTCCACTTTAAGATCGGATATGATTGACCTGAACCGGACTTCCTCTATCGGAGTAGCCGGATTAAAACGTTTCCTCGAATATGCGGAGAAAGGAACTAGGAATACAATCAACAGTGTGACAGCCCAATCAACGGAAACAGCAGCCTCCATCGAGAATATCATTGCCGATAAACTGCGTTCATTGGGATACACCGTGCATACAGACATCGGATGCTCCGGTTACAAAATAGATATAGGTATCGTTGACACCGAAAATACCTCCAACTATCAATTAGGTATTATCTGCGACGGCAAAAACTACAAACGTACCAAGACCGCACGTGACCGGGAAATTGTGCAAAACAATGTACTGAAAGCACTCGGCTGGGATATCTACCGAATATGGACTATGGACTGGTGGGAAAAACCGGACGAAGTAATAGCTGCTATTCAAGAGGCTATCGCACGCAAAAAGAGTTCAAAGGTTAATGCCCAAACAACGACAAGCATCGGAATTGGTTCTGATCCAATGACAGCAGAAAAAGAATCTGTGAACAAAGAGTCGACAGACAAAGAAAAAATAACAAAAAAAGAGCCAATAAAAGAAGAGTCAATAAAAGAAGCAGTACCGACTGCAGAGAGAGATAACAATGAAATTTCATTTGTACTCAAAGCATCACCTGCCACTTCTGAAAAGCAAACTGCTTTCGCATCTTCCGCACAAAGCGGAATACAGCAAAAGTACCGATCGGCAAAGATCACTCCAGGCAGCTATTCGCCGGAAGACTTTTTCTTTAGTGAAAGCTATTCTATCCTCACTTCTCAAATACGGAAGATTATAGAGAATGAAGCTCCGGTCAGCAAATCATTGCTTTGCAAGAAGATTCTGTCTGAATGGGGAATCAGTCGTTTGGGAGCACGGGTAGAAACACAGATAGAGACGGCTTTAGATGCACTAAATATCTATCGTACTGAACATGAAGGATTTGTTTTCTGCTGGAAAAACAGAGAGCAATGTATCTCCTACTCTATTTATCGTCCGGTTTCCGAGCGGGAAGCGACAGATATAGCTCCTGAAGAGATAGCCAATGCCATCCGACAACTGTTGACAGACTCCATTAGCCTGCCTGTGGCAGATTTAATAAAAGCATGTGCACAACAATTCGGCTTTGCCCGTATGGGATCGAACATAGACGCTGCCATGCAAAGAGGTATTCGCGAAGCCATGAAAAGGAATTATGCCAAAATTGAAAACGAACGGGTGACGATTGCGGATTAAATGTTGGTTCGAGTGATCCTGTCTAGTAGATTCAGGTGACAGGAATTAGATCAATACCCTTTCTCCAAACGTTTCAGGGCAGCAATAGAATCGGATACATAGCTATTGTCCGGTTCTATTGACCGCCAATAACAAAGCTCTCCAATCAGCCGTTTCAGATAGACAGGATCACTCGAACCAATCCGTCGCTGATGTTCTGCCAAACCTTTCGTCAGGATGAAATAGACATTCTTCCGGATCTCTCTCTTTCTGGCTTTAGGGATAGTCAGTTTCACACCAGAAGAGATGGACACTCCCGTGATAATCTTTCTACCATACTCATTGATGAAACGGGTCTTTTTATGATTCGGTTCGAATTTCTCATCACGAATGATTTGTTTAATACGGGGAATAATCTGCTCTTTGGGAAATACATCTCCCGAAAAAGTCAGGTCATCGGCATACCGGGTATAAGTCAGTCCGTATTCCGCTGCCAATGCCGCCAACTTCCTATCCATCTCATAACTAACGATATTACTTAATGACGGACTTGTAGGCGCTCCCTGCGGCAAGTGTCTGTGCAAACAACACAACGTTCCCAATACTTTAGATACATTTTCCGGATAACCGATCTTCTCAAATGTCTTTTTCACTCTCGGACTTCGTATAGAAAAGAAAAAATCATGAATATCCATTTTCAACACATACCGCTTTCCTAAATGAGGATTGGCATTGTCGACTACAGAATGACCGTTCCGGAAACCTACCGCTGACGGATGAATCATTGTTACAGGTGATAATATACGTGAATTAATAGTCGCTTGAATGGATTGCATTGTTTTGTTAGGAGCAGAGATCATACGATACCCTCCTTTTCTTTTTCTCATCCAAAATTCCCGGTAATGTACAGAAACGTTTCGTAGTATTTCCTTCAATTGTCCCGTTTCCATTCCCAACAGATTGGCACACCAGACAACAGCCGATTCATCATACTTTTGAACATACTGTGCTCTTGAAACTGTCGCTCCCAAAGCATGCCTAAGCCAGGCTCCATGCTCCCATTTTACTTTAGTAGTCTTTTCTTCCTTACTACCGTCTGTCGCTTTCCATCTTTTATACCCCTCTTGTTTTCTGCTTGAGGAAATCATCTTATAAATCAGAAAACCTGTGACAATAAGTATCGTTATTAGAATTCCGTCCATTTTGTATTATGTATATAAACAAAGAGAAGAGAGGCTGAGTTATTTACTAAAATAAATTTAGGTATTTATACCTTAGAATTTATTTTCTAGGAAAAATACCTGTGCTTACGAGGCGACTACACCTCTTTGATGCTAAATTCGGCCCTCATCCTCTCTTATACAAAGATAAGTATAATCTTTCGATAAAACAACCGGAACGGGGAAAAACTATCGGTTGAACAACTCAAACGTGAACTTACAGCCTATTCCTCCGAATTTCCAGTTTTCGCTGCTTACGAAGACTCCCACGTCGAAAATATGCGTACCGATGCCATATCCGACTTCCAGATAAGGTTGAAGATGCGGCATAGAAAGTGCACTGATGTAAATACGTTCATTCTGCACATAACGGGTGTACTTCATCAGATGCCGGAGAATAAGGAACGGAGCTTCGTAGGTGAAATGCCCCCGCACATAACGACGGGAGGAGTTATACCAACGTGAGTCAAGCACCTGAAATACTCCGCCGATTTCATCATTCCAGCCTACGGGAAGATTATGGCGGGAGAAATTGGCAAAGTCCACAAAATACAGTTCATCCTGATTGGTGAATGCCCCGAATCCGAAACGATAATAAATATTACGCATCAATCCCATCCGGATTTGATGCTGAAGGTCAAACTCTATTCTTTCATATTCGCCCGTACTTTTAAATACTCCTTTAATTCCCCGTTCATAATCGACCGAGAAAGTTGGATAGATAGAATGCAAGTTTATCTTTCGCTTTCCGTTCATATAATAATAGAGTCCCGGCGTCCACTCTATCCGGATGCGGGGAGCGAAACTGATATAAGTGTTCTTGAATTTATCCATAAACTCCGGAGGCGGCATCGGATAATCACCGGTAATCACAAAACGGGAAGGCTCTACGGCTGTTCTTTTATGGGCAGAGAAACCCAGACCGATATCCAGTCCGTTGACTATCTCAACTGTATGGCGGAAGTTAAAATACAAGTCCTTGAAATAATCAAGATGAATTAAATCGAAATTAAAGATACTATCCGGCATGGCTTTCAGTTCGTCGAGCACCTTACTGCTATAGATACGGTTACCATTACCCACATTCAACCGGAAGAATCCCCGTTTCTGCGGCCAGTATTCAAAGTCGGCATTCAACGACCAGTAGAACTCTTTACGCGTGAAGTTGTATCCGAGTTTCGGCACAATACGAAGTAATTTATCCCCTCTGAAAAGACGGTTGTAACGGAAATCCTGTCGATAAGACAAACCGTTGCTTCCGCTATAACTGAATAAAAGCGGATTTATAAACGGAGAGAACCGTACGCTTCCGATATTGGACAAATTGAATTTATAATCTTCTACCATCAAGTCCCCCATCGTTCCCCAAAAGGCCTGACTCTTGGATGGCTTTTGTATGGTAGCCGTGTCACGTCTAAGCGCATTGTCGAAATATAGTTTTTTCTCGCTCTCGTTCAAAGGGATCGGGCGCATGATAGCAAAGGTAGAGGCGTCCGTTTTATAAGCATTCGTATCACACTGCAAGGAGAAAGATTCCGAAAGATTATATTTCCTCTTCTCTTTCTTACGTACCTTCTTTTCTTTCAGTTCGATGGATTTATAATCTAAAGAAGCTGTATAATTACCATCCACCTTATTTCCGAGGAATTTGAAAAGGGCTTCTACATCATAACGCACCGGCAGGAATTCATTTTTCTTGCCGACATCTCCCATCTGAATCCAACAGGTAAATGTTATCAGTTCCGATCTTCCCGAAAAACGGATTTCACGAACACTCCAGACGTTGCTACTAACCACCATATATCCACCTACCAACTGATCGCTCTTGGTACGGGGAATAAAGCGGACTCGATAATCCAGATTATTAGGATCTCCCATCACACTGTCTATCTGGTATTTATAGTATTTCTGTCCGTTTTTAGCCAGTGGTGATAACAAGCGTTCATCATTCAGCAGAGACGAAGAGTAGATATTTACATTAAAGTATTCGAGCAAGCCCGGCAATCCCCTGTTTCCTCTCACCGTTCCCTGGGAGGCTTTTACTTTCTGGTCGTAAATATTGGGAGCCGTATAATGCAGGTCACTGTACGTTTCAAGCAGATATTCGCGAACACCCTTTTGCAAACGAAACATGGAAGGCACATAACGGAGAATAAAATTCTTCTTCTGAATGTCCATCTTACCTTTTATATATAGGTTCGCGCGATAATCGCTGACTATCGTTTCATACAAAGGCGCAAAGGTCATCACACGTTCTATGATGGAGTCGGCAGAGATTTCCTGATGAGTATAAGGATTCATTATATAATTATTGGCTGCCCCCTTTGATATAAAAGAGAACAGACACAATATGCATCCTATCAATATTTTATCTCTCAATTGTCGTATCTCCTTCATTAACGTAGGCAAATATAAAAAAGAATATCGAAAAGCAATGGAATTAAGCTACTAAAAAGAGTTATCAGGGGAAGGAAGCTTTTCACACCTGATTAATATAAATATATGAATAAACAAAAACGACTCATGTTTGAATGCATGAGTCGCCTATTAATAATAGGAGAAAGATTATAATTTCTCTATTTCTTCTTTCGAAATACCCGTAGATTTTATGATAATATCATCATCCACTCCTAATTCTTTCAATTTACGGGCTGTTTCTCGTATACCTTTTTGTATACCTTTTTGCATTCCTTTTTGTTCTGCAAAGTCCAACGTATTAAAATAATCGTTGTAAACTTTCCATTCTTCCTCGTACTGCATTCTTTCCTCCTGGGTCATATTCGCTTTGGAGGCTAACTTTTCCAGTCGTTCAAAAACGGCTTTACGAGCCTTGAAAGGCATTCGATCAAGTGTATCCATGTGCTTTAATATATAAATCCAGCGTTCAAAATCATTTTCACATTCATCCTCTTCTTTATTAAAGTTCGGCAATTCAATAAAAATCTGCCGGAACTTACTATTGAAAAGCTTACCTGTATCCCTGTCAGAAAGGACAACATCCGTTCTGATTTTAGAGGGTATATCCTTGTCCATCACGAAGTTCATGAAGAACACTCCGTACACAGCATCTAATTGAAAGTTCCAAATCCCCTTTCTCGCTTGTTGGGTAATGGCCCTCGAAAGATAGAAAAGGGCACGGTCTTTAAAGTAAGGCTGTTCCCGGTTCTGCATTTCTACGATAATATGCTCCCCCGTATTGGTTCTACAATATATATCATAGATAAGTCCTCGTTCTGTTTTTACTTCCGGCTGCTGTTCGTTGTTTAGGAACTGGATGTCGGTAATTACATGCTCTCCTACGAGCAAATCATTCAAGAAGTCGATTAATAACTCCTTTTCTACCTCTCTGCCGAATAAAAACTTAAAGCCAAAATCGGTAAAGGGATTGATAAATCTTCCCATTATTTCTTGTATCTCAATTATAGAACAAAGATAGAGTTTTTTTGTTGAATAGTGTCAAGTATGGGATAAAATAAAATCAAACCAATACCTAACATGAAGTATATGGTTTGATACTACGTAATATCGACTCTATATCACGATTTTAAAGTTGATTTATGAATAGACAACTAGAGTCGTCTGTTCGGTCAACTAAAGTCAGCGACTTAGACAACTGCAGTCAGCTGTATGGTCAACGGCAGTCGGCTGATACCATGTTAACTATTTCAATCTGTTATCCGGTCGTATTAATCTTCTTATATCCTTCCATATAAAGAAACGCCTAAGCTTTTGTTTGAACCGGGGGGCTTTTCGTTAGAGTGTGAAGGATGTGAAAAGCTAAAACGAGGTCATTAAATCACAGCAAACATCTGTCATACTACAACTTACGAGTCTGTGAAACTTGTGGAAGGCAAAAGTAAACTTTTATTTCTAAGTTGACAGAGAAGTTGATATACTTTATTTTACCATGATTTTTGAAAATAATCAAACCACCGCTAGTTTGATTCATAACGGTGCATAAATGAACTAAATGATAATTAAGCCCTTTCAGGGCATCCCAATAAATATATAATTGTAAGGCTTTCAGCCTAACCGATAAATTTTCATTTAACTGATAAATTCCCATTTAATTAAAAACTGCATAAAAAAGAGAAATACTTACTCTTACCTTTTTATTTCTCCTTTTATTTTTGACAAAGAAGAAAATTGTCGTATCTTTGTGATACTCTTCATATCAACCAGGCAGGGAACCTGCCTCGTTTTCGTGGCAGGCATTTTTATGCCTGTCCTGATGCTTCATATGGCGGTTTCGTACCCCCGTGTGGAGTGTTAATGCACCCACTGCCTGGTTGGTGAAGAGTAACGGGAAAGGCGGAACCGCTCTTATTTCATAGAAAATCTTCGCCTACCACCTTATTCATAATTATATTATGGAAACAAAACAAGTTACCGTTCAACCAGCGGTGGGAGGCATGATAAAGGCTTCCAAAGATTCATTTGCTATTCCTAAAGAAGAATTAAAGGATTTCTACCTTAAATTCGCTTTCCTCCTGAACCCGGATTCCTGCTCCATAAACCGCACCGAATTCGAACTATTAAACATTCTGCTGAAAGACCTGAAAAAAATCTTGGCAGCATTGACTCACCTCAACACCCATCCGTGGGATGAAGGTATTGCAGAAATCCAAATTTCATGCGGAGCTTACTCCATACAAGACAATTTGAGCAAGAAAGAACGTATACAAATGAATGCCGCTATGGGCAAACATTTACAATTCCTTACTCAAATGGCTATGGACAGTCCAGTGTTCAAACAGTTATTCAAAAACTATCACAACCATTATATCCAAGTGGAAAGTTTGGTTAAACAGATGGCTAAAGAAATGGACCAACAGAAGCAATAAGAACAGAAGTTGGAGAATCAACAGAGGGGGTATCTTTAGAAAAAACACATTCATTTCTAAAAATACCCCCTTTAAAATAGGGGTACTTTCAGAAAAAACATATAATTTTGCACCATCAACCGATAAAAAGTAGACCATTTATGTCAAAAATGCGTTTTTTTGCCTTACAAGAGCTTTCCAACCGGAAACCTCTGGAAGTAACTGCTCCTTCCAACAAACTCTCTGATTATTATGGTAGCCACGTGTTCGACCGCAAGAAGATGCAGGAGTATCTTCCCAAAGAAGCCTACAAAGCTGTAACCGATGCTATCGAAAAAGGTACGCCTATCAGCCGCGAAATAGCAGATTTGATTGCTAACGGCATGAAAAGTTGGGCCAAGTCACTCAACGTCACTCACTACACACACTGGTTCCAGCCTCTGACAGACGGAACAGCCGAGAAACATGACGGTTTTATCGAATTCGGCGAAGACGGCGGAGTAATCGAACGCTTCTCCGGAAAACTACTGATCCAGCAAGAACCGGATGCCTCTTCTTTCCCTAACGGCGGTATCCGCAACACTTTCGAAGCACGAGGATATACAGCCTGGGATGTTTCTTCACCAGCATTCGTGGTAGACACCACTCTTTGTATCCCAACTATCTTCATTTCTTATACAGGCGAAGCACTGGATTACAAAACTCCATTATTGAAAGCACTTGCCGCCGTAGATAAAGCAGCAACGGAAGTCTGCCAACTATTCGACAAGAACATCACACGCGTATATACCAATTTAGGATGGGAACAGGAATATTTTCTAGTCGACTCTTCCTTATATAATGCACGCCCCGACCTCTGCCTGACAGGACGGACACTGATGGGACACTCTTCCGCCAAAGACCAACAGTTGGAAGACCACTATTTCGGCTCCATCCCTCCACGTGTCACGGCATTTATGAAAGAACTCGAAATTGAGTGTCACAAACTGGGTATTCCCGCCAAAACCCGTCATAACGAAGTAGCCCCCAACCAATTTGAGTTGGCCCCTATCTTCGAAAACTGCAACCTTGCCAACGACCACAACCAGCTTGTCATGGATTTGATGAAACGTATCGCAAGGAAACATCACTTCAATGTACTCCTACACGAAAAGCCATACAGCGGAGTAAACGGTTCGGGCAAGCACAACAACTGGTCGCTCTGCACCGACACCGGCATCAACTTGTTCGCCCCCGGAAAGAATCCGAAAGGAAACATGCTATTCCTCACTTTCCTGGTAAACGCCTTAATGATGGTTTATAAAAACCAGGATTTACTGCGTGCCTCCATCATGAGCGCCAGCAACAGCTACCGTTTGGGAGCCAACGAAGCTCCTCCCGCCATTCTCTCCTGCTTCCTGGGTTCACAACTATCGTCCACTCTCGACGAAATTGTCCGCCAGGTAGGAAACGAGAAAATGACACCGGAAGAAAAAACCACCCTGAAGTTAGGTATCGGACGCATCCCCGAAATCCTACTGGATACTACCGACCGTAACCGCACCTCTCCTTTCGCATTCACCGGAAATCGTTTCGAGTTCCGTGCCGCAGGTTCGTCTTCCAACTGTGCCGCCTCCATGATTGCAATCAATGCCGCCATGGCAAACCAGTTGAACGAATTCCGTGCATCAGTAGAAAAGCTGATGGAAGAAGGAGTAGGCAAAGATGAAGCCATCTTCCGCATACTGAAAGAAACGATTATCGCCTCCGAACCGATTCGTTTTGAGGGCGACGGTTATTCTGAAGAATGGAAACAGGAAGCCGCACGCCGCGGACTGACTAACATCTGCCACGTACCGGAAGCCCTGATGCACTATATTGACAACCAATCCAAATCAGTGCTGATTGGCGAACGTATCTTCAACGAAACCGAATTGAACAGCCGTCTGGAAGTGGAACTGGAGAAATATACCATGAAGGTGCAAATCGAAGGCCGTGTACTGGGCGACCTCGCCATTAACCACATCGTACCGACTGCCGTTGCCTATCAGAACCGGTTGCTCGAAAATCTTCGCGGACTGAAAGAAATATTCCCGGCTGAAGAATACGAAGTGTTGAGTGCCGACCGCAAAGAGCTGATCCGTGAAATTTCACACCGGGTCACTTCCATCAAAGTACTGGTTCGCGAAATGACCGAAGCACGAAAAGTAGCCAACCACATGGAGAACTATAAGGAAAGAGCATTTGAGTATGAAGAAAAAGTACGCCCGTATCTCGATCAGATCCGCGACCACATCGACCACCTAGAGATGGAAGTAGACGACGAAATATGGCCGTTACCCAAATACAGAGAACTGTTGTTTGCTAAATAAAATGCCTATAAGATTGCACGAAAGCTCCCACTTTTGTGCAATCTTTTTATAGATTCGTTCATTTTCTCATTTTTTCTTTTTACTTTTGTGCTGTATAACACAGTTTTGTAGCACTCATGGTAAAAATGAATATGTCAGACATCGATATTTCGGAACCGTTATCCGATATGTTAGCTCCTTTAAATAACGAGCAAAAGGAGTTTCTGATGAACAATTATACGATACAAACCTACAAAAAAAATGAAACCATCTACTGCGAAGGGGAAACACCTTCTCATCTGATGTGTCTTATCAGTGGGAAAGTAAAAATCTTCAAAGATGGCGTGGGAGGTAGAAGTCAGATTATTCGCATGATTAAACCACGCGAATACTTTGCTTATCGTGCTTATTTTGCCAAACAAGATTTTGTAACTGCCGCAGCAGCTTTCGAACCCTCTGTTGTTTGTCTGATTCCTATGAATGCTATCTTAACTTTAGTTGCCCAGAATAATGACCTGGCTATGTTTTTTATCCGCCAGCTTTCTATTGATCTCGGCATCTCAGACGAACGCACTGTCAATCTGACACAAAAGCATATCCGCGGACGCTTGGCCGAATCTCTCATCTTCCTGAAAGAAAGCTACGGCTTGGAAGAAGACGGATCTACTTTGAGCATTTATCTTTCACGCGAAGATTTAGCTAATCTCTCTAATATGACTACTTCGAATGCTATCCGCACATTGTCACAGTTCGCTACGGAACGACTGATTACAATCGACGGAAGAAAGATCAAAATCATCGAAGAAGAAAAGCTGAAGAAAATAAGTAAGATTGGATAAGAAAATTCCTGCACCAGTCGCTCCACCCTAAATAGTGAACATACATATAGAAAATATAATTGCAGACATCAGACGTGGTAACAAACAGGCTTTCAAAAAGCTATTTGATGACTACTATCCTATTCTTTGCGTGTTCGCATCCCACTATATTGAAGACAAAGAAGTTTGCAAAGACATTGCGCAAGATGTATTGTTAGCTTATTGGGAACGGAAAGAAGATTTCGACAACATTTTGAAAGTAAAAAGCTTCCTTTATACCGTCACCCGAAATAAATGTCTGAATCACCTAAAACATGAACAATTAGATATTCCTAATTTTTCCGGACAGGAAGAATTCGATAGTGGTTTTGAAGCTGCTATTATCGAACAGGAAACATTCCACATGGTTCGCAAAGCGGTAGAAGAATTGCCTACCCAAATGCGAAATATCATCTTATACTCTATGAAAGGGTTAAAAAACCATGAGATTGCTGACAAATTGCAAATTTCAGAAGGCACTGTCCATACGTTAAAGAAATTCGCCTATCGCAAACTTCGCGAAAGTCTCAAAGGCATAAATTACACCTTATTACTATTTTTATGCAAATAAAGTAACTTTTTGATTACCCCGTTTTTTCGATTGGATTGTTTTACTTATATAACAAATCGAAAAAACGATGAATTCATTCAAAGAAAAATTTAAAATTGCAAAAATCTTAGCTTCCTTATTTACTCATTCGTCTACTCCCGAAGAGAAAAAAAACTATCATGCGTGGTTGGATGAAAATCCGGAGCATCAAAAAATAGCCGACCGGATATTAAATAAGGAAACGTATGAAGAAAACAGCCGGTTAATAAAAAGCTTCTCTTCACAAAAGGCATGGGACAGAATCTATCCGCTACTAGGAGGAGAAAAAACATCCGGTTTTCTTTCATGGAAAAGGAGTCTGAAATATGCGGCTCTTCTTTTGCTATTGTTAATACCGATTTCATACCTTATTTATAATTGGGTAGCCGGAGAACCAATCGGTGAAATCACTCCAGGAACCCATGGCGGAGAACTGACTTTAAGTAATGGCAACACCTTCAACCTTTTTGAGAATGTCCTTCCGGAGGGTGCAACTGAAGTGTTCATCATTGACTCCAAAGGGATAAATTATCAAACTCCTGCCAACAAGCCCAAAGTGAAAGAAATCAAAAATACGCTTCGTACACTGCATGGTATGGAATGTCACATTGTCCTTTCGGATGGAACAAAAGTACATCTGAACGCAGAATCACAACTGACTTATCCGATTTGTTTCAGCGATAAGGAACGCATCGTACAGGTTGAAGGTGAAGCCTATTTTGATGTTGCTCCAGATAAAGCACATCCTTTTATCGTGCAAACACCGCACACTTCTATTCGGGTGACAGGAACTTCTTTCAATGTAAGGGCTTATGCGGATGAAGAAGTGGAAAGTACTACACTAATTAGTGGAGCTATAGAGATTAGCAGTGAAAACGAAGATTATGAATTGATTCCAAACCAACATTTCGTATATGACAAAAATAGTCGGGAAAGTACCGTATCTAACGTAAATACAGAATTATACACTTCCTGGGAGTCCGGATCATTCATATTTATGAACGTTCCTCTTGAGAATGTAATGTCATATCTTTCCAAATGGTACGGATTCACATACACTTTTGAAGACGATGCAGCCAGACAGGTACAAATCGGAGCTTATCTCAACCGCTATGCAAACATGAATCCAATTATCGACATGATAATGGAATTAAATATGGTAGACATAAAACAAAGAGAAGGTATACTGCACATTTCTTATAAACAATAACTATTAATACATATTATAACTAACGCATTATGAAAAAACGAACACAATCCTCCTCAAAGGGAGTATCTTATGTAAGCAGAAATTTCGTTAAGCTCTGCCTTTTATGGATATTCTCCCTTTCTTCACTTATGATTCAAGCACAAGACAATCAGCGAATCTCCGTTGATCTGAGAGGCGAAAGCCTGGAATCTACGCTTTGGTATTTGCAAAACCGTACAAAATTCATCTTTATGTACGCAACAGAAGATATCGCTAACATAACCGATATCAGCGTAAGGGCAAAAAACAAAACGATCACCGAAATTCTGGATGAATGTCTGGAAGGAACTAACCTGACTTATGAAGTATCAGGCACTGCCATCGTTATTAAGAAAAGAAAGACTAATAAAATCACGATTAGTGGATGGATACGTGATGCAAGCGGTGAAGCACTTCCCGGAGCTACAGTCACTGTCCGAGGTTCAAAACATGGAGCTATCGCCGGACTAGACGGACATTACACTTTTAATATTCCTGCGCAAGAAGGGTTAATATTAACTTATTCATTCATCGGAATGGAGAAAAAGACTGTAAGATATACAGGAAAGAAAACGATTAATGTCACTCTAAACAGTTCCAGTACTGAAATTGACGAAGTGGTCGTAACCGGTTATCAGAATATTCAACGTCGTGACCTAGTAGGTTCTATTACCACAGTAAAAGCAAAAGATATTTTAATGCCTTCGTATACCACTATTGACCAAATGTTGCAAGGACGTGTGGCAGGTATGATTGTCACCAATACAAGTAGTCGTGTAGGTACTGCCCCGAAAATTCAAATCCGTGGTACCAGTACCTTACTGGGTAATCAAGACCCACTTTGGGTAGTCGACGGCATCATTCAGGAAGACCCCCTGGAATTGAATGCATCTTCTCTCATGACAGAGGACTTGAAAAACATTATCGGTAATCAGATTTCTTGGTTGAATCCTGCTGATATCGAAAGCATTAGTATTTTAAAAGATGCTTCTGCGACCGCTATTTATGGTTCAAAAGCATCGAATGGTGTTATTGAGATCACAACCAAAAAGAATACGACTGATCGTCTAAGTGTCAATTACACCTCTAATTTTGTAATGGGTACGCGTCCCAACTATGGACAGTTTAATTATATGAACTCCAAAGAAAGAGTACTATTCTCACAAGAAGCTTTTAACTGGGGAACACCTTATGGTGCAGAACCAATCAAACAAATATATACTTATGAGGGATTATTGAATATGTATCTATCGCACGATATATCTTCTGAAGAATTTCTGGCACAACGCAATGTTCTGGAAACACAAAATACAGACTGGTTCAAACTACTAACCCGCCGTTCTTTTAGCCATAACCATAATATAAGTGTTTCCGGCGGAACAAATAAATACAGTTATGCAGCTTCTATGGGATATTCCAATAGCGAAGGGCAGGAAATAGGAAACGACAGTGAACGTATGACCGGACGCGTTGCCATCACCATACGCCCGGTACAAAAACTAACGATTAATGCAACGATCAACGGTAGCGTAAGTACGAATAACGGTTTTGCCGGAGGAGTCAATCCTATGGGGTATGCTACTACTACCAATCGTTCTATAGACCCTGATGCTTACTATCAAATGAAAGCCTCATACCCATACAATAGCGGAGTCAAATCATTATCATACAATTTCGTAAATGAACGGAATAATAGTGGTTCTAAATCAAAATCAAGTTTCATGTCAGCTTCACTAGACTTGAAATGGAATATTTTGGACTGGTTAACTTACCAATTTACTGGTGGATATTCCAATAATAACAGCACAAACGAAGCTTGGGAAACAGAACAAACGTTTTATATTGCTGAAACATATCGTGGTTATGATTTCAACTCTGTCTCACCAAACAGTAAAGAGTTTGGAGCAGCCTTACTCCCATTCGGAGGCGAATTATTCACAAATAACGCACAGCAGTACTCTTACAACATCCAAAATAAACTGCAATTCAGTAAAGCCTTTAATAATGAGAACCGAATTAATGCTTTAGTAGGTATGGAATTACGTTCTTCCACTAATAAAGGTGTCAGCAATACGGTATGGGGATATGCCCCAGATAGAGGAGAAGTAATAACATTACCAACCACTCCACAAGCTTTTACACCTATTACAGGTTCTAAAGACGAAGGATGGGGGCTTTTAAAAAAGATATATGATGGTGAATGGAGAAAAGTCAATACTACAGACAATTACCTTTCCGTATTCGCCACATTGGCATATTCACTCAAAAACCGATATGTTGTTAATGCAAATATACGTAATGATGCATCCAACCGTTTCGGTCAGGATGCTAATCACCGCATTGATCCTACCTATTCATTCGGTTTCTCCTGGAGAGCCTCAGAAGAGGACTTCATGAAGAAATATGTAAAATGGATAACAACCTTAAACTTCCGCGGCACCTATGGTATTCAAGGAAATGCAGTAACGCGCATTAGTCCGGATTTGATTTTAAATCAGGGGAAAGTGGCTAATCTATACAATAGATATCAGTCTACCATCTCCCAAATCCCAAATCCGAATCTATCATGGGAACGTACCAAATCATGGAATTTCGGTGTAGACCTGGAATTATTCAGTATGTTTTATATGAATTTGGAATATTATACAAGACGATCCAATGCCATTGTTGAACTGGAATTACCTTATGAATATGGAATAACATCCATGAAACGCAACGGTGGTATTATCCACAACAGAGGTATCGAATACACATTAACTTTTACCCCGATACAGAAACGGGACTATGCATTAAGTGTCAGTTTGAATGCTTCCAAGAACTGGAATGAAGGCGGACATACAGACATTGATGTCAATGCAGCTTCCTTCTTAAGTGGACGTTCAGATATTGTATTAAAAGAAGGATATCCGCTCAGCAGTTTCTGGTCATACTCTTTTGCAGGATTAGACGGAAAAACCGGTGAAGCTTTATTCAATCTTTTGGATATTCCGGAAGAAGAACGTAGCAGACAAATAGATCCGACTACTTATCTGGTATATTCTGGTCAGAAAGAGCCTTATTTCACCGGTGGATTGAGCTTAAGTTTCCGCTATAAATCATTAACTTTAAACACCAGTTTTTCACTTTTACTCGGCAACAAGAAGCGTCTGCCATCACCATACAACCAATTCGCTAGTTCTTATTATATGCCGGATCCATATACAAATATAAACCGCGATTTACTGAACCGTTGGAAAGAACCGGGAGACGAAGCCCATACAATCATTCCTTCTTTACCCAAAGCAGGAATGGCTTATATAGAATTGCCCAACAATGAGAATGTTTATAGCATTCCATTATGGGAACAATCTGACGCTATGGTGGTCAGTGGTTCTTTCTTACGCTGCCGTAACATCGGCCTATCCTGGCAAATGAAACGTGAGTGGTGCGAAAAAATATATATGAAAAATCTATCACTCAACTTTAACATGGATAACATCTTTGTTATCGCCAGCAAACGTTTCAACGGTTTCGACCCGGAAGTTAGCAACAGTGTACTTCCACGGAATTATTCATTAGGTATTAACATTGGTTTCTAAAAAAATAAAAAGATAGACAATGAAAAGAATTATATATATACTAACAGGAATAGTCTTACTATCACTATCCTCTTGCTCAGATTTTCTAGAGCCTAAATCTCAAAGTGAGTACGTTCCCAAAGATGCAAATGCTTTGCAAGAAATGTTAATCGGTTCTGCTTATCCCAAACAGGATAAAAGCAATTTCCTACTACCCTTTCTTAGCTTCTTAGACGATGACATTCAGTTCCACAAAACTGATTATGAATTTAGCATCAACTCTCTAAAAAATATAGAAGCCAAACAAGCTGTTTATACATGGCAACCGGATATGTTTTTCATTATGGAAAGAAATGGTTATCCTCTTCAGAATATCTGGGAAGGATACTATAACTATATCTTAGGCGCAAATGCAGCTCTTGATTATATCGGTGACGTAAATGGTACGGAGGCTGAAAAAAATTATGTAATAGCCCAATCCCTCGGATTAAGAGCTTTCTATTATTTTATGTTAGTCAATCATTTTGGAGCACCATACAACTATAACAAACAGGCTTTAGGAGTTCCACTCAAACTAGACAGCAACCTGCTACCTGAAGACCAACTATTAATGACACGAAACACCGTTGAGGAAGTATACAACCAAATTGTGGACGATCTGAATGAAGCTGAACGTTTATTCCTTACTTTAAGCAAAGATAAACAATATGAACCGAATTATCTGGTTAGCCTTCCAATGATACAATTGCTGAAGTCCCGCGTCTTTCTCTATATGGAAAACTGGAAAGATGCAGCCATATACGCCAACAAAGTAATAAAAGACTGGTCCTTCGCTTTAGTAGACTTAAATAACCTCCCTTCTCCAACAGTGGCAGAGCCTTATTACAATTTTACATCTTTAAAATCATCTGAGGTTATTTGGTTATATGGAAGCGTTTCAGACTTAACTGTATTCAATGATGAGTCGGTAGAGTATGAGGAAGAAGGTTACTTCGGTAATACCACCACCTATTACCGAGAAGCTTTTATCGCTTCTGATAACTTGATTGAAAGCTTTGAAGATGGAGATTTAAGAAAAGAAAAGTATATAGCAAAAGAGTTCAATAAAGATGATAAAGTTTTCTATGAAGACTCTTATACTACTTTCGGCAAATACAAACTTTCAGCTACAGGTGAACCTAGTGGTTCGGAAAACTTTGCTTTATCCTTCAGACTAGGTGAGGCTTATTTAAATCTAGCAGAAGCAGCTGCCCATAATAATGACGAGAGTACAGCACTATCTGCTTTAAAAACCTTACTGGCTAAACGTTATGAACCCGACAAATTTGTTGAGCCTACCGGATTAACAGGTGATGCGCTCAAAACTTTCATCAAAAATGAAAGAAGAAAAGAACTTTGTTTTGAAGGGCAACGATGGTTTGATCTCCGACGCTACGGAATGCCACAAATTATTCATAGATGGGGAGAACAGGTATATACATTAAAACAGAATGATCCTTCCTATACCATGCCTATACCAGACGCCGTCTTAATTAAAAATAAAAAACTGGAGCAGAATCCTTTAGCTCCAAAACGCGAAAGTTAATAGTATATATCTTATGAATTAAACAAAAGAAATGAATATGAAAAAAATATATATATTATGGGGATTACTTGCTTGTATGGCATTATTCACCTCATGTTATGAAGAAGACACACTGACTCCTACAGAAGGAGGCATTGAATTACGCTTTAAAGTACCTCAAGGAAATAATAGTTGGGACGATGACATCGCCCAAATATACGAAGACTATAATGTATATCTTATTTATAAAGATCTGCAAAGGGCTGATTTTAATCGCAGCTGGACAGGCATATCATATGGTAGTGGCTACGAAGGCCAAGGCTGTGTAAACGACGAAATGACCAATTACTATGTCGAATTTATGAAAAAGCATATCTTTGCATACTTGAATCCGCCGATCACATCTAAAGTTCTGCCTATGTATTGGTATTTGGGATACAATGTCTATAGCAAAAGCGTATTAGAAGTTGGAGGCGTAATCCTAGCAAGCTGGATTGTACCCATACACGAAAATTACGATGGGCTGGATTATTGGTGCACTTGTATGTTTGGAGAAGACAATCCCAGCGATCCTTATTTAATCCCCACAGACAGAGCACTCCTTGACAGACGCCGGAAAATGATATTGGCTCCCGTATTGGAAAAAGCAGTAAAAGCCGGAAACATCATTATACCTGAAGAATTTGAAGTGGGATTCGACCATGTCACTAATCTGATAGCAGGCTTGGGAATGGAAGATGACCCAAACTATTATCTTACCAGAGGATATCCGGGAAGTGTAAACACGTATGTATTCAATAGTATCAGCGAACCAGCCAACAACTCTTATCCTCCAACCAATGAAGAGACTTTTATAGGATATATGCATCTTTCCATGTACTATAACCAAGCACGACTAGCAGAGGTATATCCGGCTGATAAATATCCTTTTCTCACCGAAAAGTTTGCTTTCGTACAGAAATATTTAAAAGATAAATATCAGATCGATCTGGAAGCAATAGCCAACGGACCGGAAGACTGGGATTTACCTTTACCTCCAATACCGGAGACTCCAGATGAAGAATAACAACTCTGATAATGAACTATAAACTCATAATAATGACAAAAGTAAAAAATCTATTATTAACCATATTACTCTTATGCGGTACCACCATATGGGGAAATAACGGGCTAAGAATATCAGGAAGAATAAAAGTATTAAAGC
Source organism: Bacteroides sp. D22 (assembly GCF_000163675.1). NCBI lineage: Bacteria > Pseudomonadati > Bacteroidota > Bacteroidia > Bacteroidales > Bacteroidaceae > Bacteroides > Bacteroides sp. D22. Next base: position 80,703 of record NZ_GG774803.1, on the reverse strand, counting down.
CAACGACTTTACAAATAAAAGATATGAATGAAGGCGTTGTATTAAGCTGCATCATCGGTACTAATAACACATTCAGTACCGATGAAATAAACATCATTCCTGATGTCTACAAACTCTATTTAGGAGAAACCGAACAGAATATTTATCTGGAAAATAACCCGGTAACAATCAATGGCTACTTCGACGAAAAGAACCCTGAACAAAGTTCGCTTTCATTCACTGGCATCGATCCGTTTCTGACTTTACAAAACTATATGCCAGCAGAAAAAGACCCGGATATAGCAACGATTTCTACTTCCGTCAAAGGAAAACTAACTCCCTCCATGGCATCTGCATTAGCCTATCTGGCAGATGTAAATGATTACCAATCCAACAAGATGCTATTGGACATGATACCGGAACAAGACAGAAAGTCTTTATCTGCCAAATGGCTGGTAAACAGGGTAGAAATCCTCTCCCACCAAATCATTGGTGCAGAATGTCCCGACTTTACTTTCACAGATGCCAACGGAAAAAACGTAAGTCTGAAAGACTTCCGTGGGAAAATTGTCGTACTTGACTTCTGTGCCTCCTGGTGTGGTCCTTGTCGTAAAGAGATGCGTAGTATGCTAACCATATACAATGAATTGAAGGCTGACGATCTGGAATTCATCAGTGTCTCGCTGGATGACAGCGAAGCAAAATGGAGAAAAATGCTGGATGAAGAAAAATTGCCGTGGGTGATGCTATGGGATAAGACAGGATTCCCTAAAAACAGCAAGACTCCAAGTGCTATCCAGACTGATTACGGCTTCTACTCCATCCCTTTCCTTGTAGTCATTGACAAAGAAGGCAAACTTGCTGCACGCAACGTCCGGGGTGAACAAGTACGCGAGGCCATTTTAAAAATAAGACAATAAACAAACTATATAAATTATAACTCTTTTGACAATGAAGAAACTTATATTTCCAATCGTATGCTGTTTTATCAGCGTTACTGTATCAGCCCAGTTAATCAAACCAAAGGCAGAAACACAAAAAAAACAATCCGAACTGGACTGGTTTAACTGTTCTTTCGACCAGGACAGTGTATACGGAGCTGAAGTAAACAAAGCTTATGATTACCTGAAAGCCAACAAAAAGAAAGCAAAGAAAAGACCGGTTGTTGCACTGATCGGAACCGGAATGGACGTAGAACACGAAGACCTAAAACACGCAATCTGGATCAACCCAAAAGAAAAGTCAAACCAAAAAGATGATGATAAAAACGGGCTTGTTGACGACATCAATGGCTGGAACTTCATCGGTGGTAAAGACGGCCAAGTAATGGAAGCTTTGACACGCGAAGGAGAACGTGAATTCTTCCGTCTCAAAGATAAATACGCTGATTATATCTTTGACGGAAAGAAGTATTATAAAATAGTCAATGGAAAACGCCAAGAAGTCCCCGCACCGGAAAACATAGAAGAATATAATTACTATCGCTATAAAGTCATGCCGGAATCAAGAATCGGTGGAGCTTACGGCGGTCTTCAACTATCTTATGTTATAGAAGAATATGTTGAAAAGTTCGATAAGGACATGAAAAAACGTTTTCCCGGAAAAGAGCTGACTGTTGAGGACTTCCAAAGTTGTTATGATCCCAAAGCTGAAAGAGACAGTCTTTCTGAAGTCGCTTTTGTATTTACTGCCTACTATTTCAGCATCTATAATACGGATAAATGGGAACCTGTTTATCAGAATATGGGAAAGAAAAGTGTAGAAACAGGTAAAGCGTCTTATGAAGAGGCTTTAAAGAGATACGGAAGTGATAATCGAAAAGAAATTGTAGGTGACAATCCTCTGGATATTAACGATACGCATTATGGTAATAATGTACTGTTGACATCTGATGCGGCAACAGGCGTAATGAAGGCCGGCGTTATCGCAGCTAAACGTGACAACGGTATCGGAAGTAACGGTATTGCAGACAATGCAGAAATCATGACCTTACGCATCCACCCGGGAGAAGGAGAACCATACCTGAAAGATATGGCATTGGCCATCCGCTATGCAGTAAACCACGGTGCAGATGTAATCGTATTACCGGAACAAAACTCCATATATCCGAAAGAGCAGAAACAATGGGTGTCAGAGGCGTTGAAAGAGGCAGAGAAGAAAGGGGCATTAGTTATAGTTCCGGTTTGGGATCTATCAATGGATATGGATAAAGACGAATTCTTTCCCAACCGTAAGATGAATAAAGAGGGAGAACTTACTAATTTTATGGTAGTTGCTTCTTCAGACAAGAATGGAAATCCGGTATTGAACACCAATTACGGTGCAACTGCTCTCGATATTTATGCTCCGGGAACAGACATTTATTCATCTTATATGGGTGACACTTATCAAAAAGGAACTGGAGAAGGAATGGCTTCGGCTACTGTAGCTGGCGTAGCTGCTCTTGTGAAGTCTTATTTCCCAAAACTGACCGGTTCTCAAATCCGTGACATATTATTAAAAAGCGTCACTTCACGCAAAGGTGTAGAAGTAGAAAAAGGAATCCGCGTGAACGATAGCCCTTCACAAGATTTATTCCTTTTTGATGACCTATGTATTTCCGGAGGTATCGTTAATGCTTACCAAGCAATCTTGGAAGCAGAAAAAGTCAGCAAATAAAGATTAGTCTATGAAATATACTCGTCTAATAGGAACCGTCATTGCCTTTTGCATGGCGGTCCCTTTATTCGCCCAACAATATAAAGCAACCATACCTTATCGGATGGTAGGCGAAAAAATGGTTATCGAAATGAAAGTGAACGGCAATGCACGCCCTTTTATCTTTGATACCGGAGGGCGCACCGCACTTACCACTAAAGCCTGTCAAGCACTACAAATAACAGCAACAGACTCTATGAAGGTGACAGATGTGAATAACGTGGAAAGCTATTACAAAACTACGCGAATAGAAAATCTGACGACTCCCGATGATGTTATTAACTTTAAAAATGCCCCGTCGCTAATCATCAATGAAGTAAAAGGCTGGGAATGTTTTGGAGTAGATGGTATCATCGGAAGCGATTTATTTGCAAGTACTATTGTAAGCATTGATTCGCAGACTAAAAATATCATAGTCACATCTGCCGAAAAGCCTTCTACAGTATCTTTACGAAAAATGCTGAATTTCACGAAAGAAGGGGGAATGCCAATTGTCAATGTACAGATCGCTCCGGTCAGCAACATCACTGTATTATTTGATACAGGCAGTCCCAGTCTGTTATCTCTTATTGAAAGTGATTTTGAGAGAATTAAACCGGAGGCATCTATGGAAGTCGTTTCTGAAGGATATGGGGAAGGAAGTATCGGAGTAGCCGGACAAGCAGATAAAGCATCTTCATATAGAGTACATATTCCCTTATTATCAGTAGGAGCCACCAAATTCCGCAACTTAACGACCCATACAGACAAACACCCTTATACATTACTAGGTGTAAAGTTATTACAATACGGGAAAGTGACTATCGACTATCCACGTGGAAGATTCTATTTTGAAGCTTTCCAACCGGATAATGAAATCAACAATCAATGCAACAACTTCGATTTGACGGTCAAAGACGGAGACTTATTTGTATCTACCGTCTGGAGTAGCACGAAAGGTAAGATAGAAGTAGGAGACAAAGTGATTAAGATTAATGGCAAACCTGCTAAGAAATATGACTTCTGCGAAAGTATTCTGAACGGAATACCGGAATTGAAAGAGAAAAAACAGACGAAGCTAACGATTGAGACTGCTTCCGGAATAAAAAATATTATCTACAAAAAAGAATGACATGAAAAGAATAGGAATACTGACCGGCTTATGGCTGCTATTATTTCTAAACTGCGGACAAGAAATGGTAGCGCAAATCCAGAATAAGGTTTGCGATACCATTCCTTATGAATTCATTCAGGAGAAAATCATTATACCCGTTACTGTTAATGGTGTAAATGTAAAATACATCGTCGATACAGGAGGAAGAACCGGGACTATGTATGACGCCGCAACTGAAATGAAAGCTACTGCCGCAGGATATATGCGCATTTCCGATGTGAATGCACAAGGCTCCAACTATCAGGAAGCCCACGTACAAAATGTTTCCATCGGAAAGAACTACAAAATCAAACAGTTGAAAACGATGGTACTACCTAAGAATCCATTCTTCACAGACCTGGGAGTTGTCGGAATTCTTGGAGGAGATGCCTTTGCACAGTCGGTAGTAACATTCGATTCCCGTTCTAAAATAATGGTAATCAACTATCCTTATCGTCCCGAAAAGTTAAAGGTTACAGACGGAATTCCTTTGTTGGATGAAACTGAACATCATTCCATCGTCAACGTTCGTTTAGGAAATAATGATTTAAAAGTTCTGTTCGACACAGGTGCCGGAGGCTTTCTACTTTATTCTACGGAAGATTACAACAGGCTGGCTGACATCTCGCAAGTTACCAATCATGGATATGGTATCGTAGCTGCCGGAATAACAGGGTTGGGCAAGCCGGTGGATATTAAAAAAGTATCTGTACCTTCCATCAATATCATGGGAAAAGAATTCACAAACGTAGGTAGTACAACAACTGTCATGAATGGAACTATCATCGGGGTGGATCTACTGCAATATGGTAAAGTAATTATTGATTATATGCGGAGACGTTTTTACTTCCTCCCATTTGAAGAAGGGAAAATCGACATGGGTGGTGCTCCCGCTCTTTGGAACGTAAGCATATTACCGCGTAACGAAAGATTCGAAATTACAACTATATGGGATAGCATGAAAGATACAGTTGCTTTCGGCGACGAAGTGATTAATATCAACGGAACTTCTCTTAAAGATTGCCCCATGAGCCAGATGGCCGTAGAAGAAATTATGAATGCTATACCTGGTGATACCGGCTATATTATCATCAAAAAAGATAATCAAGAGAAAAGAATTGAAATCAGGAAAGAGAAATAAACTTTAAACAGAAAGAATATATGAAACGAATAATAACTAAAATGTATCTCTGTTTGCTTGCATTTTGTATCACAGGAGGCATCAGTGCACAAACACAAAACAGTATGACAGAGGTCATTCCATTCAAAACTATTGATGGAAAAATTATCGTGGAAGCCACTATAAATGGTGAAGTGGCTGACTTTGTCCTTGATTTATCGGGACATAACGCTCTACTTCCTGAAGCTCTCAAAAAGTTACACATCAATACAGAAAAGAGAGGAACTTTTAGTTCTTACCAAGATTTTGTATTTAAACAGGTGCCTGTTGGAAAGGTATATGAAATGGGAACAGTAGCTATTGGTAAAAATACATTTGCAAACGATCTTCCGGCTTTCACATTAGAAGACGAACCCTATCTACGCAAGCTAGGGGTTATGGGTGTATTAAGTGGTGCTGTTTTCCGCACTTCTGTATTAACCATTGACATGCAACGGAAGAAAATTACGATTACACAACCCTACCGTCCTTCTTATATGAAACTTAACTATCGGGAAAATTTTAACCTGATAACAGGATTAGGAGTAGTATGCCCGATAAACATTCAGGGAAAGCCGATATCTTTTGTTCTGGATACATGGAGTGAAGGATTAGTGAATCTTACTGAAGCAGATTTCAATACATGGAGCGCACAATATACCAAAGGGAGTAACCAAAAAGTCTCCAATGGATATAAAGAAATAAGTCAAGATGAGGAAAGCCTCATCCTACCTGAAACGATGTTTGTAAAAACAAAGATTGAAGATGCCATAGCAGTGAAAAACCCATTCTTGAAACGTTCCGTATTAGGCAAAAAGATACTGGACTACGGAATTATATCCATCGACTATATTCATCAGAAAATTTATTTTCAGCCGTTTGACATGGTTCCTATACCGGAAGCGGAAGCTAAAGTGACGGAAACCAAAGTTGAAGATGGTAAATTGAATCCAATTACCCGCCAGTTCTTCCTCGAACACATTTTCGACTATCGAAAAGGAAATGATTTCGTTTATAATGGCGACAAACCGGTTGTGATTGATTTCTGGGCAACTTGGTGCGGACCTTGCATGCGTTTACTTCCGGAAATGGAAAAGCTGGCCGAAAAATATAAAGGAAAAGTTATATTCTATAAGGTAAATGCTGATAAAGAAAAAGATTTATGCAGCCACTTCAGTGTACAAGCATTACCTACGTTATTCTTCATCCCGGTAGGCGGCAAACCGATAATCGAGGTTGGTGCTACGCCGGAAAAGTATGTGCAAATCATCGAAGAGCAACTACTGAAATAAAAACTCTCTCTTTATTATATAACTACATTAATCTGAAACTTTAGCTAAAAGCCGGACATCATTCCGGCTTTTTTATTTCCATATCATTGGAACTTATCATTAAAACAAGTACATTTGCCCTGTCAAATCTATTTATAACTTAACACACATTTTGACCATGAAGAAAAGTATTTCTCTTCTTCTTTTGTCTTTGCTTATGATTGCCCCCGGTTGCCAAAAGACAAAAGAAGTGGTGAACGAGTACAACATCGTTCCCAAACCCAATCAAATTCTCCCACAGGAAGGACGTTTTGAACTAAACAGCAAAGTCTGCCTCGTAGTACCTTCGGATGCTCCGGAAGTAAAAAGCATTGCCGACAGCCTGGCCGGACAACTAAAACTGACAGCAGGAATCTCGTTGAAAGAGGCAGAAAGTGCAGATGGAAAATCAGCAATCTGCTTTGTTGTACAAGAAGGTATGCCGAAGGAAGGATATAAATTATCCGTTACTCCCAGTCTCATCACGCTTACCGCTTCTCAACCGAACGGGTTCTTCTACGGCGTACAGACACTTTATCAGTTACTCCCTCCGGCGGTTTACGGAAACCAGTTGGATAAGAAAGCAAACTGGTCGGTTCCTGCTGTAGAAATAGAAGATTCGCCCCGTTTTGTTCACCGCGGACTGATGCTGGATGTTTGCCGCCATTATGTACCGATTGACTATATTTACAAGTTTATCGACTTGCTGGCAATGAACAAGATGAATGTTTTCCATTGGCATTTGACAGACGATCAGGGATGGAGAATCGAAATCAAGAAATATCCTAAATTGACAGAAATCGGTTCTAAACGTGAAAAGACATTGGTAGACTATTACTATGTAAATTATCCGCAAGTATTCGACGGAAAAGAACACGGAGGGTATTACACACAGGAACAAATCAAAGATGTAGTAGCTTATGCTGCAAGTAAATATATCAACGTTGTTCCCGAAATAGAAATGCCGGGACATGCGTTGGCTGCACTGGCTGCCTATCCGGAACTGTCATGTGATTCTACACAGACTTATAAAGTATCTCCTACATGGGGTGTATTCGAACAGGTGTTCTGTCCGAGTGAAACAACTTTCAAATTCTTTGAAGGAGTGATGGATGAAGTAATTGAATTATTCCCTAGCGAATACATTCACATCGGTGGCGACGAATGTCCCAAGACAGCATGGAAGAACAGTGCTTTCTGCCAGCAGCTAATCCGCCAGTTAGGACTGAAGGATGATACGGCTCCCAGCAAGACAGACGGAATAAAGCATAGTAAAGAGGATAAGTTGCAGAGCTATTTCGTTACCCGCATGGAAAAGTATCTGAATAGTAAAGGCAGAAACATCATTGGTTGGGATGAAATCCTCGAAGGTGGTCTGGCTCCAAATGCGACTGTTATGTCATGGCGTGGTGTAGAAGGAGGAATGAACGCTGCCAAAGCCGGACATAATGCAATCATGACTCCGAACCCTTATGTATATCTGGACTACTACCAGGAAGAACCTGAAATTGCCCCGACTACTATCGGCGGATACAACACACTGAAAAAAACATATAGCTACAACCCTGTCCCGGATGATGCAGACGAACTTGCCAAGAAGCATATCATCGGAATACAAGGTAATATATGGAGAGAATATATGCAGACTTCCGAACGTACAGACTATCAAGCTTTCCCGCGTGCAATGGCTATCGCCGAAACGGCATGGACACAAAACGCAAACAAAGACTGGAAGAATTTCTGCGAACGAATGGTAACTGAATTTGAACGTTTGGAAGTAATGAACACCAAACCTTGTCTCAACTTCTTTGACGTAAACGTAAATACGCACGCGGATGAAAACGCTCCTTTAATGGTAATGCTGGAAAGTTTCTATCCGAATGCAGAAATCCGATATACTACGGACGGCAGTGAACCTAGTAAAACATCCACAGTGTACGAAAAGCCTTTCGTTCTGGAAGGTAATATCGACCTGAAAGCCGCTGCTTTCAAAGATGGAAAAATGCTGGGTAAAGTAGCTCACAAGCCATTATACGGTAATTTATTGACAGGAAAGCCCTATACTGTTAATTATAAGATGGGATGGACAGGCGATATATTTGATGAAAACGATGTATTAGGAGCTGACAAGACAACCTTCGGACTGACCAACGGTAAACGAGGAAATAACGCTTCTTATACTCCGTGGTGCAGCTTTGGCATTGTTGAAGGTAAAGACTTGGAATTTATCGTTAATTTGGATAAGCCGACACAAATCAGCAAAATAATTTTCGGCTCTTTATTCAATCCGGCTATGAGAATTCTTCCTGCAGGAGGAGTTGCCGTAGAAGTATCAGCAGATGGCAAACAATACACTCCGGTAGCTGAAAAAGCCTTGAAACACGATTATCCGGAAACAGGACGAATTGCATTCACTGATTCCATTGAATTTGAGCCAACACAGGCTACCTTCCTGAAAGTTAAGATTAAGAATGGCGGCACACTGCGCAATGGGGTTAACTTTGAAAAGAACAATGGCCCGGAAGTAATTCCTGCCGAATTATGGATTGATGAAATAGAAGCTTATTAAACAAAGCTAACTATATTTCATGCGGATTTCACGGTACTGACTCAACAGGACGTGGAATCCACATCATTTATCTCCGTACCTGAATAACAAAACGGTGAACGCTAGTTTAATACTAATGTTCACCGTTTTATTTATAATCAATCACACCCCAAAAGGCATAATTATCATTCATTCGTTTACACCGAAGATATATTTATCACACAAGCCCTTTGGAAGAAAGGTAACGTTCTGCCTCCAAGGCAGCCTTACATCCACTTCCCGCAGCTGTAATAGCCTGACGATAATGCGGATCGGCCACATCTCCTGCTGCAAAAACTCCGGGCACTTTCGTACGAGGACTATCACCGTCTGTAATAATATAACCTACTTCGTCCGTATCGATATACTCCTTAAATATTTCAGTATTTGGTTGATGTCCGATAGCCAGGAAGAAACCGTCGATAGGTAAACTATAACGTTCTTCGTCCGGTTCACCCCAACGTTTCACCAAGTTTACACCCTCTACGCCATTGTCACCAAACAAACCAACTGCATTGTGTTCAAAAAGAACTTCAATCTTCTCATGGTTCATGACACGTTCCTGCATAATCTTCGATGCACGCAGGAAAGGTTTACGAACGATCAGATATACCTTGGATGCAAGACCGGCAAGATAAACCGCTTCTTCACAAGCAGTATCACCTCCACCAACTACAGCAACCACTTTCTTACGATAGAAAAATCCGTCACAAGTAGCACAAGCGCTTACACCCATTCCGGCATATTTCTTTTCATCCTCCAGCCCCAGATATTTAGCAGTTGCCCCGGTAGCAATAATCAATGATTCCGTTTCAATCACTTTATCACCGTCAATTGTTATTTTATAAGGAGCTTTGCTTAAATCTGCTGCCGTAGCGATACCAAAACGAATATCTGTTCCGAAACGGCTTGCCTGTGCACGCAAATCTTCCATCAACTGCGGACCACTGATACCTTCCGGATAACCGGGAAAGTTTTCTACATCTGTCGTAGTAGTCAACTGGCCGCCCGGCTGCAATCCTTCATATAGTACCGGACATAAATTTGCACGTCCTGCGTAAATCGCTGCCGTATATCCGGCAGGTCCTGAACCTATAATCAGGCATTTCACTTTTTCTATTTCTGCCATTTTAATTTATCTTTATTGTTTTGTTATAAAAACATGTTATCTCAAATCTATCACCTCTGCATTGGGATATTGTTTTTTATCAAAAGTAAAAACACGATCCGTATAATTCTGCCCCGTCTGATAACTTGTAACGGTTATCTCATTACGTGTCTGCTGTCCACGCTGCTGAAGCAAAATATATAGAGGTTCATAAGTGTCCTTCGTCACAAAAAGAGTGATACGTTCCAACTCCTGTTTCTTATCCCTGGCAGTCAGAACGACTTCCCAAACAGCTTTTCCACGAAACGTTTTGGTTGTCCCCAACTTATAAGAGAATCCTTTCTGATACATATACAGAAATGTATACGGATTTATCTGCTGCAACTCTTCCTGCGTCGGATTACTGACATTCACTTCATCATTCTTTGTCACATAACTCCATTGCGTTTTTCCGTCAAACCAAGTGATGATATCAGATGTTTTCAGTACGAATTTCTCTCCTTTCAACTGAATTGTTCCGTTTTCAGCACCTTCTACCAAGCCGTTTGCCACAGCCTTTACAGTAAAATCAGCCTTCACGCCACCAGCTTTACGAAACGCCTCTGCCGTTTTGTCAAGAATGACTCTAGCCTGGGACTGCTGTTGTTGAGCAATCACAGGCAAAGACAGTAAAGCTATTAAAACACTAAAAATGTACTTTCTCATTTGATTAATAAACGAACTATTACTGTAAATTGTTCAATCGCATTTCAAGATCATTATCGTCAATACACAATACGTCACGCGCCTTACTTCCTTGTGTAGGACCTACAATTCCGGCTTTCTCCAATTGATCCATTATACGGCCGGCACGATTATAGCCAATCGCAAATTTACGCTGAATCAATGAAGTGGAACCTTGCTGATGAATAACAACCAACCGGGCTGCATCTTCAAACAACGGATCGAGACGTCCCATATCAATATCCCCTACTTCACTATTACTATCTTCACTCACATATTCGGGCAGGAAGAACGGAGTAGGATAACCTTGCTGACGGGCAATGAATTTTGTAATCTCTTCCACTTCCGGCGTATCGATAAAGGCACACTGCACACGTACCGGATCAGCTCCCTGCAAGAAGAGCATATCCCCTTTACCAATCAGGCGGTTAGCACCCGGACGGTCAAGAATAGTACGAGAGTCCATCATGGCAGATACACGGAAAGCGATACGCGCCGGGAAGTTGGCTTTAATCGTACCCGTAATGATATTGGTAGTCGGACGCTGTGTAGCAATAATCATGTGAATACCGACAGCACGTGCCAACTGCGCAATACGGGCAATCGGAAGTTCCACTTCCTTACCGGCAGTCATAATCAAATCTCCGAACTCGTCAATAACCACTACGATATACGGCATAAACTTATGCCCCTTTTCCGGATTCAGACGACGGTTAATAAACTTCTCGTTATATTCTCTGATATTACGTACATGCGCCATCTTCAGCAGGTCATAACGGGTATCCATCTCTACACAAACAGAGTTCAGGGTTTGCACGACCTTCGTTACGTCTGTAATAATCGGTTCGCCTCCATCAGGAAGTTTGGCCAGGAAATGATTTTCAATCACCGAATAGATGCTGAATTCTACTTTCTTCGGATCGACCAGTACAAATTTCAATTCTGCCGGATGCTTCTTATATAATAAGGAAGTAATAATAGCATTCAAACCTACTGACTTACCCTGACCGGTTGCACCCGCCACCAATACGTGCGGCATCTTGCAAAGGTCGAACATAAAGACTTCATTCGTGATGGTCTTACCCAATACAATAGGCAGATCATATTTGGATTCCTGGAATTTCTTACTTCCGATCACACTTTGCCCGGAAACGATCTTCGGATTCTTGTTCGGCACTTCAATACCGATTGTTCCTTTACCCGGTATCGGAGCGATGATACGGATACCGTCAGCAGAAAGGCTTAATGCAATATCATCCTCCAAACCACGGATTTTAGAAATACGTACTCCTTGCTCCGGAGTGATTTCGTATAGAGTTACCGTAGGTCCTACCGTTGCTTTAATCGTACTGATTTCGATTCCGAAACTGCGCAATGTATTGATGATACGATCTTTGTTTGCATTTTGTTCGTCCATGTCAATCGTCGGATCATCATTTTCAAAATGCTTCATCAGGTCGATAGTCGGGAAGCGGTAGTTTTCCAAATCCTTAGTAGGATTATAAGGTTCGAGTTCCGGTCCCTCATATTCTTCTTCAGAAGCAGCAGGTTCTACTTCAAACCCGGGTTCCGCCTCTTCCAAAGGTTCGTCCTGCACAGCGGGAACAGGGTTGGAAACAGTCGGTTCAAACACCATCGTCACTCCTTCACTTCCATCAGACAAAGGAGAATCTTCCGGATCCGGCTGGTTGAGCGGGAATTCATCTTCGGGTTCTTCAGCCTGTATATCCATCACTGGTGCCGGAGGAGGTGTCTGTTTATACGTCCGTTTCAAATTGAACTCCACTTCCTGCGGTTGGGAAGTCGTGAATTCCTGATCGCCTTCCCCTTCCGGGATGACTTCTTCCTTCTCTTTCTTTTCGCGTTTTAGGAAGCTCAACGCAAAAAGTTTACGCAACCAAATAACAGTACGCGCACTTATATATATAAAGAAACAGATAGCAGTTATCAACAGGATCATCCATACACCAGGTACTCCTACTTGTGAGATTAACCAACGACTGACATTGTATCCATGCATACCGCCCAGATAAATGAAAGAATCCTGATAATGATCCATAAAAGCAAATCCGAAGAATATGGAGAACCAGACTAATAAAAGCGTGCAGCCAATAAACCACTTCCACAAGCGGACCACACGTACACGCATCAACTTCAATCCTGCCACTGCCAGAAAAACAAGTATAAAGAAAGAGGAAATGCCGAAACAGTCGTTTATCAGATAGCTTGCCAACTGCGCTCCACGTGAACCGGCATAATTCTTCACCTGATTATTAACAGCCGCCAAATCCGCCGAACTACCGCTATCGATAATACTTTGATCGGCAGCCCCCGTAAAGAAGAAGGAAGAAAAAGCCAACAACAGGTAAACGGAAAAGATGACCAGCATCAATCCAATCACAAAATGAACAGTTTCATTCTTACATACAGCCACAATTTTACTGGGGGAAGAGGGAGTGCTTTCTGCCTCCTTATCTAATTTCTTCTTTGCCATGAGTCTTTTATTCTATTTTTATAAAATTGGAATGAGATTCTAAGCCGCAAAAATAATAAAAAAATAACGAGCACTACGCTCATTCAATCCTTTTTCTTACCTTTGCGTTTCAAATCAATATAGATCATGGAAAAAGAAAGCCAAACGATATTTGATAAGAACGTAATTGAGTTCGTTACAGTAGCCGCCGAATTTTGTGCATTTCTCGAACGTGCCGAACGCATGAAGCGTAGTACTTTCGTTGATACATCATTAAAAATACTCCCCCTGCTCTATCTCAAAGCATCTATGCTACCCAAATGTGAGACGATCGGGGACGAAGCACCCGAAACGTATGTCACAGAAGAGATTTACGAAATTCTGCGTATTAATCTTTCAGGATTGATGGGTGACAAGGATGATTATCTGGACGTATTCGTACAAGATATGGTTTATAGCGACCAGCCTATCAAGAAATCAATATCGGAAGATCTGGCTGACATTTATCAGGATATTAAAGATTTCATATTTGTCTTCCAACTGGGACTGAACGAAACAATGAATGATTCATTGGCTATCTGTCAGGAAAACTTCGGTACACTGTGGGGACAGAAACTGGTAAACACGCTACGCGCCCTTCATGACGTGAAATACAACCAGCTGGAAGAGGAGGAAGAGAATGGTAATGAAGAAGGATTTTACGAACCAAGCGACGACAACGATTGTTGTGAAGAAGAAGGCTGTCATTGCCACGACGATGATTGCCACTGTCACGAAGACGGTTGCCATTGCCACGATGATGAATAAAAATAGAAATGATTGTAAGAAGAACCATAGATAAAGATGAACTAAAAGAACTCCCGAAAACTGTTTTTCCGGGACGTATTTACGTTATCCAGTCGGAAGCTGAAACGGAAAGAGCAGTAGCTTACCTCCAATCCAGATCTGTGATAGGCATTGACAGTGAAACGCGTCCTTCCTTTACCAAAGGACAATCGCACAAAGTAGCACTCCTCCAGATTTCTTCTGAAGAATGTTGTTTCCTATTCCGGCTCAACATGACGGGATTGACCCAGCCATTGGTTGACTTATTAGAGAACCCGGCTGTAATCAAAGTGGGCCTTTCACTGAAAGATGACTTTATGATGCTGCACAAACGCGCACCTTTCACTCAACAAAGCTGTATTGAGTTGCAGGACTATGTGCGCCAATTCGGTATACAGGACAAAAGTCTGCAAAAGATTTATGCCATCTTATTCAAAGAAAAAATATCCAAATCACAGCGCTTGTCCAACTGGGAAGCTGATGTATTGAGCGACGGGCAGAAACAATATGCCGCCACGGATGCATGGGCTTGCCTCAACATCTATAATCTGTTGCAAGAGCTGAAACAGACAGGAGATTGGGAAATAGCTGCTCTCCCACCTGCTCCCAAGGAAAGGAAAGAAGTCACTATCGGCCCTATAAGTAACCAGCAGTCATAGACGATAAATGATAAGTGATAAATAATAAAATAAGTAATTAATAACCAATAACAAAACTATCTCAATCCTCCTCTCCCTGGGAGAGGGTTAGGGAAAGGCTATATTATGCATAAAGTATATCTAAAACCCGGTAAAGAAGATTCTCTTAAGAGATTCCACCCCTGGATTTTTTCCGGTGCTATCGCCCGTTTTGACGGAGAGCCCGATGAAGGTGAAGTTGTAGAAGTATACACCTCCAAAAAAGAATTTATTGCCGAAGGACATTTCCAGATCGGAAGTATTGCTGTGCGCGTACTGTCTTTCCATCAGGAACCTATCGATCACGATTTTTGGAAACGCAAACTGGAAATAGCATACGATATGCGTCGCAGTATCGGCATCGCCACCAATCCGACCAACAACACTTACCGGCTCGTTCATGGTGAAGGAGACAATCTCCCCGGACTGGTTATTGACGTTTATGCCAAAACTGCAGTCATGCAGGCACACTCTGCAGGAATGCACGTAGACCGCATGACAATTGCCGAAGCTTTATCCGAAGTAATGGGCGACAAGATCGAGAATATCTATTATAAATCAGAAACAACTCTTCCTTTTAAAGCAGATCTTTTCCCCGAAAACGGTTTCTTGAAAGGAGGAAGCAGTGATAATATCGCGCAAGAATATGGTTTGCAGTTCCATGTAGACTGGCTGAAAGGTCAAAAGACCGGATTTTTTGTAGACCAGCGCGAAAATCGTTCTTTACTGGAACGTTATGCCAAAGACCGTTCGGTACTGAATATGTTCTGCTATACCGGCGGATTCTCATTCTATGCCATGCGCGGAGGTGCAAAGCTCGTCCACTCTGTCGACAGCTCTGCCAAAGCAATTGATCTGACTAATAAAAATGTAGAACTGAACTTCCCCGGTGATTCCCGCCACGAGGCTTTTGCCGAGGACGCTTTCAAATATCTCGACCGCATGGGCGACCAGTATGATTTAATCATTCTCGACCCGCCCGCATTTGCCAAACACAAAGACGCCCTGCGGAATGCTTTACAAGGTTATCGCAAACTGAATGCCAAAGCATTCGAGAAAATCAAACCGGGCGGCATCCTGTTTACTTTCTCTTGTTCGCAAGTAGTAAGCAAGGACAATTTCCGTACTGCCGTATTTACCGCAGCAGCCATGTCAGGACGTAGTGTACGCATCCTGCATCAACTGACTCAACCCGCCGACCATCCGGTAAACATCTACCATCCTGAAGGAGAATACCTGAAAGGCCTGGTACTCTATGTAGAATAACCGGATTCACCACGGATTACACGGATTAACACAGATTTTTATCACAAAGTCATGCAGGAGTTCCACAGGGTGGCACAGGGCTTCACGAAGTCCTTTTCCTTTTCTAAGGTGAGAACAGAGAATCCGGATATAATGATTGATTGATAAAAATCTGTGTTAATCCGTGTAATCTGTGGTGAAACAGAAGGGCAGTAACAGAAAAACGGAGGATTCAAAGTTAATTAGAGTTAACAAACGGAAGATTTTTGAGAAAACATTATGTTGTATAACATAAACCGTCTATCTTTGCACTGTGTTTTTCATGGTATTAGATTTAAGGTTAACAAAGATTGGCTGTCTGGGATAGATAGCCTTCTTTTTTTTATACCCCCTTCATTTGTTTTTTCACGACCAAATCTCTTCTTTTCTTCGCATTTATGCCATTTTTATCCCCTTTTTATCAAATTACTAGTCTACCTATTCAATGAAAATATTATATTTGCAAGGTTTATGAACGTGAAGAGAAACACAAATTAAAAAAGTCATGAGTATAAAAGTTCGTTTGATTATTATGAACTTCCTGCAATTCTTTGTATGGGGGTCCTGGTTAATATCACTAGGTGGCTATATGGGAAGAGAACTTCATTTCGAAGGAGGACAGATCGGAGCCATTTTCGCTACTATGGGGATTGCCTCTTTGGTAATGCCGGGTATTATCGGTATCATTGCCGATAAATGGTTTAATGCAGAACGTTTATACGGGCTTTGCCATATCGCAGGAGCCGGATGCCTCTTCTACGCTTCTACTGCAACAGGATACGACCAGATGTATTGGGCTATGCTACTCAACCTGTTGGTATACATGCCCACGCTATCCCTCGCTAACACTGTATCGTACAATGCACTAGAACAATATAAATGTGACCTGATTAAAGACTTCCCTCCCATCCGTGTATGGGGAACGATCGGTTTTATCTGTGCCATGTGGGCAGTCGACCTTACCGGGTTTAAGAATTCAAGTGCACAGCTTTATGTAGGCGGTGCTTCCGCATTACTACTCGGGCTTTATTCTTTCACCCTTCCCGCTTGCCGACCGGCTAAATCAGAAAACAAATCATGGCTCTCCGCTTTCGGTCTGGATGCGCTGGTGTTATTCAAGAAAAAGAAGATGGCTATTTTCTTCCTTTTCTCTATGCTTTTAGGTGCGGCATTGCAGATTACAAATACTTACGGTGATCTTTTCTTAAGTAGCTTTGCCAGCATCCCCGAATATGCAGAATCATTCGGAGTGAAACATTCGGTAATCCTGCTGTCCATCTCGCAGATGTCGGAAACACTGTTTATTCTTGCCATACCTTTCTTCCTGCGTCATTTCGGAATCAAGCAAGTCATGTTAATCAGTATGTTTGCCTGGGTATTCCGGTTTGGGCTGTTCGGTTTTGGAGATCCGGGATCGGGACTATGGATGCTGATCCTTTCCATGATCGTTTATGGTATGGCCTTTGATTTCTTCAACATTTCCGGTTCATTGTTTGTTGAACAAGAAGCCAATTCTTCCATCCGTGCCAGTGCACAGGGGTTGTTCTTTATGATGACCAACGGACTGGGAGCCATCATTGGCGGATATGCCAGCGGTGCGGTAGTAGATGCATTCTCTGTGTATGCTGACGGCAGACTGGTGAGTCGCGAATGGATGGATATCTGGCTGATATTCGCAGCATACGCGCTGGTGATCGGCATCCTGTTTGCCTTGGTATTCAAGTACAAACACCAGCAGGAGAGTAAAACAAATTAAGTAAAAGAGAACGATGGACAAAAAGGTAGAATTACAAGTTATAAATATCACGAACAGCCAGGCGCAAGTAGGCGCATTTGCTATGCTATTAGGCGAAGTGGACGGTGAACGGCAACTGCCTATCATCATCGGTCCCGCGGAAGCCCAGGCTACCGCTTTATATCTGAAGGGAGTAAAGACACCCCGTCCATTGACACACGATCTGTTTACAACAAGCCTCACCATACTGGGAGCCAGTCTGATACGTGTGTTAATTTACAAAGCAAAGGATGGTATTTTTTACTCCTATATTTACCTTAAGAAAGACGAAGAGATTATACGTATTGACGCACGGACTTCAGACGCAATTGCCTTGGCAGTGCGTGCCGACTGTCCAATTCTTATTTATGAATCTATTCTTGAACAGGAATGCCTTCACATGTCGTCGGAAGAAAGAACCCATTCTGAAAAAACGGACAACGACGAAGAGACTGAAGAAGAACATGATTTGCCGGATGCTACTTCCATAACGCTTGAGGAAGCACTGGAGCAGGCTATCAAAGATGAGAATTATGAATTAGCCGCCCGGATACGTGACCAAATCAATTCAAGAAATAAAAACCAGTAAGTAACATTATGCACGTTTTTTATACTCCCGATATACAGAAAAGCAACGAACTTCCCGAAGAGGAAGCACAACATTGTACCCGCGTTCTGCGATTAGGTATCGGAGATGAAATCACTCTTACGGACGGTAAGGGGAACTTCTACAAAGCTGAAATTACTGTTGCGACCAACAAACGTTGTTTTGTAACGATCAAAGAAACGATTTTTCAGGAACCGTTATGGCCGTGCCATTTACACATTGCCATGGCACCGACGAAGAACATGGACCGTAACGAATGGTTTGCAGAGAAAGCTACCGAAATCGGATTTGACGAACTGACTTTCCTCAACTGCCGTTTCTCGGAACGTAAAGTCATCAAGACCGAACGGATTGAAAAGATTCTTGTATCAGCAATCAAACAATCTCTCAAGGCACGATTGCCTAAATTGAATGAGATGATTGAGTTCGATCCGTTCATCAGACAAGAGTTCAAAGGACAGAAGTTTATCGCCCACTGTTATGAAGGTGAAAAACCTTTATTAAAGAATGTCCTGAAACCCGGAGAAGACGCCCTTGTCCTGATAGGTCCCGAAGGGGATTTCAGTGAAGAAGAAGTGAAGAAAGCCATCGAACAGGGATTTGTTCCGATCAGTTTGGGCAAATCACGACTCCGTACGGAAACAGCGGCACTGGTGGCCTGCCATACGCTGAACCTACAAAATCAATAATTCTGAATCAATGATTATACAACTTTTAAATAACATAAGTATGGCAAAGAAAACGATTTCACGACTCTCGGTACTGGCAGTACTGATTGTTTTTCTGGCAGCATGTTCCAAAACATCGGAGTATACCAATGTGATACCGGCTGACGCCTCGGTAGTTGCCTCTATCAACCTCAAATCCCTTGCAAGTAAAGCGGGATTGGATGATAAAGAGAATGAAGCTGCGAAACAAAAAGTACTGGAAGCACTGAAAAGCGGAATGAATGCCGCCACCTTCCAACAACTGGAAAAGGTCATGAAGAATCCGGGTGAATCGGGAATCGATGTCGAATCTCCATTCTATGTATTCTCATCCTCTTCTTTCCCTTACCCTACTGTTGTAGGTAAAGTGAACAATGAGGACAATCTTCATGCTTCACTCGACGTGATGGCTAAAGAACAAATCTGCCAGCCGATAAGCGAAGCTGACGGCTACAGTTTTACAACAATGAATGGCGGCCTGCTCGCTTTCAACAATTCTACTGTATTGATAGTCAATGTAAGCGGAACCACTCAAACTGAAAAAGCCAAAGAAGCCATCACCAATCTGTTGAAACAGACGGCAGATAACAGCATTGTAAAATCAGGAGCTTTCCAAAAAATGGAAAAGCAGAAAAGCGATATCAACTTCCTTGCTTCTATGGAAGCTATCCCTGCAACCTATCGCAACCAGATAAGCATGGGGTTACCAACCGAGGTGAAAGCAGAGGACATCACTCTTGTAGGAGGACTGAATTTTGAGAAAGGCAAGATTGCCCTCAAAACAGAAAACTATACTGAAAACGAAGCCGTGAAAGCGCTTATAAAAAAACAAATGGAGTCATTTGGAAAAGCAAACAACACTTTCGTTAAATACTTCCCGTCTTCCACACTGATGTTCTTCAACGTAGGTGTGAAAGGAGAAGGGCTTTACAACTTGTTGAGCGAGAATAAGGAATTCCGCAATACAGTATCTATTGCCAAAGCAGACGAAGTAAAAGAGTTGTTCGGCTCGTTCAATGGTGATATTTCTGCGGGATTAATCAACGTAACGATGAACAGTGCTCCTACTTTCATGATGTATGCGGATGTTAAGAATGGTAATGCCCTCGAAACAATTTATAAGAACAAGCAATCATTGGGACTGAAAAGAGGGGAAGATATCATTCAGCTTGGCAAGGACGAATATGTCTACAAAACAAAAGGCATGAATATATTCTTTGGTATCAAGGATAAACAAATGTATGCTACCAATGATGAGTTACTCTACAAGAACGTGGGCAAAGCTGCCGACAAATCGATAAAAGATGCCCCTTACGCATCGGATATGAAGGGTAAAACCATCTTTGTTGCAATCAACGCTGAAGCAATACTGGACTTGCCTGTTGTTAAAATGGTAGCAGGTTTCGGAGGACAGGAAGTTAAAACATATATTGAGTTAGCCAATAAGGTTTCTTATCTGTCAATGAGTTCAGAAGGAGAAATCAGCGAGATCGACCTTTGCTTGAAAGACAAAGACGTCAACGCTCTCAAACAAATCGTAGACTTTGCCAAGCAATTTGCCGGCATGTAATTAATTTGTAAACAAACGGTATGAATAGTATTCACCTGCAGCAAACACTTCCCCAAGTGTTTGCTGACCGTAATTCGGTGACTTCGGATGTATGGCACCAGGATCTGATCTTCCGGAAAGAAGAAATGTATCTGATTGAAGCAGCTTCCGGCACCGGCAAATCTTCGTTGTGCAGCTATATCTATGGTTATCGCAACGACTACCAGGGGATTATTAATTTCGATGAAACCAATATCAAAGCATACTCCGTGAAGCAATGGGTCGACCTAAGAAAGCATTCACTAAGTATGCTTTTTCAAGATTTACGCATCTTCACCGAACTGACCGCTCTTGAAAATGTGCAATTGAAGAATAACCTTACCGGATGCAAAAAGAAAAAAGAAATCTTATCATTCTTCGAGCAACTGGGTATCGCAGATAAAATAAATGTGAAAGCCGGCAAACTATCTTTCGGACAGCAGCAACGTGTTGCCTTTATCCGGGCACTCTGCCAGCCGTTCGACTTTTTATTTCTGGATGAACCGATCAGCCATCTGGATGATGATAACAGCCGCATCATGGGTGAACTTATCATTGCCGAGGCAAAGACACAAGGAGCCGGTGTAATCGCAACCTCCATCGGTAAGCATATCGAGTTGCCTTACAACCATATACTTCAACTGTAACGAGTAATAAATAACAAAAAATGAGTGGAAAATAGTAAGTGAGAAAATCAGCCGTCTCCCTCCACTGCAACATTTCAAATCGTAAATCGTAAAATTATAAATAAAATGCCAACCCTTGTCTGGAAGCTCCTCCGCCAACATATCAGTATCGGTCAACTGGCCGGTTTCTTTTTAGCCAATCTATTCGGCATGATGATTGTATTGCTTAGTGTGCAGTTTTATAAAGATGTCATTCCGGTATTCACCGAGGGAGACAGCTTTATGAAAAAGGATTTCATCATAGCTACCAAGAAAATCAGCACACTCGGTTCTTTTGCAGGAAAGAGTAATACGTTCTCTGCCGAAGATATTGCGGATTTGAAGAAACAACCGTTTACCAAAACAATAGGGGCTTTCACTCCTTCTCAATTCAAAGTATCGGCAGGATTGGGCATGCAGGAAGCTGGTATTCATCTTTCCACGGATATGTTCTTTGAGTCTGTTCCTGATGAGTTTGTGGACATCAAACTCGACAAGTGGCACTTCGACGAAAGCACGCATACCATCCCCATTATCATTCCCCGCAACTATCTGAACCTTTACAACTTCGGTTTTGCACAGAGCCGTAGTCTTCCCAAGCTCTCGGAAGGATTGATGGGGCTAATTCAAATGGATATTATGATGCGTGGAAACGGACGGGTGGAACAGTACAAAGGAAACATTGTCGGCTTCTCCAATCGTCTGAATACGATTCTTGTTCCCCAGTCTTTTATGAAATGGGCGAATGAGAATTTCGCACCGAATGCAGAAGCACAACCGGCGCGATTGATTATCGAAGTGAGCAATCCGGCGGATTCCGCTATCGCCAGCTATTTTCAAAAGAAAGGATATGAAACGGAAGACGGCAAACTGGATGCCGGAAAAACGACTTATTTCCTCCGTCTTATCGTAGGCATTGTATTGGGGGTAGGTTTATTTATCAGTATTCTTTCATTCTATATCCTGATGTTGAGCATTTTCTTGCTCTTGCAAAAAAATACGACTAAGTTGGAGAGTTTGTTATTAATCGGGTACAGTCCCAACAAGGTAGCATTGCCTTATCAGTTACTCACGGTAGGACTGAATGTTATCGTACTTGTATTATCCATCGGATTAGTCTCCTGGCTACGCAGTTATTACATAGACAGCATCCGATTATTGTTTCCACAACTGGAAACCGGGTCATTATGGGCAGCTATCAGCATGGGTGTTGTGTTATTCATTGTCGTATCGGTGATTAACATACTGGCAGTAAAGAGGAAAGTACTTTCTATCTGGATGCATAAATCATAAATGTATTCAAAGATATATCGTATGAAAAGCAAAACTACATTTTCAATGAATAGAGGTTCAATGGCTTTCTTTTTCGGAATGTTATTCTGTTTTACCTCATTATCCGGACAAAACACACAAGATACAATTCTTGCGTATTTCAATCTGCTGGAGAAAGTTCCGCAAGAAAAACTGTATCTGCATTTGGATAAGCCTTTCTATGGAGCAGGAGAAAAAATCTGGTTCAAGGGGTATCTCGTAAATTCTGTCACTCATCAAGACAATACGCAAAGTAACTTCATCATTACGGAGCTTGTCAATCGTTCCGACTCTATCGTGGAACGCAAGAAGATTCGCAGAGATTCGTTAGGTTTCCATAATGCTTTCACGCTCCCTCCCACTCTCCCTGCAGGTGACTATTATTTGCGAGGATATAGCAACTGGATGCTTAATCAGGAACCGGAATTCTTTTATTCACGTAATCTGAAAATTGGTAATTCGATTGATAACACGATTGTTTCAACTATTGAGTATCAACAAGAAAACGAATCACATTATACAGCCAGGGTCAGATTTACCAGCAACACACAAGAGGCTTTCGGAAATACAACCATCCGCTATCGCACCATCGAAAACGGAAAGATAAAAGATAAAGGTAAAAGAAAGACGGACGAAAGTGGTTTGATTTCTATTTCTCTGCCGGTTCTGAAGCCTATTGCCGCACGCCAGATTGAAGTAGAATTTGACGATCCTCAATATATTTATAAGAGAACGTTCTATCTGCCTTCGTTTACAAAAGACTTTGACGTTAAGTTCTTCCCGGAAGGTGGAGCTCTCTTGACCGTTGCTCATCAAAACATAGCTTTCAAAGCTCAAGGATCGGATGGTTTTTCCACAGAAATAGAAGGATTTCTGTTCGATGCAAAAGGAGACACATTAACTGCTTTTCGTTCGGAGCATGATGGTATGGGAGTTTTCACCTTGAACCCGATTGCAGGGAATTCCTATTATGTGATTGCCAAGTCTAGTGACGGCATTACCAAGCGATTCGATCTTCCGGCCGCAGAAGAAAAAGGAATCGCTCTTTCCATGACGCATTACAAAAAAGAAATACGCTACGAAATCCAAAAAACAGAAGCTACCCAGTGGCCTCAAAAGTTATTCTTGATTGCACACACTCGTGGAAAGCTGGCAATCTTGCAACCGGTCAGTGCCGACAGGACTTTTGGAAGAATGAATGACAGTTTATTCAACGCAGGTATCACCCATTTTATGTTAATCGACCAACAGGGAAACGCACTTAGCGAACGTTTAGTTTTCGTACCCGACCGGAACCCGCATCAATGGCAAATCCTTGCGGATAAGCCTACATACGGAAAAAGAGAAAAGGTTTCCTTGCAAATTTCAGCAAAGGATGATAACGGAACTCCGGTAGAAGGTAGTTTCTCCGTCAGCATTACAGACAGAAGAAGTATCCAGCCGGACTCACTTGCAGATAATATCTTATCGAACCTTTTACTAACTTCAGATTTGAAAGGATATGTAGAAAATCCGGGGTATTATGTTCTTCAGCAAGACCTGCGTACACTTCGCACAATAGATTTCTTGATGATGACGCACGGATGGCGCAGGCATCATATCCAAAATGTACTGACTTCGCCTTCATTGAACCTCACCAACTATATGGAAAAAGGACAAACGATCAGCGGACGTATCAAGGGTTTCTTCGGCGGCAACGTCAAAAAAGGACCTATTTGTATTTTAGCTCCCAAACAGAACATCGTTGCCACTACTACCACAGATGATAAAGGAGAATTCATCGTCAATACATCATTCAGAGACAGCACAACTTTCCTCGTTCAGGCACGTACCAAAAGAGGATTCGCCGGAGTAGACATCGTGATCGATGCTCCCCAATACCCGGTAGCTTCTCCTAAATCTCCTTTTCATGATGGAACATCAACCTCCTTTATGGAAGATTATTTGCTAAATACCCGCGACCAGTATTATATGGAGGGTGGAATGAGAGTATACAACCTAAAAGAAGTAGTGGTTACAGGAAGCCGCAAGAAAGCCAGTTCGGAAAGTATTTATACAGGAGGCATCAACACCTACACTATCGAAGGAGACAGACTCGAAGGATTCGGCGCACAGACGGCCTTCGATGCAGTCAGCAGGCTTCCGGGGGTCAGTGTGACTAACGGAAACGAAATACATATCCGTAATAATCCTGAACAGCCCGTTATCGTCATTGATGATGTTGTCTATGAAGACGACAACGACATACTGACCATGATTCAAACCAGCGACATGTCCAGTTTGAGCCTTCTTCGTGGTGCTGATGCAGCAATTTTAGGTTCCCGCGGATCGGCAGGTGCCATCGTCATCACCCTGAAAGACGGCAAGGATCTTCCGGCAAGACCGGCACAGGGCATTATTACATGTACTCCATTGGGATATAGCGATTCAGTAGAGTTCTATCAGCCGACTTATGACACTCCCGAGAAAAAGAATGACCAACGTTCGGATTTACGAAGCACTATCTACTGGAATCCATCCTTACAACTGAATGCAGACGGAAAAGCAACTATAGAATATTATACTCCAGACAGCACTGCACCGGAAGATATCATCATAGAAGGCGTGGATAAAAACGGAAAGATATGCCGGACGATACAAACGATCAACAAAAAATAAATGAAACTGAATTTGAGATATGAATAGACCCATTATTGGTACAAAAAATGAACTAAATACAATCTATTCCGTGCTCCCTGCAAACGATTTTTCATTTTCATTTCTCATATTCTCATTGTTTTTAGATAAACGGAAGATAATCAGATTAATATCTTATGAGAAATGAAATGAAAAATTCTTTTTCAGTGCGTGGAGGTGGGAATTCATTTTGTACAAGAACGAAAACATAAAGAATCCTTCTCCCTCTACTTATCTTGATAAAAAAGTGATTGAATATCAAACAGGTTAAAATTATTTCGTAATTTTGCAGATATAAAAGAATGAAGCTATGCCGGACTATGATTTAATCGCCATACTCGGACCTACAGCCTCGGGTAAAACTCCCTTTGCCGCGGCCTTGGCCTATGAACTCAATACAGAAATTATCAGTGCCGACTCTCGTCAGATATACAGAGGGATGGATCTCGGTACGGGAAAAGACTTGGCAGACTATACAGTAAACGGACGTACAATCCCCTACCACTTAATCGACATTGCAGATCCCGGATATAAATATAATGTATTCGAATATCAACGCGATTTCCTGATTTCTTACGAATCAATCAAACAAAAAGGCTGTCTCCCCGTTTTATGTGGAGGGACAGGCATGTATCTGGAATCCGTATTGAAAGGATATAAGCTGATGCCCGTGCCGGAAAACCCTGAATTACGTATTCGTTTGGCAAATCATTCGCTCGAAGAGTTGACGGAAATATTAGGCCGGTACAAAACATTACACAATTCTACCGACGTAGATACCGTGAAACGTGCTATCCGTGCGATAGAGATTGAAGAATATTATGCTGCCCATCCGGTTCCCGAACGGGAGTTTCCTGAATTGAACAGCCTCATCATCGGAGTAGATATTGACCGG
The DNA here is from genome assembly GCF_000163675.1 of Bacteroides sp. D22. Taxonomy (NCBI): domain Bacteria; kingdom Pseudomonadati; phylum Bacteroidota; class Bacteroidia; order Bacteroidales; family Bacteroidaceae; genus Bacteroides; species Bacteroides sp. D22. The sequence goes on along the minus strand of NZ_GG774803.1, from coordinate 54,526 downwards.
GAACTGCGTCGTGAAAAGATCACCCGCCGATTGAAACAACGGTTGGACGAAGGAATGGTAGATGAAGTGCGGCAATTGATCGAGCAAGGAATTGCGCCGGATGATTTAATCTATTATGGGTTGGAATATAAATACCTGACATTGTATGTTATTGGAAAACTAACCTATGAAGAGATGTTCAACGGTCTGGAAATTGCGATCCATCAGTTTGCCAAACGACAAATGACCTGGTTTCGCGGCATGGAAAGAAGAGGATTTACCATCCATTGGATGAATGCGGAACTGCCGATGAAAGAAAAGATAGCTTTTGTAAAAGAGAAACTGGAAGGGATTTAGTATCTTTGTCAGTTATATAGTGTGATTTTTAATACACAATAGGATAGATATACGAATATGAGTGTAGAACCAAAGAAATGGGGAGTGATTTACAACCCGAAAGCTGGTACCCGAAAGGTAAAAAAGCGCTGGAAAGAAATTAAGGAGTACATGGACAGTAAAGGCGTGGACTATGACTATGTACAATCCGAAGGTTTCGGTTCGGTGGAACGTCTCGCCAAGATTTTGGCCAACAATGGTTATCGCACGATTGTCATTGTGGGCGGTGATGGGGCATTAAATGATGCCATCAACGGCATTATGCTATCCGATGCCGAAGATAAAGAAAACATCGCTCTCGGCATGATTCCCAATGGTATCGGAAACGACTTCGCCAAATATTGGGGACTTAGTACCGAATATAAACCGGCTGTCGACTGTATCATTAATCACCGGCTGAAGAAAATAGATGTGGGGTACTGCAATTTCTACGATGGAAAAGAACACCAACGCCGCTACTTCCTCAATGCTGTTAATATCGGACTGGGGGCACGAATCGTTAAAATCACCGATCAGACCAAACGCTTCTGGGGAGTGAAATTCCTGTCCTACGTGGCCGCCCTGTTTTCTCTTATATTTGAACGGAAACTCTATAGGATGCACCTCCGCATCAACGACGAACATATCCGCGGACGCATCATGACCGTATGCATAGGCAGTGCCTGGGGATGGGGACAGACGCCTAGCGCCGTTCCTTATAACGGATGGCTGGATGTCTCCGTTATCTACCGCCCGGAATTCCTGCAAATCATTTCCGGACTATGGATGCTGATTCAGGGAAGAATCCTGAATCATAAGGTAGTGAAAAGCTACCGGACGAAGAAAGTAAAAGTACTCCGGGCACAAAACGCCGCTGTGGATTTGGACGGGCGGTTGTTGCCCAGACATTTCCCGCTGGAAGTAGGGGTGCTTTCGGAAAAAACAACACTTATTATTCCAAATTGATAAATTCAGGCACGGATTACGCGGATTACACGTTTTTTAGTAAATCTACATCTGCAAAAGCCGTATAGTTCGCGTAATCCGTGCCAGAAACATAAACTTATAATTAGATTAAGAAAAATGATAGAACTTAAGAACAATCCTGCCGGTAACTTCTTTCTGTTGGCAGGTCCATGCGTTATAGAAGGTGAAGAGATGGCAATGCGCATTGCCGAACGAGTAGTAAAAATCACCGAAGCTCTACAAATTCCATACGTATTCAAAGGCTCTTACCGCAAGGCTAACCGCTCACGCCTGGATTCGTTTACAGGTATCGGTGACGAAAAAGCACTCAAAGTATTAAGAAAGGTACATGAGACTTTCGGAGTTCCGACTGTGACAGATATTCACAGTGCAGATGAAGCAGCTATGGCAGCCGAATATGTAGATGTACTTCAAATCCCGGCTTTCCTTTGCCGCCAGACCGATTTGTTGGTTGCAGCAGCGAAAACCGGAAAAACCATCAACATCAAAAAAGGACAGTTCCTTTCTCCGCTGGCAATGCAGTTTGCTGCCGATAAAGTGGTGGAAGCCGGAAACAAAAGTGTGATGCTCACCGAACGCGGAACGACTTTCGGTTATCAGGATCTTGTTGTAGACTATCGCGGCATCCCTGAAATGCAATCATTCGGTTATCCGGTTATTCTGGATGTCACCCATTCCCTGCAGCAGCCCAACCAGACCAGTGGAGTAACCGGTGGAATGCCGCAACTGATAGAGACCGTAGCCAAAGCTGGTATCGCCGTGGGTGCTGACGGGATATTCATTGAAACACATGAGAATCCTGCGGTAGCTAAAAGTGACGGTGCCAATATGCTAAAGTTAGACCTTCTGGAAGGGCTGTTAACGAAGTTAGTCAGGATACGGGAAGCCATAAAATAACTCTTTTCCCTGTCTATTTGTGATTTACAACCAAACACGACGACAAATAACAAAGAAATATTTATTTAAACTAAATAGAACATGAAACATTTATTACGTGGATTATTTATTGCAGTCCTTTTTATATGCTGCAATTTCCAGCTCGTACTTGCACAACCCATGCAAGAACTGCCTGTGGACAAAAACGTCCGCATCGGTAAACTGGACAACGGGCTTACCTATTACATTCGACACAATGCACTTCCTGAAAAACGAGTAGAATTCTACATCGCACAGAAAGTAGGTTCTATTCTTGAGGAACCGCAACAACGTGGTTTGGCTCACTTCCTGGAGCACATGGCTTTCAATGGAACCAAAAACTTCCCGGGGGATGAGACAGGTCTTGGCATTATACCTTGGTGCGAAACGAAAGGTATCAAATTCGGTACAAACCTGAATGCATATACCAGCGTCGATCAGACGGTATATAATATCAGCAACGTGCCGACTGAAAACATTAATGTAGTAGATTCATGCTTGCTTATCCTTCACGACTGGTCGAGTGCCATCGACCTTGCTGACAAGGAAATAGACAAAGAACGTGGCGTAATCCGCGAAGAATGGAGAAGCCGTAACAGCGGCATGCTCCGTATCATGACCAATGCACAGCCTACGATGTATCCGGATTCTAAATATTCAGACTGTATGCCTATCGGAAGCATTGACGTTATCAACAACTTCCCTTATCAGGATATCCGCGATTATTATGCCAAATGGTATCGTCCGGACCTGCAAGGTATCGTTATTGTAGGTGACATCAACGTAGATGAAATTGAAGCCAAACTTAAAAAAGTATTCGCAGACGTAAAAGCTCCGGTAAATCCGGCCGAACGTATCTACTATCCGGTAGCAGACAATCAGGAACCGCTTATCTATATCGGAACTGACAAAGAAGTGAAAAATCCTTCTGTCAACATCTTCTTCAAACAAGATGCTACCCCGGATTCTTTGAAAAATACCATCGCTTATTACGCAACGAACTACATGGTCAGCATGGCTATGAATATGCTGAACAACCGTTTGAACGAACTTCGCCAGACTGCTAATCCTCCTTTCACAAGTGCCGGTGCAGAATATGGAGAATATTTCCTTGCCAAAACTAAAGAAGCATTCAGTATCAGCGCAAGCAGCAAAATCGACGGAATCGATTTAGCTACGAAGACTATCCTGGAAGAAGCAGAACGCGCACGCCGCTTCGGATTTACGCCAACAGAATATGACCGCGCACGCGCCAACTATCTGCAAGCCGTAGAATCTGCTTACAACGAACGCGAAAAAACCAAAAGCGGCTCTTATGTCAACGAATACGTTAACAACTTCCTTGATAAAGAACCGATTCCGGGAATCGAAGTTGAATATACGCTCCTGAACAAACTGGCTCCGAATATTCCGGTAGAAGCTGTTAACCAGATCATGCAACAACTGATTACTGATAATAACCAGGTAGTTCTGTTGGCCGGTCCGGAAAAAGAAGGAGCAAAATATCCTACCAAAGAAGAGATTGCCGCTCTGCTGAAACAAATGAAGTCATTCGACTTGAAGCCTTATGAAGACAAAGTCTCTAACGAACCGCTGATCTCGGAAGAACTGAAAGGTGGCAAAATTGTTTCTGAAAAAGCCGGAGACATTTATGGTACGACTAAGTTAGTGCTTTCCAACGGTGTAACTGTATATGTGAAGCCTACTGATTTCAAAGCTGACCAAATTGTTATGAAAGGGGTAAGTTTCGGTGGTACGAGCATATTCCCGAACGAAGAGATCATCAATATTGCTCAATTAAACGGAGTAGCCCTGGTGGGTGGTATCGGTAATTTCAGCAAGGTTGACTTGGGTAAAGCTCTTGCCGGTAAACGTGCAAACGTGGCTGCCGGTATCGGTAATACAACAGAAACGGTTTCCGGTAGCTGTGTTCCGAAAGATTTTGAGACAATGATGCAGCTCACTTATCTGACTTTCACTTCTCCACGCAAGGACAATGAAGCATTCGAATCTTACAAGAACCGTTTGAAAGCCGAACTTCAAAATGCGGATGCCAACCCGATGACTGCTTTCAGTGACACTATTACAAGTGTATTATATGGTCATCATCCGCGTGCTATCCGAATGAAAGAATATATGGTAGACCAGATCAACTACGACCGTATTCTCGAAATGTACAAAGACCGCTACAAAGACGCAAGCGACTTTACTTTCTACCTGGTGGGAAATGTAGATTTGGCAACGATGAAACCGTTGATCGCCAAATATCTGGGTAGCCTGCCATCTATCAACCGTAAAGAGACTTTCAAGGACAACCACATGGATATCCGCAAAGGACAGATCAAGAATGTATTCGCAAAAGCACAGGAAACTCCGATGGCTACCATCATGTTCCTTTATAGTGGTAGTTGCAAATACGACTTGCGCAACAATGTCCTGCTTAGCTTCTTAGATCAGGCTCTGGATTTGGTTTACACAGCAGAAATCCGTGAAAAAGAAGGTGGTACATACGGCGTAAGCTGTAACGGCAGCCTAGGTAAATATCCGAAAGAAGAATTGGCGCTTCAAATCGTATTCCAGACTGATCCTGCCAAGAAAGACCACCTTTCTGCGATCGTTGTGGAACAACTCCACAAAATGGCCAAAGAAGGTCCGTCTGCCGAACACATGCAGAAGATCAGAGAATATATGCTGAAGAAGTATAAAGACGCCCAAAAAGAAAATGGCTACTGGCTCAATAACATGGACGAATACTTCTACACCGGTGTCGATAATACAAAAGACTATGAAAAGTTGGTCAACAGCATCACTGCTAAAGAAGTACAAGACTTCCTTGCCAAGTTGCTGAAACAGAACAACGAAATTCAAGTCATTATGACTGTACCGGAAGAAAACAAATAAATATTTCTCTAGTATATCTACTGAATGATGATATTCAACGAATTACGTAAACATGGAAGGCTCGCCGCCAAACGGCATCCGATGTATGAAAAGAACAAAGTTGCTAAAATACTCGGTTATGTCATGGGCGCATTTTGGGCCGGTTACCTGATATTCTTCGGTACGACATTCGCGTTCGGTTTTTCAGATATGGTTCCCAACCGGGAACCATATCATGTAATGAACGCAGTGGTTCTGATCTTTATCCTGGCACTGGACTTCCTGTTGCGTGTTCCGTTACAAAAAACACCGACACAGGAGGTAAAACCTTACCTCCTGTTGCCGGTTAAACGAATTCGTGTCATCGACTTTTTACTGATCCGCTCGGGACTAAGTCTGTTCAACCTGTTCTGGTTGTTTCTATTTGTCCCTTTTTCCTTCATCACTATTACCAAGTTTTTCGGTATCTCCGGTGTTATCACCTATCTTATCGGTATCCTGCTATTAATTATTGCCAACAATTACTGGTACTTGCTTTGCCGCACTCTTATCAACGAACGTATTTGGTGGATTCTATTACCTATCGCTTTCTACGGTGGAATAGGCTGCCTTCTTTTTATTCCCGAAGATAGTCCCCTCTTCTATTTCTTCATGGATCTGGGAGACGGATATATACAGGGAAACATTTTCTATTTTCTCGGCACCATACTTGTGATTGCCCTTTTATGGCTGATTAACCGCAAAATCATGTCCGGGCTGATTTATGCAGAGCTAGCCAAAGTGGATGATACCCAAATAAAACACGTCTCCGAATATAAATTCTTCGAACGCTACGGAGAAGTGGGCGAATATATGCGGCTGGAACTGAAAATGCTTCTACGTAACCGCCGCTGCAAAGGTGCACTACGCAATATCTCTATCGTAATTGTAGCTTTCTCCGTTGCACTTAGCTTTTCCAGTGTCTATGACGGTAATTTCATGACCTCTTTTATTTGTGTGTATAACTTTGCCGTATTCGGAATGATTATCCTTTCACAGATAATGTCATTCGAAGGCAACTACATTGATGGTCTGATGTCTCGCAAAGAATCGATTATGAGTTTGCTGAAAGCTAAATATTACACATACAGTATTGGTGAGATTATACCTTTCATACTGATGATCCCCGCTATCATCATGAACAAACTTACCTTACTGGGTGCTTTTGCTTGGTTTTTCTATACCATTGGCTTTATCTATTTCTGCTTCTTCCAACTGGCTGTTTACAACAAACAGACAGTACCTCTGAACGAAAAAGTGACAAGCCGACAAAACAATAGCGCCATACAGATGCTAGTCAATTTCGGTGCTTTCGGCGTACCGCTTATCTTATATAGCCTGTTAAATGCACTTTTGGGAGAAACAATCACTTACACAATCCTGTTAGTGATTGGTCTCGGATTTACCCTGACCTCCCCTTTATGGATAAAAAATGTATATCATCGCTTCATGAAACGGCGGTACGAAAATATGGAAGGCTTCAGAGACAGCCGCCAATAAACGTTCATGAATCATTAACTATATAAACATTGAAGATCATGATTACCATTGATAAACTTAAAAAGAATTTCGGTGAAAAGGTTGCCGTAGACATAGAACATTACGAAATCAATCAAGGCGACATGCTCGGATTGGTGGGTAACAACGGTGCCGGTAAAACAACTCTTTTCCGATTGATGTTGGATCTGCTGAAAGCAGACGATGGAAAAGTGATTATAAATGATATTGATGTCAGCCAGAGTGAAGACTGGAAAAGCATTACCGGTGCTTTCATTGACGATGGCTTCCTGATCGATTATCTCACTCCGGAAGAATATTTCTATTTCATCGGGAAAATGTATGGGCTCAAGAAAGAAGAAGTAGACGAACGACTTGTCCCTTTCGAACGCTTTATGAGCGGAGAAGTAATCGGACACAAAAAATTAATTCGCAACTACTCTGCCGGTAACAAGCAAAAGATCGGAATTATCTCCGCCATGCTTCATTATCCGCAATTATTAATCTTGGATGAACCGTTCAATTTCCTTGATCCAAGTTCGCAGTCTATCATTAAACATCTGCTCAAGAAATACAACGAGGAGCATCAGGCTACGGTTATCATATCCAGTCACAACCTCAATCATACCGTAGATGTATGTCCACGGATCGCTTTACTGGAACACGGGGTCATCATCCGGGATATTATCAACGAAGATAACTCCGCAGAAAAAGAACTGGAGGATTATTTTAATGTAGAAGAAGAGTGAGGGAGATTTATGAGTTATGAGTTATGAGTTGTGATTTATGATTTATGATTGAGATACAGTTGATGAAGGCAAAATTAAGATTTATCTATCTATTAGTTGGGCTGGCTGCTACATTTAGTTCCTGTCGCACTTCCGCTCCCCGGCTGGACTATCAAGCATTGGCACGAGCTTCTATTTTATTAGGTGTAGATGTCAATCTGGAAGATAATCATAAGCTCTATCTCGAAGCAGCCGATTGGATAGGGGTTCCTTATCGTGGTGGAGGTGATTCTAAACGAGGAACAGATTGTTCGGGGCTGGTTTATCAAGTGTATCGAAAGGTATACCGCACCCAAGTGCCACGCAATACAGAGGACTTGAAAAAAGAAAGTAATAAGGTCGCTAAGCGAAACCTTCGGGAAGGAGACTTGGTATTCTTTACCAGTAGCCGTTCAAAAAAGAAAGTAGCTCATGTAGGTATTTATCTGAAAAACGGAAAGTTCATTCATTCCAGTACCAGTAAAGGAGTGATCGTCAGCAACTTGAACGAGAGTTATTATACCAAACACTGGATAAGCGGAGGCAGAATACGTTAATTATCAACTTCTAATGATATAAAATTATGAAATCATTCATCGGAGCAGTTATATTTATCTGTGTGGCATTCAGTGCCAATGCACAACTTTTATGGAAAGTGTCCGGTAACGGACTAACCCAACCTTCCTACATCATAGGTACTCATCACCTGGCACCATTCAGCATCATGGACAGCATTGCCGGACTTCAAAAAGCGATGAATGAAACGCAACAGGTGTATGGAGAACTGAAAATGTCGGAAATGCAGTCGCCCGCCACCATGGGAAAGATGCAAAAAGCAATGATGATTGAAAGTGATACCACACTGACCTCCCTCCTTTCTCCGGAAGACTTTGAGAGTGCTAACAAATTCTGCAAAGAAAACCTGATGGTAGACTTAAATATGGCTCCGAAGCTAAAACCTGCCTTCCTGTTGAATAATGTAGTGGTAATGGCTTACGTAAAACATGTAGGAAAGTTCAACCCGCAAGAGCAACTCGACACGTTCTTTCAAAGCCAAGCCGCCCAAAACGGAAAAAAGGTGGACGGTCTGGAAACTGCCGAATTCCAATTCAACCTGCTTTTCAACGGTAGTTCACTACAACGACAAGCACAGCTACTCATGTGCACTCTTAATAATATAGAAGCAGAAGTAGAAAACCTAAAAAAGCTCACGAACGCTTACATGAAACAGGATTTGAACACTATGTTCAAAATCAGCGAAGAGCGCAAAGGTAATCAATGCGACGCACTTCCCAGCGAAGAAGATGCCCTTATTTACAACCGTAATAAAATATGGGCTGAAAAATTACCGGCTATCATGAAAGCCGCTCCGACTTTTGTTGCGGTAGGCGCCCTGCACCTTCCTGGAGAAAAAGGATTATTAAAGTTGCTAAAAAGCCAAGGATACACAATAGAACCTGTGAAATAAGAAAAGTATTTAGTACTTTTGCGGAAAAGTTTTCCCCAATGAACTACAAAACCTATTTATTCGATTTCGACTATACATTAGCCGATTCGTCGCGTGGTATCGTTAAATGTTTCAGAATTGTGCTCACCCGGCACCAGTATTTAACCGTTACCGATGAAGCTATCAAGCGCACGATCGGCAAAACACTGGAAGAATCATTCAGTATCCTTACCGGAATTACCGACCCGGAACAGTTAGAATCTTTCCGGCAGGAATACAGACTGGAAGCTGATGTACACATGAATGTAAATACCTGTCTTTTTCCTGATACATTATCTACACTGAAAGAATTGAAGAAACGGGGTGCCCGCGTCGGAATTATCTCTACCAAGTATCGCTTCCGAATATTGAGTTATCTGGAAGAATATCTGCCAAAGGATTTTCTCGATATAGTTGTGGGAGGAGAAGATGTAAAAGCGCCGAAACCTTCACCGGAAGGGGTACTATTTGCTTTGGAACATTTGGGAAGTACACCCGAAGAAACTTTGTATATCGGAGATAGCACGGTAGATGCTGAAACGGCCCGAAATGCAGGAGTAGATTTTGCAGGCGTATTGAACGGAATGACAACAGCCGAGGAACTCCGTGACTATCCACACAAAATCATTATGCAGAATTTGGGAGAGTTGGTCCAATAAGCAACAATGAGAGTTAAAATGCTCATTTATTTGCTGTAATCATTTTATCTCCTACAAAAAATAAAAGAAATATTTGTCGGAAACGAATAAAAATAGTACTTTTGTGCCCGATTATTCCGCAACGGGTTCGATAAAGAGCTCTTTAAGTGATTAAAGACCACCCGCCGGAGCTAACTTATACATTATATATAAGATGTACGCAATTGTAGAAATTAACGGTCAGCAGTTTAAAGCAGAAGCTGGTCAAAAGTTGTTCGTTCACCACATCGAAGGTGCAGAAAACGGTTCAACAGTAGAATTTGAAAAAGTTCTTTTGGTAGACAAAGACGGAAACGTTACAGTAGGTGCTCCTACCGTAGAAGGCGCTAAAGTTGTTTGCCAGGTTGTTTCAAACTTGGTTAAAGGCGACAAAGTTCTTGTTTTCCACAAGAAAAGAAGAAAAGGACACAGAAAACTGAACGGTCACCGTCAACAGTTCACTGAATTAACAATTACAGAAGTAGTAGCTTAATCAATTAAAAAGTAAGAAGAAATGGCACATAAGAAAGGTGTCGGTAGTTCTAAGAACGGCCGCGAATCACAGAGCAAGAGATTAGGCGTTAAGATATTTGGTGGCGAAGCTTGCAAAGCAGGTAACATCATCGTTCGTCAAAGAGGTACTGAATTCCACCCGGGTGAAAACATCGGAATGGGTAAAGACCACACTCTTTTCGCTTTAGTAGACGGAACAGTTAATTTCAAAGTAGGTAAAGAAGATAGAAGATATGTTTCTATCGTTCCTGCAACAGAAGCATAATTATCCGGACTGAAAATAGTTAAGACAAGGAGATGCAATCTGCAAGATTGTATCTCCTTTCTTTTTATATCAAAACATACTTTATCGCCTGACAAGTATACGCCTTTTTAACATTCAAATATTCACCTCATGGATATTTTTCATTTTTTCCATCCTTATTATTACCAAAATATTACAGAAGTGTAATATCGTTTATTTTTTTATCTATCTTTGTAGACTTAAAAAAAGGTTTTTCATAAAAAGTATAGATATGCTTACCATTAAACAAATTACAGAAAACACAGAGGCGGTACTCCGCGGACTGGAAAAGAAGCATTTCAAGAATGCAAAGGAAACGATCGATCAGGTGATCGCTCTTAACAACAAGAGACGTAGCACACAAAATGAATTAGATAAAAACCTGGCAGAGGTTAACTCACTTTCGCGCACCATCGGTCAACTGATGAAAGAAGGGAAAAAAGAGGAAGCTGAAACTGCACGTGCCCGCGTTGCCGAACTAAAAGAAGGCAACAAAGAGCTGGATGCTGCCATGACACAGGCTGCAACTGATATGCAGAATGTACTTTATACCATCCCCAACATACCTTATGACAGTGTACCGGAAGGCGTAGGTGCCGAAGATAACGTCGTAGAAAAAATGGGAGGTATGGAAACCGAACTTCCTAAAGATGCACTCCCCCACTGGGAACTGGCAAAGAAATATGATTTAATAGACTTCGACCTGGGCGTAAAAATCACAGGTGCAGGTTTCCCTGTATACAAAGGTAAAGGAGCACAACTTCAACGTGCCCTTATCAACTTCTTCCTGGATGAAGCACGCAAATCCGGATATACCGAAATCATGCCGCCGACAGTAGTCAACGCCGCTTCCGGCTATGGCACCGGACAGCTTCCGGACAAAGAAGGACAGATGTATCATTGTGAAGTAGATGATTTATACCTGATCCCGACAGCGGAAGTTCCCGTTACTAATATCTACCGTGATGTGATTCTGGAAGAGAAACAATTACCTATAATGAATTGTGCGTATACACAATGTTTCCGTCGCGAAGCAGGTTCTTATGGTAAAGATGTACGTGGCCTGAATCGTCTGCACGAGTTCTCCAAAGTAGAATTGGTTCGTATCGACAAACCGGAGCATTCTAAACAATCTCATCAGGAAATGCTGGACCATGTAGAAGGACTGTTGCAAAAACTGGAACTCCCCTATCGCATTCTCCGTCTTTGCGGTGGAGATATGAGTTTCACTGCTGCTCTTTGTTTCGACTTCGAAGTATATTCTGAAGCACAGAAGCGTTGGTTGGAAGTAAGTTCCGTATCCAATTTCGACACTTACCAGGCCAACCGCCTGAAATGCCGTTACCGTAATGCAGAAAAGAAAACCGAACTCTGCCACACACTGAACGGTTCAGCATTAGCACTGCCACGTATTGTTGCTGCCCTACTCGAAAACAACCAGACTCCGGAAGGTATCAGAATTCCGAAAGCATTGGTTCCGTATTGCGGCTTTGACATGATAGACTAAGACTTGGCATGACAGACTAATAAAAGTACCCATATACAGAGAGCCACTCATCAAAAGAGTGGCTTTTCTTTTATATTTCGTAAATTAGCTGTATCTTTGCCAAAATTTATATCATTCTGATAGCAGTTACGTAATAAAAACAACAAATTAATTAGATAATGAACAAAATCATTAGCAAGGAACGCTTTTCTGAAAAAGTATTCAAATTTGAAATTGAAGCTCCTTTGATTGCTAAATCCCGTAAGGCCGGACACTTTGTCATCGTGCGTGTAGGTGAAAAAGGAGAACGTATGCCATTGACTATCGCAGGTTCTGACCTCAAAAAAGGTACCATTACTCTGGTAGTGCAGGAAGTCGGACTTTCTTCTACCCGTCTCTGTGAACTGAATGAAGGCGATTACATCACTGACGTAGTAGGCCCGCTCGGACAAGCTACCCATATAGAGAAATTCGGAACAGTAGTCTGCGCTGGTGGTGGTGTAGGCGTAGCTCCGATGCTTCCTATCGTACAGGCTTTGAAAGCAGCCGGCAACCGTGTTATCACTGTACTGGCCGGACGCAACAAAGACCTGATTATTTTAGAAAAAGAAATGCGTGAAAGCTCTGACGAAGTAATTATCATGACAGATGACGGCTCTTACGGTCGTAAAGGTCTGGTGACAGAAGGCGTAGAAGAAGTTATCAAACGCGAGAAAGTGGACAAATGCTTCGCTATCGGCCCTGCCATCATGATGAAGTTCGTTTGCTTACTGACTAAGAAATATGAAATTCCGACTGATGTTTCATTGAACACCATCATGGTGGATGGAACAGGTATGTGTGGTGCTTGCCGTATCACTGTGGGAGGAAAAACTAAATTCGTTTGTGTAGACGGTCCTGAATTCGACGGTCACCAAGTGAATTTTGATGAAATGCTGAAACGTATGGGCGCGTTCAAAAATATCGAGCGCGAAGAAATGCATAAACTGCAACCAGAATGTGAAGCAACCAAAGAAATCGACGAGAAAAGCCGTAATGCAGCCTGGAGACAGGAATTACGCAAATCAATGAAACCGAAAGAACGTACAGCCATTCCCCGTGTAGAAATGAACGAACTTGACGCTGAATATCGTTCACACAGCCGTAAAGAGGAAGTAAATCAAGGATTAACAGCAGAACAGGCTGTTACAGAAGCTAAACGCTGTCTCGACTGTGCTAATCCTGGATGTATGGAAGGCTGTCCGGTAGGTATTGATATTCCTCGCTTCATTAAGAATATCGAACGTGGAGAGTTTCTTGAAGCTGCTAAAACATTGAAAGAAACAAGTGCGCTTCCGGCTGTTTGCGGTCGCGTGTGTCCACAAGAAAAACAATGCGAATCAAAATGTATTCACTTAAAAATGAATGAAAAGCCCGTCGCTATCGGTTATCTGGAACGTTTCGCAGCTGATTACGAACGTGAAAGCGGGCAAATCTCCGTACCTGTCATTGCAGAGAAGAACGGTATTAAAATAGCTGTAATCGGTTCGGGACCTGCAGGATTGGCATTTGCCGGAGATATGGCTAAATATGGATATGATGTAACTGTATTCGAAGCATTGCATGAGATTGGTGGTGTGTTGAAATATGGTATTCCAGAATTCCGTTTGCCAAACAAGATTGTAGACGTAGAAATCGATAACCTTAGCAAGATGGGGGTTAACTTCATCAAAGACTGTATCGTAGGAAAAACAATCGGCGTAGAGGACTTGAAAGCTGAAGGTTTCAAAGGAATATTTGTGGCTTCCGGCGCCGGGCTGCCTAACTTTATGAATATCCCGGGAGAGAATTCCATCAATATCATGTCATCCAACGAATACCTCACTCGCGTTAATCTGATGGACGCTGCCAGTGAAGATTCGGACACTCCGGTCGCTTTCGGTAAAAACGTAGCAGTAATCGGTGGTGGTAATACAGCGATGGACTCTGTTCGTACTGCCAAACGTCTTGGTGCAGAGCGCGCTATCATTATCTATCGCCGTTCGGAAGAGGAAATGCCTGCACGTATCGAGGAAGTAAAACATGCTAAAGAAGAAGGAGTTGAATTCCTTACACTACATAATCCGATCGAATATATTGCTGACGAACAAGGTTGCGTAAAACAGGTTATTTTGCAAAAGATGGAATTAGGCGAGCCGGATGCTTCCGGACGTCGTAGTCCTGTAGCCATCCCGGGAGCAACAGAAACAATTGATATCGACCTGGCAATTGTCAGCGTCGGAGTATCTCCTAACCCAATTGTTCCAAGCTCCATCAAAGGACTGGAACTAGGACGAAAAGGAACCATCACTGTGGATGATAACATGGAATCTTCCATCCCTATGATTTATGCAGGAGGCGATATCGTTCGCGGTGGAGCTACTGTTATTCTGGCGATGGGCGATGGCCGTAAAGCCGCTGCCGCCATGAATGAACAATTGAAGGCAAACGCCGGTAACTAATTGCCACTTATTAACAGGTGGGCTAAAACCAACTCACACGTGGGCGGAACATCACTCGTCCCCCGGCATAAAAATAAAATAAGAAAAGCCCCGTCTACAAAATGTAAACGGGGCTTTTCTTATTTCAAATATCAAAGATACTTTCTACTTTACCACTTTGTTCGTCGCAGGATCGGGGAAGATTACAGCCGGTTTAAACGACTTTGCTTCCTCAAAATCCATCAATGCATAGGACATGATTATAACAATATCATCCGGTTGCACCTTGCGGGCAGCAGCACCGTTCAAGCAAATTTTACCCGAACCGCGTTCACCTTTGATAATGTAGGTTTCAAAGCGTTCACCATTGTTATTATCAGCGATATACACTTTCTCTCCCGCAATCATGTTTGCAGCATCCAACAGGTCTTCATCAATCGTGATACTACCCATGTAGTTCAGATTGGCCTCTGTGACACGTGCACAATGAATTTTCGACTTCAACACTTCAATCATCATAAGGTTTCGTCTTTTTAGTTATTCTTTATATTTAATATTATCAATCAGCCGGACTTCTCCACAGAACACTGTGATGCATCCAACTGCATAGGAAGTATCTTCCCAATTACTAATTTTCTGCAATGTGTTTCCGTCTACAATCTCAAAATACTCCATGCGCAAACCCGGAGCAGCTTCGATTGCATCTTCTACCATCTTTTGCGTCTCGCTCACTGTGTGAGTGGCTGCAAAGTTACGACTTTTAAATAAGGTCCGGGAAATATTTAAAGCATTTTCACGTTCTTCTGCCGATAAACGTTTATTCCGGCTACTCAATGCCAGTCCGTCTTCCTCACGCACAATTGAACAACCCACAATTTCAAGGTTATATTTCAATTGTCGAACCATCTCACGAATAATTGCTAACTGCTGAAAATCCTTCTCTCCGAAATATGCGCGGTCCGGCAGTACGGCATCAAACAGTTTACTGACAATCTGGCAAACACCGTTAAAATGCCCCGGACGGAAAGCACCTTCCATCACCGTATCTAATGGTGCATAGCTAAATTGACGAGTATCCGGTTCCGGATACATTTCGCTTACCGAAGGAGCAAAAGCAAAATCCGCCCCGCATTCTTCCAACAAACGGCAATCTGCATCCAATGTACGCGGATATTTCTCTAAGTCGTTTTTATCGTTAAACTGTGTGGGATTCACAAAAACACTCACAACAGTTACACCATTCTCACTTACGCTGCGCTTTACCAGAGATGCATGTCCCGCATGTAAAGCACCCATTGTAGGAACCAGTCCCACCTTTTTACCTTGGGCTCTCAAGGCAGTCAATTCTGCCTGTAAGTCCTTGATAGTGTGCACTACTTTCATTTTCGTCAATTGGTTTATGTTTTACTCGTTTGCAAAAACTCTGCAAAATAAACTAATATTTGCCACATAAAGAAAGAATATCTTATTTAATGTGTCTTTTTTTTCGTATCTTTGCAGAATATTATAGTGAACTATTGTTATTATGACAAAGGCGAATAAAGTTTTATTTATTACTCAAGAGATTACACCTTACGTTTCAGAATCCGAAATGGCCAATATAGGTAGAAACCTTCCACAGGCGATACAAGAAAAAGGCCGTGAAATCAGAACCTTTATGCCTAAATGGGGAAATATCAATGAGCGCAGAAACCAGCTGCACGAAGTGATCCGCCTCTCCGGTATGAACCTGATTATCGACGATACTGACCACCCCTTGATTATAAAAGTTGCGTCTATCCAATCCGCACGCATGCAGGTATATTTCATCGATAACGATGATTATTTCCAGAATCGTATGCAGACAGCGGACGAAAATGGTGTAGAATATGATGATAACGATAGCCGTGCCGTTTTCTACGCACGCGGCGTATTGGAAACAGTGAAAAAACTTCGCTGGTGTCCTGATGTCATTCACTGTCATGGCTGGATGACAGCTTTAGCTCCTCTTTATATAAAGAAAGCCTATAAAGACGAACCTTCTTTCCGCGATGCCAAAGTAGTATTCTCTGTTTATGAAGATGACTTCAAGAATACACTTAGCGATGATTTCGCAGCCAAATTGATGCTGAAAGGTATTTCCAAAAAAGATTTAGGTGATTTGAAAGAGCCGGTAGACTATGCTGCTCTGTGCAAACTTGCCGTTGATTATTCGGATGGAGTCATACAAAACAGCGAAAAAGTAGACGAGTCTATTATTGAATATGCCCGCCAATCTGGCAAATTGGTACTTGACTACCAGAACCCGGAAAACTATGCAGATGCCTGCAACGAGTTCTACGATCAGGTATGGGATGCTACTGCAAACGAAGAAGAATAAAATAATCAAGATACGACGATCATGAAAGCAAAATACGCCTTAATAGCTTTACTGGCAATCACTTTTTGGGGTTGTGATGATAACACTGCCGGACTGGGATTGGGAATGTTTCCGGAAAGCGACCGGGATATCAATGGAAAGCTATCTACCTTTGATGTGACTACAGAATCCGTTCATGCCGGTAAGATATATGCAATGACTAATGTGGGATATGTAGGTAAGTTCACTGATGAAACATTCGGAACTTATCAGGCTGGTTTCTTAGCAGAACTCAACTGTCCGTCAGGAATGACATTCCCTGGAGTATACAATGGTACTGCTCTTAACGATAAAAAGAAAGCTACCAATATAATGGTAGACGAAGCTGGGCTTGGAGACGACGCTATTGGAATATACAATACAGATAATATAAATGATCCAAAAAGAAAACTCATAGGCAACATTCATACTATTGAGCTTTATTTGTGGTATAGCAGTTACTTTGGAGACTCATTAACAGCTTGCCGTTTAAGTGTCTATGCATTAAATGAAAATTTAGATACAAAGAACGCCTATTATACAGATATTACTCCAGAGGATTATTACGATGCAAATACTGATAACAGTCTATTAGGAACGAAAGCTTATACAGCTGTTGATCTTTCAGTAAAAGACTCCATTCGTAAACTTAGTACATATGTTCCCAGCGTACACGTTTCTTTCAGAGATAAAGCTGCTAAAGAAATTGGAAAAGAAATTATTAAAAGAGCCAACGAGTTAGGTGTCAATTTTGACAATAAGGAGTTTAGAAAGATTTTTAAGGGTATTTATGTAAAGAGTGATTACGGCGATGGTACTGTGCTTTACATAGACCAAGCTCAAATGAACGTAGTATATAAATGCTATGCAGTTGATACACTTACAGGTGTTAAACTGGAAAAGAAAGTAGTAAAAGAAGGAGAGTCTAAAGACTCTACTTATTATGGATATCGTACCTTTGCCACTACTCGTGAAGTAATTCAAGCTAATCAGTTAGACAATGATAAGGATGCCATTCAAAAATGCATTAATGAGGATACGTGGACTTATTTAAAGAGTCCAGCAGGGATTTTCACTCAAATAACTCTTCCTATTAGCCAAATAGCAGATTCACTTCTTAACCAAACAGCAGAAAAGCGTCAAAGTGACATACTAAATGCTGTTAAACTAGGAATACCTATCTATAATGAAACCAGTGACAAAAAGTTTGGTATGTCGACTCCTAGCAATGTTTTATTAATACGTAAAAAGTACAAAGACAGTTTCTTTGAAAAAAACCAGCTTAGTGATGAAATAACTTCATCTCTATTTAGACCCACCACAACTAGCTTTACTCAATACACATTCAACAATATCACTCAAATGATTAATGATTGTTTAGCAGATAGGGAAAAAGCAGAGAAAGAAATACATGAAAAGGGGTCTATAACAATCAAAATAACCGATTTAGATGGAAATAGTAAAGATGAAACCGTCAATAATATTAAAGATTGGGAAGACTTAAGCGAATGGAACAAATTCGTACTTATCCCAGTACTTGTGACCACAGATTCTTCTTCAAGTAATAGCTACTATGGTTCCAGCAATGTTATTAGTATACAACATGATTTAAAACCTGGCTATGCACGTTTAAAAGGAGGCAAGAAAGGAACTATACAAGATGCCAAAGGTAACCCTGTATATCCAGAGTATGTGCTCAAGCTTGAAGTTGTTTCTACAAACTTTGGAACAAAATCAAAATAAGAAATAGTTGAAATATTATAAAGCAATAGCGCAGGTTACTCAATGTAACTT
>NZ_GG774803.1:14938-35676 GCF_000163675.1 Bacteroides sp. D22 | reverse complement strand
TCAATGTAACTTGCGCTATTGCTTTATAATATATTTATAGAGAAGTCAGATAAAATAATTCCATAATAAAACCGCTCAAACAGCAATCTTTGCTAGCGTACGTTATAGTTATAAATAAGCCTAAGATTCCTGATTAATATAGAAGAAATAGTGACGGTATATGCTTAGGATATTAACGGTATCGTCACCATATAGCGTCACTATTTCTATCGGATAGCGTTATTACTATCTTACAAAAGTATATTCTCCTACAAAGATCTTAACTTAATCCATAATAAAAACCGTGAGTTTGATTTTATCTCACTCACGGTTCCATATAATAGATTCTTATACTTCTTATTTAACAGCAGCCTTTTTAGCTTTCCCCGTAGACTTCTTCGACTCGGCTGTTGCTTTCTTTACTTTCTTTGCAGCAGGTTTTGATTTAGTAGCAGGGACCTCTTTCACTACCGGCTCTTTAGCATTAGTAGCCTTTTTTACCGCCGTTTTCTTTGCCGCTTCTACTTTTGCCTGTAATTTAGCCAATACCTTTTCCAATTCAGTAATCTCATCCCCCTGATTCTTAATGGTAGTCAACAAAGAATTTAGTTCTTCACTGTCTACATCAACAGGATACAGTGCATCTACCCGTTTGATAAAGTCACCCAAAATATTCATATAGTTGGTGAAAGCATCATAAGGAGAATCATAGATACCACGGTTCAACCACATCCCATTGTTCTTCGTTGTCATAAAACGGAAGTTATTGCTGGCCTGCAAGTAATCCCAATCCTGCTTAATACGACGATCATCACATAAATGAACACGTTCGGCTACACTATACAGTTTATTGAAAGCCTCACGTTGCATAACATTACCCAGCCAACAACTAGTATCTCTTTCTTCATCCACCCATGACATCGGATATGCAACATCAAGCTGCGACACTGATTTCAGCTTCGTTACGATTTCCGTCGGTGTAGAGAACGTGATTCCCTTAGCTTTTGCACATTCAGGCAGTGCCTTCATGAATTCAAGAATATTGGAAGATAACGGTTGAGCCATACCAAGTGCACTCAATTCCATAAAGATATTGATGACTTGTTCTTCTTGTGGCAATGCATCGATCCAATTAATATACTTATCGGCAAACAAAGGATATTCCGCCCAATCTGAATTAGAGAAACGCAAACTGATGTCGTCAGAGAGTTTGAAATCCCGCAACAAGAGCTTAAGACTTGGAGCCTGATTACAGTGATAAACATAATGCGGGCTCTTCCATCCCAACACATGTTTAGCACCTTCCGTCAACATCCCTTTGAAGCCCATAGAAGCTACCAATCCACCAATTTCATCAGAATAAATCAGACTAGAATTGCGGAACACTTTCGGTTCTTTACCAAACATCTGTTTCATCTTATCACGTTGACGAAGTACTTCTTCACGGAAGCAATCCTCGTTGGCCAGTGAAGACAAGCCATGAGAATAAGGCTCACATAAGAACTCGCAACACCCAGTTTCATTCAACTGGTGCAATAAATCAATGACTGCCGGAGCATGAATTTCCAATTGTTCCAAGGCTACTCCCGAGATAGAAAGCGCTACTTTAAAAGCCCCCCCCGAGTTTTTCGCCATCTCAATCAATGTATTGAGAGCAGGAATATACGAACGTTCAGCGACCTCATTCATACCCGTTTCGTTGGCATAATCATCATAATAATAATGGTCATTACCAATATCGAAGAAACGATAACGTTTCAAATGGATAATTTGATGTATTTCAAAATAAAGACAGATAGTTCTCATTTTTATTTATTGTTTTGTTATTTACCATAGTTTCTTAACACAGACTCGTAGAGAGCACGGATTCTCAAGCCGACTTTTTCCCACGTAATCCCATCTACTTCCTTCTTTCCCTCTTCTTTGAGATATTCGAAAAGAGACGGATTGGTACACAGAGAATGGATAGCGTCAGCCATCGCATGAATATCCCAATAGTCAGTTTTTATCACCTTATCAAGAATCTCGCCACATCCAGATTGCTTAGAAATGATGGAAGGTGTTCCACACTGCATAGCTTCCAGCGGAGCGATACCGAAAGGTTCAGAGACAGACGGCATGACAAATACATCACTGTTCTTATAAACCTCATATACCTGTCTACCTTTCATGAAGCCCGGGAAGTGGAATCGATCGGCAATACCACGTTCAGCAACCAAGTTAATCATGGCATTCAACATATCGCCCGACCCCGCCATTACAAAACGAATATTACGAGTACGCTGCAATACAAGCGCAGCAGCTTCTACAAAATATTCCGGTCCTTTCTGCATCGTAATACGTCCGAGGAAAGTGACCACCTTTTCTTTTGAGTGATCGGGACGCGGAATATCCAGCAGTTCCTGCGACAATGGATAAACAGCATTATGCATTGCAAATACCTTTCTGGGGTCCTGATGATACTCGTTAATAACAGTGCGACGAGTAAGCTCGGATACGCACATGATACAATCGGCATGATCCATACCATTCTTCTCAATCGAATAAACAGTAGGATTGACTTTGCCACGAGAACGGTCAAAATCCGTAGCATGCACATGGATGCAAAGCGGCTTTCCGCTAACCATTTTGGCATGTACTCCGGCAGGGTAAGTCAGCCAGTCATGCGCATGAATGATATCAAACTCCTGCTGACGGGCTACTACTCCGGCAATGATCGAGAAATTATTAATTTCTTCGTGCAAGTTCCCGGGATAACCACCTGCAAATTCCATACATCCCAAATCATTCACATGCATATAAGAAAAATCGGCATAGATATGGTCGCGGAAAGAGTAATATTCTTCCGGTGTCATCTCCAACAAACGTGATTTCAAGTAGTCATAGTGAACATCACGCCACACGATGGGTACTTGATTCATACCGATTATTTTCAAGAACTTCTCTTCTTCGCCGCTAGGTTTAGGCATACAGAAAATCGTCTCCATATCACCTTGCAGACTCAATCCTTTAGTTATTCCATAAGAAGCAACCGCAAGACCACCATATATTTTGGGAGGGAATTCCCATCCAAACATTAAAACTTTCATCTTCGTTCCTCCTTTTTTAATAATACTTAGACAGTAGCTTTAAGACACGCAGTATTTCTGCTACATTCATCGCGAACGATACTGCGCCACGTCCTTTGAAGGGCGGGTTCCCATCAAACAACTCGGGAATGGAACCAACGCAGTGGCTTGTCATCTCATCATCATAACTAATCAGCTGACGTTCAACGAATGACAACCCGCTCATCTTATAAATTCGAAGATAAGCTTCCAGATAGAATCCCATCAACCAAGGCCAAGCAGTTCCCTGATGATAAGCATAATCCCGTTGTATCTGCGGACCTACATAGTTCGGATTATATCCACCGCTCTTCGGACTCAACGAACGAATTCCTTTCGGAGTGAGCAGCTCTTTGGTCACAATATCGAGCACCTGTTTCTTTTGCGCACGATCCAAAGGAGAATAATCAAACGCTACGGTAAATATCATATTAGGACGTACACTCCAGTCCATCATATTACCGTCTACGTAATCAAGCAAATAACCATATTCATTACGGAATACCTCGACAAAAGATTTTCCTGTCACTTCTGCCTGTGCATCAAGTTCATCTGCCAAGTACACATCACCACCTTCACGCACCAAATCAGCGATAAAACGCAGTGCATTATACCATAACGCATTAAATTCAACAATATATCCAGTACGAGGAATCACCGGATGCCCGTTCACAGTAGAATTCATCCATGTAATCGCTTTATCCGTACCATTGGCAAAAAGTAATCCATTGTCATGCAAGAAAAGATTCTCATGTCTTCGCTGACGGATAAACTCCATAATATCTTTCAGAAGCTCTCCATATTTCTGACGGCATTGTTCGCGGGAAGTCTCTTTGGCATATTGCTGCATAGCCCAGACAGCCCAAAGCAAAACGTCAGGATGCTCCATTTCATAAATTTTGTATCCAACAGGTTCTTCATTAATAAAATTACGAATCGCCTTTTCCGCCGTTTTCATCACATCCTCAAACTGGTCGATCTCATCAAGCGCAAGCGTCAATCCAGGCAAGGCGATAAACATATCACGAGCACGGCATTTAAACCACGGATAACCGGCAAGAATATAATGTTCATCTTCCTGTTGGTTATGGAACTGATGAGCGGAATTTTTCAGACAGTGGTAAAAGCTATCACGTGGGGTACGATCAGCTACTTCAGCCTCAAATGTTTGTTTCAGTCTACGAGGAGTTACTTCTGAAGTTCCGGCAGAGAATACAATACTCTCTCCTTTCTTTATATCCACTTCGAAATAACCGGGAACATAAAGGTCTTCATTGAAGTCATATCCACGTTCCTGTTCTTTGGGGTATTCAATCCCCCGATACCAGTCGGGCATGAAATGAAATTCACACTTTTTATTCAACTGCATATAAAGTTCCGGATAACCGGGATACATACAGGTTTTAATACCATTTTCCACCAGTTGATACTCGCGGCTTGCCTGTGGGTTTTCGTGAGTGTACTCACGTACACTTCTGAAAGCAAGGAACGGCCGGAAGCGCAGGGTTGTAGCCGAATGCGCATCAAGTAAAGTATAACGAATCAGGATTCTATTTTCATGATGTACAAAGATTTTTTCTTTGCGGAGGATTACACCTCCGACACGGTAAGTCGTTGCCGGGATATGCTCACAGTCAAACTCACGGATATACTTGTGTCCGTTAGGACTAAAGTTGTTTCCCTGATATTTGTGCAACCCCAAGTTAAACTCCGCACCGTGTTGAATTACCGTTTCATCAAGAGAAGATAGCAGCACATGATTTTCATCGTCGAGATTGGGAACTGGAATTACCAACAGGCCGTGATATTTGCGTGTGTTACAATCAACAATCGTCGTACAATGATAAGCTCCTGCTTTGTTCGTCCGGAGGATTTCTCTCTGAAGAGATTCTTCCAGATTCGTCATGAGGGTCTTGTCAAATCGTAAATAACTCATAGTTGTGCATTATTAAAGGTTAATTATTGGTCATTATATCGTATATCTATTTATTGTTACATACCGTGTATATTGGCTATAGCAGCATATACAATAGGTATAACGCCCAAATGTACAAATTATAGATAAAAACAAAAATAAAAAGGCTTTTTATTTTCAGATTTTGTGCAAATATTCGTAGTATTGCGTAAAATATCTAAAGAAAAGAATGTCATGAAGCAAGATATTCAGCGTATCATGCTGGCTGCAGCAAAGCCTTTGTTCCTTATTTTTATTCTCTATATACTCAAGATTATGGAAGTCGGAATGGACTGGGACTTCTCTCGCTTGGGGGTATATCCTATGGAGAAACGGGGACTGACCGGCATTTTAACCCATCCGCTGATACACAGCGGGTTCAGTCATTTATTAGCAAATACAATCCCTTTATTCTTCTTGTCATGGTGTCTTTTTTACTTTTACCGGGGAATAGCCGGTAAAATTTTTATTCTCATTTGGCTCGGAAGCGGACTACTTACTTTCCTGATCGGAAAACCGGGATGGCACATCGGTGCCAGCGGACTGATCTATGGCTTTGCCTTCTTTCTCTTTTTCAGTGGTATTCTCCGCAAATATGTTCCACTCATTGCCATCTCTTTACTTGTCACCTTTTTATATGGAGGAATTATATGGCATATGTTTCCTTATTTCTCCCCTACCAATATGTCATGGGAAGGACATCTTAGCGGAGGAATTATGGGAACGCTCTGCGCTTTCGTTTTCGTAAATCACGGACCGCAACGGCCGGAACCTTTTGCAGATGAAACGGAAGAGGAAAATAATGAAGAAGAGAAGGGAAAAAGCCCTTAAAGGGCTGAAATAGCAGAGTAAACAGACCACATTTAATTTATCAAATAAAAGTAAAGCTGTCAAAAGCCTGTTTTACTATCTGATTGATTAGAGACAAAATATCCCAAACATAGTAAATCCAAACTTCTGACAGCCTCAAAAAGCTTCTGCCCTACCAAAGGAAGCAGATAAAGAATCTTTTATTCCAAAGGAATCCACTTATACTCTCCAAGCAACTTAGCAGAATATTTGCCTGTCAAATCAGGTATATTAGTATCATCCTCCACTGTTGCATCAAACTCCCATCCACAAACTAAATCATCTTCCTGTCCTGTAACCCTAATTTCCTCATTCATCAGCTTTTTAATTTCTCCCTGTGACTTGGCAGATTTCCAAAGATGGAAATGTTTGATATATCCAGATAGTTTCCAGTCATTTGTCATACCAAGATTCCCCCCCATATGTCTAAAAGCAATCATAGATGTTCCCAAATCATTCGGATTATAAGGATTACCATCAAGCCCTGTCGCCTGATCCTTCAATTCGCCATTCATATACACTTTTACAACAATAGGTTTTCCTTCTGAATTAACATCTCCATCAACTCCTTTCTCGTTAATAACTGCTGCAAAATGAACCCATTTCTCTGTCGTACTGAAATCAATGCCAGGTTCCAACAATCCCCAATTATCCATTCCCAACGACATACGTAGTCTCTTATTATCAAAGTTATTAATTACCCATCCTTTTCTATAATGTCCGGTACCATCTTCGATAAAGACATCCACCACACTACCAAAACCGGAAGTATATTTCAACTTCACCCACAACTCAACAGTGAAAACTTGTTCACCAGTATTACCAAACTTAGAATAGTTCTCACTTGCTCCAAAATCAATATACCCGTCATTTTGTCCGTCTACATACAATTCTGCAGCTACAGAAACATATTCTATAATCACAGTTGCTTTAAAATCCTCCATCGCTTTTTTAGCAGCCTGAATCAATTCATCCACTTTCTCCTGTGAAGGATTAGTCTCTTCTCCGTTTTCAATTTGCCGGATGCTCTTTTTTATCTGGATTAATACCAGTTCAAGTATATCCCTGCTCTCTTCCGGATACATTCCCGTCTTATTTCCATACTGCGATCCATCCCTCAATGTTTCCAGCTGATTTTGATAATCAGTCAGTTGGCTTATAAAAGCTACTGTGTCTACCTTTAGCACATTATCGTCGTCATCAGAACAAGAAATAGAACATACTGATATAAACAATGCACATAGCATTATTAACAACATCTTTACTTTTGTGACTTTTTTCATGGTTTATTTTTTATTAATAAATATGATTACTGTTTGCTTTCTCTAAATTTCCCAACCCAGTACGCAGTGCGGGTGAGATAATAATCAGGTTCACGGTTCTCATAATCCAAATAAGTAAACTCGGAACTTGTGTAAGGCACAGCCGGTTCTATCTGGCTCCCTTCATGCCATTCATTAAAGGAGGTAATAGAAATAGCCGAAACCCCAGCTTCAATGGCCTTTCGATACATAGCGTCATAATACTGCCCATCCGTTCTAGTCCGGATTACCGAACCATTCCAAGGACGTATACGTGTGTCTATATATCCGGGACCCACACTTGGAATAAATATCTTACCATTTTCCTTTGCCCATTTTTGCATACTTACCCAATTAGTCGGGGTAGAACCATACGTGAACCCGGTAGCTGCAAAATATGTATAGAAACCATCAAAATGAGCATTCAAAATAAAAGGCCGTTGCACTGTCGGACTAGAAGTCCATAATCCAATCATCAAAGCATCATAGGCTGTATTTCTGATTGTAATGGAACCACCAGGACTTAATAACTTTTCCCATTCACTAGGTTCGATTAAATAAGAGTCATAAATAAAAAACAAAGGTTTGCCATCCTTTCTGTAGAAGGCCGGGTGATTTCCATACCTCGTTATCAATTTAACTATGTTCTCCCGGAGATTCTGCACATTTCTGCTGGGATATGGCTCCAAGTGAAAACATACTTTTATTTTTTTCTTATCTGCTGCATCCAGTATAAGACCGATTCTCTTGGCTTCAGTCTCATCCTGTTCATTCCACCAGGTAAGTGCCAGCACTCCGGTACGCGCCATAACAAACATATCCATATGTTTGGTCAAAATATTAGGATCACTACTACTATATCTTCCTAATTGAGGATAAAAATTACTGGCTATACTCTCCTGTGTACCCGGAATGGTCCCCGGATTCTGACCGGATCCACCATTAGGATCGGGTGCTATAGCATGGGCCCAATGTCTATATTGACCGTCAATAGCCTCACTTCCATACCAATCATAATAAAAGCAGAAAGTATCATAATCCAACTCTGTACCTAAATTATTATTTCCTCCGTTATTCTCCGAATTAGAAGGATTATTATCATCTTCTTTGCTACAACTTTCCAATGAAAGTGACAAGAAAAAAATCATCATAAAAAAGAGTCTCTGCATCATAATTGATTTAATTTTAATTATTCATATTCTTTATTTTCTCATTTCAAATGAAGGGGGGACAGACTGGTCTTGAGACGCCCACTCCTTATTGGGATAGGCCCCCATCGTTACTTCTAATTTATTTCCCTTCATCAGTTCCTCATGACTAAACCAAGATTTATCCCATTCCACTCCATCCAGCTTAACCGATTGAATGTATTTATGTTTCGGCGAATAATTATGGCAATATACTTCAAAGGTTTTGTCATCACTCAACTGAATTTTTGCCCGTTCAAACACCGGACTTCCAATGACATATATAGGTAATCCTGGCGTAACCGGATAAAAACCCAGCTGCGAGAAGACAATAAATGCACTCATGCCACCACCATCCTCATCTCCCGGCATCCCCATCAAATCATTTCTAAACCATTCCTCCAGTAATGCCCTAATCTTTTTCTGGGTCATCCAGGGTTTATTGGCATAGTTATATAAGTAAGGAATATGTAAACAAGGTTCATTTGCCATAGAAAACTGTCCGACATTACCTGTATGATCAGGAAAACGGGAGAAAAATTCATACTTGCTTTTTCCTAAAGGAGTATCAAACATCTTTTCCAGCTCATCAACAAACGCCTCTTTCCCTCCCATCAGTTTGATAAGATCCGCTACATTATGGGGGACATCCCAACGATAAACCCATCCATTATTTTCGCCATAATAATCCCTTCCACCCATTCCACCGGAATAACGATAATCAAACGGAGTGATAAAATTTCCTTCACTATCTTTAGGATGAAAAAATTTTGTTTCTGCATTAAACAATTGATGATAGTTCAAACTTCTTTGCAAAAAGTAATTGTAATCCTCTTTATTATCCAGCAGTCTGGCTATTTGTGCCAGACACCATTCATCGTACACTGTACCTAATGTCACAGCAACAGCTTGCCTTTTCTCAAAACTATGTACTTCGGAAACAACTTCCTCTTCACCAGAAGCTAACGCCGGAAAATATCCGTTTGACACATAAAAAGAATCTAGCTTTCCGGCTTCCATATCCGACCACGGTGCTAATGTCTTTTCAGTGATAGCATTTCTACAAGCACGATATGCTTCCTTTAAATCGAAATCCGTAATTCCTTTTACATAAGCGTCAAGTACAGTAGCCACCCCATGATTTGAATTCATCCGTCGGCTATCACCTGTTATCTCCGGAAAAGTAGGCATCCAAAAATGTTTCATCTGACCAGCCATCCGGATAAAAGACTGAATCATATATTTCTCGCGTTCCGGTTCCAGTAATATTCTCAATGGATGGGTAGCTCTATACGTATCCCAGATCCAATCATCAGTATAAAAAGGAACACCGCTATCCTGATGAACCTGATTGTCAAAAGCACTATAATACTGTCCATCTTCAGAAAGACAAACCATTCGTTCATATGTTCTGTATAAAGAAGTATAGAATATAGTCTTACTATCCTCACAGTTTCCCTTTACCTGAATCTTTCCAAGAGCATCATTCCAAATAGTTCTACCTGTTCGTGTAAGAGTTTCCAAATCCTTTCCAGCCACTTCGCGTTCCATATTTTTTTTCGCCTGATCTACACTTATAAAAGAGATTCCATAACGAAGATTAATCCTTTTATCATTCTCTGGAAATTTCATTACGACAGTATTTCCTTCTTCCGTTTGTAAAGGAACCACGTCCGTTTCCAGATAAAGATACACTCTTGTCTCATAGGAACCGATTTGCTGATAACCAAAAACTTTGTTTTTCTCTACATGCAACTCTCCATTTGTCGCCCCGATCAAAAGCCCAGGTTGCCCTGCCCGGAAATCTAATTGATATAAAGCCGACTGATGAGAAGGGACATATTTTACCTCTATATCATAGTCACTCAAAAAAACACTGTAATAATAAGGCTTGATCTTTTCATTATCGTAATTATACAATATAAAAGAAGACCTACTACCCTTCTCTAAACTATCACAAAAGCTATTGAACGGATTGATAGAGAAGGCCGAATTTCCTCTATGACTTGTCACTATCACAGGTAATCCCTTCAATTTATTACTTGTATAATCCTCCCTTTGAGGATATATTCGTAACATACTGTTAGGTAAATGGACAGTCGGATAAGTCGGTACCAACAAGTGACTAATATTTCCCATATATGGATTTACGTAATCAACAGGAGCTTTTATCTCCACACATCCTCCAAACGAGAAAAGCGGTAACAACAAAAACAGTCTGTATGCAAGGCAATCTTGTATTTTTCTTTTCATAAATGTCCTATTCCTTTATAAGTCGATTTCTACTGCAGGAGAATAATTATATTTAGCTTCCGACGTACTGCTCAATGCTCCGATTCTGAAAAAATAACTATGTTCCCGTTCAATTCCAGTAGTCTGGCTCAAATCCATGCTCAATTCGTACTCCGTCAAAGGTGATACAGCAGTATTTATTTCACTACTCACTTTAGCTGTCTGGATATTACTACTTACATGGGACTCTGTATGTGCAAATAGAGCGATTGTCTTTACCGGATCTACCGTATATTGCTGTAAACTGAATTTTGCTACTACTTTATTACCTTTATATCTAATATCAGGATTCACGATACGTATGTAAGGCAGAACCTCAAACACCTTATAATTCTTTCCTTTATTAATTCTAAAATCAATCGTATCTTGAGGAATATAATTCCCCTTATTCAGAATTATTTTGTAATCGCCCGCAAACATGAGATTATTTTGGAATGTTCCGTCATTTTTAACAGCCATTGCCTGAACAGGAGGATTGTCCCATCCGAGTTCAATAAAATAAATCTGCGAACCTCTGATTATCTCTTGCTCCACCAACTCACCTGTCTCCATATCCCGGATTTCCCCACCGAATGTAGCATTTGGGGCTATATCCAGATTGTCCTTTTCACATGCTACAAAACATATGGAAAAGAATATTATTGTCAATAAATAAAAAGTTGCTTTCATATTTTCTGTCTTTAAAGTAAAGTTTTGATATATCAAGGATTCTGAACAAGTCCGTTGCTACCGGTACCAGGAATATCCTGATAGTACCAGGAATAATCAAACGAATGTTTGTTCACTCCAGGAGCATCCATGCGTACAAAGATGTATTTAGGAGTTTCTCCTCTTAAATCGAGGAACGGAACTAAGGACTTCTTTATTCGGTTCTCATATTCCTTATGAAATATCCTCCAACGAATCAGATCCCATCTGCGTCTATTCTCAAAAGCAAATTCAACAAAACGCTCTTTACGTACATTCTCTATTGTTAATGGAATTTCGTCTTTGTGTGCAGCTCGCTTTCTAACAGCATTAAGCGCTTTTTTTCCTTTTTTCAGCTGTTCACCCGTTGCAGACGAATGTTCTATGGATGCTTCCGCATAATTCATCAGAATCTCAGCATAACGAAATTCGATCCAGTCTGTAAATCCCTTATTCCACTCAGAAGTCACGTCTTTACTTTCCTGCAAGAATTTGCGAAGAAGAAAACCAGAACGGGTGTAGTTACCACCAACAGAACTAAATCCCGAATACATTTTCTGATCCTGCGCACCAAACGAATAGTAGGTCTTTCCATCTTTCCCCTGAGTACTGGCATCTGTTCTGAACACATAACTTCCATCGGGACGAATAAATCCTCCCTGAATAATGATTTTCTGTCCTTTCCATTGCGTACCCGGAAGAATCATAGTAGCCCACATACGAATATCCTTATCATTGAATATTTCATAAGGAGCATCCATTGGATAAGAATAATAGTTAGCATTTCTGTCAAAACCAGAAAAAATTTCATTATTATCCACACGAGTACGGATAGGCTTACTTAATCCTTGCCCGTCATCCGTATAATCTTCATAAATATCGGCCAGATCTAACGAAGGATTCATACGTCCCGGATGCGGCCAGCCGTTTGCTACCTGATTAGGACGATACCAAATATCATAATTGTGTGCAAGTTGGGTACCAGATGTATATCCTTTAATAAAAATAGGTTCCTTCGTTCCATTCAATACACTGTTTGGATCCTCAAACAGTTTTTTATAATTTACGATAGCTTCGTCTCTGCTTTGAGGCTCTGCACCATATAAACCATACAACCCACTCTTCATTATTTCATCAGACGACTGCATACAGATTTCATAATAACGATCTGCTTCCGAAGCATCAATACCCACAAGTTTCTGTTCTACAGCCGGCCCCGACAGACCCACATAAGGCTCATGAGTATATTTGGCAATCGAAGCTGCATATAAAGCTGCCCGAGACTTCAGTGCCAATGCAATCCATTTATTAGCACGACGAGTATCTTCTGAAGACTCACTTAGTTTCCGGATAGCGTCATCACAATCGCTCAAGATAAAATCCCATGTATCCTTTTCTGTGCTGCGGGGCACTTTCAATTCTTCTACATCTCCATTATACACCTGAACTTTCTTGATAATCGAAACTCCACCATACCGCTTTGCCAAAGCAAAATATGTATATGCACGTAGAAAAGCAGCTTCACCCTCCAATAATGTTTTTTTATTATTGGAAGTATTCAACGTAGGAATCGTTTCCAACAGGTTATTAATATCCCTTATCAATGTGTAAATACCAACAGAAGCATTATACAAACCTTTATCATCCGTATATCTTTCCCAAAAATTAAATCCTTCACTTCCCCATTCGTCGAATTCAGAATGCATCGCTTCGTCACAGTACATAGCAGCAGCCCGTCCACCATTATTCGGATCAGTATTCCCAATTCCCAAATTAAAGCCCTTATCAATCGCATAAGAGAAGTCCTCGATAGGAAGACGGCCGTAAAGATTTGCCATGTGCATCGCAATCCCCTCTTCAGTAGTCAGGACTTTGTCTGCAACCACCTTATTATTAGGCTCTATATCCAGAATATCCGTACATCCTGCAAAAAGAAGAGCCATATTCAGCAATAGTATAATCTTATATTTCATAATCTATCAGAAATTAGCAGTAAAACCAATATTAAAACTTTTAGTCAGAGGATAATTCATTCCAGCACTATAAGAGCCTTCCACCTTTTCCGGATCAAACGCTTTCACAAAAGAATCACAGAAGGTTAAAAGATTATAGCCATTAATATAGAATCGTATATTACTAATACCACTCTTTCTCAAAATACTGTCTGGCAATGTATAACCCAGTTCCAAAGTTTTGAGTCTTAAATAAGAAGCATCACGACGCCAGATATTACTCTCTTTATACATAGCTCCAGTATCCTGTATTAAACGGGTAGCAGGCCATTTCCCGGCAACCCATTTACTATTCGGATTGTAAGGG
The DNA here is from genome assembly GCF_000163675.1 of Bacteroides sp. D22. Classification (NCBI taxonomy): domain Bacteria; kingdom Pseudomonadati; phylum Bacteroidota; class Bacteroidia; order Bacteroidales; family Bacteroidaceae; genus Bacteroides; species Bacteroides sp. D22. Next base: position 22,001 of record NZ_GG774803.1, on the reverse strand, counting down.
TCTTCTTTGCGCCATCTGTCATAGAAATAGGCTGGAGTATTCGCTCCTTTTGACCACAGTACCTCGGCATAAACCTCTGAAAACTGGACAGTATACATTCCCGCTCCCTGAAGCAAAGCGTAGATATCGAAATTTTTCCAAGAAGCCTCCAAATTAAAGCCATAATGAATCAGTGGAGTACCTGACCAAAAGAGAGGCATTCTATCATTATCATCGATAATACCGTCACCATTAGCATCTACATAACGGTAATCCCCCGGCAGTTCCTTGCTATTTCCCAACTCTCCATCCTGAACAGGAGCATATTTTATTTCCTCTGTAGTCTGGAATTGCCCATTAGTTTGATACCCCCATGTGAAATCATTCCAACGTCCGGAAGACTGATTTCTCCAACGATCCATGCTACTGGTGAAAGGTCCTCTTTCTACATGCTCCATCCGGGTGCGGGCTAAGTTCATATTCGCTTTGACGCTATAAGAAAAATTTCTGATCTTATTAGTATGCCCGAGCGTTATGTCAATACCCCTCGTCAAATCACTATTCAAATTTTCCTGTGGCAGTTGCGAACCAAATGTATTAGGTAATGCCACCACTCTTGTAGCTAACAATCCGCTTCTTTTTCTTTGGTATAAGTCGAACTCCAAAGAGAATAATCCTTTGAATATAGAAAGATCGAATCCTATATCAAGTAACTTAGCTTTATACCAAGTTAAATTCGTATTCGTAATAGAGGGAGCAGAAATGCCCGAAGTGGTAGTTCCGTCATTAAATTCATAAATACCAACATTAAGATTATACCCCGACACATATTGGAACGGATCACCTGCATCCTGTCCGGACTCCCCGTATGAAGCCCTGATCTTCAGATTATCAAGAAAGCCCAACTTTTCCTTCAAAAACTTCTCTTCCGACAAACGCCAACCAATAGACCCCATAGGGAAAAAAGCCCATCTGCTACCAGGAGCATAGCGGTAAGAACCATCATTTCTGAATCCTAATTCTAATAAATACCTTCCTTTGTAATCATAGTTAAACCGACCGACATACGAGATAAAAGCCTGTTCGTTGGACATCCCCCCTGAAACAGCATCTTTCAATCCGGCATAATCTACTTCATCATAAGTCAATAAATCAAACTTACGTTCTATATTCGACCAATCGCTTTTTTCCTGTCTCCTTTCATAAACCAATGTAGCACTTACATTATGTGTATCATTAAACAACCTATTGTAACTGATTTGTGCTTGCATGTCAAGCCTGCTCGCTTCGTTATTATTCACTTGTATCATAGAAGGATTATTGTATTCATTCTCTATATATTCATCCGTTTCGATAGCGTATGTATAAGTAGAAAACTTCTTTCTCAATCCTTTATGTTTATTGTGATTATAATCATAGCCTAATTGCCCTTGTATAGATAATCCCTGCACAAACGGTACTTCATATTTTAAAGTGAATGTCGATTGAAAGTTTTTATTATAATAATAATGATAACCTGTCATATCCGCATCCGCCAAAGCAATGGGATTAATTCCCATACTTTGAGTTGCCAAATAGTCCGGATTGTTATTGGCATACGCAGGCACAGTCGGCACATTCACACGGGTCTGCTTGAAGATCTCATAGAAAGAGTTCCATGGCTGGCTGGTCTTATCATATCTACCTGCCAAATTAACTCCTGCGGTCAATCCTTTAGCTATTTTTATATCAGTATTCGAACGAAAAGTAAATTTCTCATATCCCAAAACACCGGATTTCAACAACCCTTCATCAGATGCATAGCTAAAACTACCAAAGTATGAGACAATATCCGAACCTCCTTGCAAGGACAAAGTATATTGCTGTTGAATAGAACTATTCTTAATCACATGATCGTATAAATCAGTACTGGCATATCCAGAAGCACCCGTCTTCCATAATTCCAGTTCTTCTTTTGTAACCAATGGATTACCTTCTCCTAATATTGCAGCATCATTTCTAAGCTCCATATATTGAGCTGCGTTTGCCATCCTAGGAATATTAGTCGGTTTAGACCATCCCCAATTAGCCGACAAGGATATTTTCGCTTTTCCTTTATATCCTTTTTTTGTTGTTACAACAATGGCTCCATTAGCCGAATTCATACCATAAATAGCTGCAGTACCATCTTTCAGGAAAGAAATGCTTTCTATATCATCCGGATTAAGACGCTGAAACTCATTAGCCCCATCTCTGACAATCCCATCAATAATGAAAAGCGGAGTACCCAAACCACGGATATTGATATCGGAACGAAATTGTCCCGGTTCACCGTCATTCTGCCGTATCTTCAATCCCGAGACTTTCCCTTCAAGTGATTGTGCCAGACTGGTAGCTTTCGTTTTAATAATCTCATCATTTTTAATATTAGAAATAGCACCCGTCAAACTCTCTTTTTTCTGAACTCCATAACCTACCACTACCACTTCATCCAACGCCTGTGTATCTTCCAGCAATTTGATAACTAAAGACCGCATATCAGACACTTTTATTTTTTGAGTGCGGTAACCAAGAAAACTAATAGTTAATTCCGTCCCGACAGGAACCTCAATGGAAAAATCTCCATTCATATTAGAGATAGTTCCCTTCCCGACCACAGAAGATTGAATACTGGCTCCAATAATCGGTTCGCTGGCGTTGTCTATAACTTTACCCGTTATCAGGTTACTTTGGGCAAGAACAGAAACTGAGAACAGTAAGTCTCCCATCATCACAAGAAAGAACCTTAAATGCACATTCCAGTGCTTCTCTTTGCAAATGCGTGCTTTCATAAATTATAAATTAAGTTGATATATTGTTCAATCAATCATCTATTATAGATCACTATGAATCATGAACCTACTCAAGAGGTATCAGTACACTTCATAACTCGATAGATTTGCGATTAATTGGTACTGCGAAAGTATATGAGAGGCATTATCACAACATTAATTTCATATTAATAATATGATTTTTCTTATCACATTCCATATAAGTACCTGATAAACAAAGAGAAAAAAATAGAAATATTTTGCCCTCTTATGAAGAAAATAAAAGAACCCGAAAGCAATAAAGCCACTTCCGGGAAATCATTAATGCACTTTTAATGCAAAATTTATTTCATTCAAAAAATAAATTCCACCTATCAGCTCTCACAAATCACATCATCGTATGTAAATTCGGGAGAAGTATTCAATAAACGGTTATAATCAGCACAATACTTATCAAAACATTGTTTAGCAAGTCCTTTTTGTCCAGACAGAAATAACGCCCTGCACTTTATACGAATAGCATCTTCATCCGTACAGTCATGCATCAGTATAATATCCGCTATTTTCAGCAATAGTTTGTTGTCTTTCCCAATCTCTTCACGAACACTGATAGAAAGAAGTAGTTCTATAACGTTATGAGAATACTCCGATTTATATTCATCCACCCATTCCGTACTTACATTAGGCAGCAACACCCCCAAAGATGCCAACTCTACAAAGTTGACAATCATTTCTTTATTAGAAGAATTATAGAATTCAAAAGCATTTAAGATCTGGCATACCTGATGATAATCACATAGGGTATCTTTACCCATATCAATATACCAATAATCATTTTTATTAACAATCTGTACTTCCCCGACCGTCTCAAGAATTAGCCGAAGTTTACGGATATTAACCCTACGGTTGTTGGCTGCACTCGTTTTACTCATATCAAACCAAAAAGTCTCTTCCAATCTTTGTGAAGTTGTTCCCTTTCCACCTTTGATGGAGTTTAGCAATAGGAAAAGAAAAAGTAATTTAAGAGTAGGCGTAAATTCACCCGTTATATTATTCCCTTGTTTATCAAAGACCTGAAAACCACCAAGAAGTAAAATTGCAGATATTTTTCTGTTAGATGGCTTAGCAATCTCTTGTTCTCCATATTCCACTTTGGAAATAGTCATCGAAACTCCAGTTGTTTTACTTTTCTTTTTCTTGTAGACATATACAATAACGAAGAAGAAGAATACCAGACATATTAAAATGCTTCCATAGATAACCCATGTAGAAAAATGACAATCTTTGTTCTTTTCCATATAAATCTCATCTGACGATAAAGGAGGATATACTAAAGAATATACATCTAAAACTGCCTCACCCGGTATCTTCTCCTGAACAACAAAAGCATACAACATCTGGTCTTGATAAAGAAATAAATCACAATAAGACTTAATATCCAGAAAATCATATTCGATAGAATCACTTACTATTTTGGATTGTGGATTTGAGGTACAAATATCAAAACTGCACAAGTTGAGATTGGTATGGAAACGATCATTATTATAAACCAAAGCATACAACTTATCAGCGACAGTATCTATTATCATTGAATTACTAAACGTAAAATGCTCGCCTTCATTAAAAAAAGACCACACTTTAGAACATGATTTATCCCGGATATTCAACCGATAAAGATCATAGTAATTCTGTGGAGACTCTTCCTGCTTTCCTGAACAGCTTCCATACCCGCCCATTATAAGAATGTGGTCTTTATCCTCAATGCCCATAGCACTTAAATACCGAGGAGTGATACAGGAATCCAAAGAAATAATTTGCCATTGATCTCCGTCATTCAAACCTTTTTCCACAAAATCTGCATTATAAGTATGGCGTCCATATCCTCCAAAAAGGATCAAATGATTGGTTTCCGGATCTATCATACGATTATGATGCTGTCTGGAGTCCACTTCCCACGTAGAAGGAATCGACCATTCATGCGTGGCAAAATTATATTTGCTTAAAAGAGGATGTTCAGTAGAATAGGAAATCAACTCGTCAGTAGCAGCAGAATAAATAACCTGTCTGGATACTCCAAAATAAGGTTCTCCTTTTTCAACTGATAGAGTATCTACCTGTTTATTATCGACATGGTAGACCAATACCTTCTCTTTTAGTACCATAAATATCCTACCACCTATACTATCATAAGCTAATTGAAGATTTTGACATTGAAACTTCTTACTATCAAATTTCAGGGATTTCTCTTTCTGCCAGTTATAATGTCTATCTATTTCCCAAATGCCATTTTGAACAATTGCACGTTGAGCCTCTACTTCATCCATTGTTTCTCCTTTTCTGTTATGCAAGGCCAGCTTCCAGCATCGTATTATTCTACCATCCTGATTATACAATTCAATGTTACGCAAACTAACGGGAGGAACATCGGTCGTATAATACTTTGGATGCCTATTGCTTCCAAATAAGAAACTTAGACTGTTAAAGTCTTTAAAAGAATGACGCATCATTTGAGTAGCCTCATTCACCGAAATCTTAATCCCCTGTTCTGTGAAATCAAGCCTTATCTTAATCCACTCATCCTTTACTATTTGAGTACTGTCTATAAAATCCACATTCTCAACAATCGAACTACCTTTGTTCAATATAAAATTGAATCTGGATCGTAGTTGATAAGATATAAAATCCAAGCAAGAAGAAGTATCGTCGGAGATTATTCTAAACACATATCCATAAGTATGCAATTCCTCTCTCAACTTAATGTCAAAACTAAGCGAGAACTTATTACCCAGATGCAGACTTCTATCCGGAGTCAGATCAAGACTTGTTCTTTGATCCTGATTAACAGTATGTGCTTTGAAGGTAAGTCCATAACGATAATTGGACAATATAGTAGTATTTGCATAGCCCCATTGCAATGTTACAAACAAGCAGAAAATGAGAAGGCTGATCAACAAATATCGTTTTTGTTTCATTGTTCCGTGATTTTTTCTTTTTACTTATATACAATAAGGTTAACTTAATAACAGAGGTCTTTTCATGACAAACAAGAAATTCCCATCTATCTGCAACTATGACAGGAGACGTTCAAGTAATGCAAAGACACATATTAAATATTTATCTACATCCAATATACCCATATCCAGCCCCCCTATCATGATTTTCCGGCCCTACTTACGCCTCTCCACCCAGTATCAGGGATGGTTTATTTTCCATAATACCCGGATCTGGGCACATAAATCGGTTGAAAACGAGTTCCTATATTCTCTATTTTACCTTGTTCTTTCAAACGTTGTATATGACGCGATGCCATAATTTGAGTAAACTGGCAAATGGATTGTAAATTACGCCGAATCAAGACTTGGTGAGTAGTGAAAAACTCCGTCAAACGCCGATCAATTTCTTCCTCTGAAAGGACAGCCGAATGGCACTTCCATTTCGAACGTTGTATATGCATGTCATATAATTCACCTTTGAGTTCTTTATCCGCCTGAAAACGAATAGCTTTGAAAGAAACTTTATCAGAACGTGTCTTAACATCATATACCGGTTCTGTAGTCTGCAACGTCACCTGAAAATATCCTATCCCTTTCAAATGTACACGTTCACCATTTTTAAGATGAGAGCTCATGAAATGACTTAATGACATCAGAACGCCTTCAACCTCTGCCTCACCGAACGTTGTAGCTCTATGAATTTCAGCTGCCAAATATTCAGTACTCACAGAATTGAAGTTAACAACTCGGGGATGATATTGCTCTTCCTCTCCTTCTTCTCCCGTTCCAGGATTCTTATAAAACTCAAATTGTACTGCCATCTTTACGGTTATATATTAGTTTCTCCTTCATAAGGACACCGACATCCTCACCATTTCTCACCAACATCCTTGTAGTTTATTACCAACATCAGTAACCTCTCACTAAAATGATGAGACATTATCACCCGAATGAGAAGCCCTTTTCACCTCGATGACAAGCTCTTCTCACCCTAGTGAAAAGTATAAGTAAAATCGTCAAACAGGGCAGACGCATTAAAAATTATTGTTCTGTAAAAGTTGTGACAAATATTTTTCATCCCATCCGGCTTTTAGTCTTTTCAGATTCATACTTCCTTTTGTTGTTTTATCCTTCTTTAGTATGGTAAGTGCCATCTTTGTTGCCACCGAAAAGTTTCTGGCTGCATTTTTCACCTTTTTACTGTAGTCTTCTCGAAAGGTAACATCCAATTGCCAATGAAGATTATTCTCAATAGACCAATGCTGTCTGATGGCAGATGCAATCTCCTCCGGTTTGGTATTA
>NZ_GG774803.1:0-14731 GCF_000163675.1 Bacteroides sp. D22 | reverse complement strand
CCACAGATTACAGCAGCAATGGATATATAGATAATAGTTTCCATTTATGTACTTTTTTGCGGTTCATCCTAGGATCTTCTATTTGTTTACAAAGGTCAATTATGCCAATTTTCATGTTAGTTTATGTTTTATAATATCTTATAAAGATAAGGAAAATAATCGACATATACAATAGATAATACACTAATAGTCAATAATATAAAAATAAAATACAAGTTGTAAGATAGTAAAAAATATAATGCGTCGACCCTGAATCGTCAAATATACAAAAATAACAAGTAGAAAACAAGTAAAGATTAGATTATTAATCAAGACCGATGCAACGCTTCAATCAATAACGTTATATTGGCCGTAAACAACCTTACAGAAATAGCCAATAAGATGATACCAAAAAACTTACGAATAATATAGATACCACCTTTTCCCAAGAAACGTTCTACACGACCAGTCATACTCACTACAAAGTAAACCCAAATCATGTTCAATACTAAAGCTATAATGATATTAACACTGGCATATTCCGCCCGAAGAGAAAGCAAAGTAGTAAAAGCTCCGGCACCTGCCAACAAAGGAAAGACAAGCGGCACCAAAGTAGCTTCTTTGATAGGACCCTGATTTTTGAAAATCTCAATATCCAAAATCATCTCCAAAGACATGAGGAAGATAACAAACGCACCGGCAACTGCAAACGATTCGATATCTACATGGAAGAGTTTCAGCATCATATCTCCCGCATAGAAAAATCCGATCAACAAAACAAAAGAGATGACGGTAGCTTTCATTGCATTCACATCTTTCCCCTTTTCTTTCAGGTTAATTATAATAGGTATAGAGCCGATAATGTCTATCACGGCAAAAAGTACGATAAACGCACTAACCATCTGTTGCCAATTGAAGCCTGCAAACATAATTTCCTCCTTTTTTTCTGCAAATATACTCTATTTTTATACATTCAAACAATAAAAAAAACAAAAAGAAGGGTCAGATATTGACAGCCGTGTTGTATTATGAGTAAATTTGTACGATTAACAAGAGATTACAACATATGGAAACAATGTTCGACACTTTGCTCCAATTGCCTTTATTTCAAGGTCTTTGTCATGAAGATTTCACAAGTATTCTGGATAAGGTCAAGCTACACTTTATCAAGCATAAAGTAGGAGAAACTATCATTGAGAGTGGTAGTCCGTGTAAACAACTCTGCTTCCTGTTAAAAGGCGAGGTTTCTATCGTCACAAATTCCAAAGAAAATATATACACCGTCATTGAACAGATGGAAGCACCTTACCTGCTGGAACCACAGTCGCTGTTTGGCATGAACACCCATTACACTTCTACTTATGTGGCACATACAGAAGCGCATACTGTCAGTATCAGCAAAGCATTTGTACTTAGCGATCTGTTCAAATATGAAATATTCCGGCTCAACTATATGAATATCGTAAGTAACCGGGCACAAAATCTTTACTCCCGCTTATGGGAAGAGCCGACACAGGATTTAACAGAGAAAATCATTCGCTTTTTTCTGTTGCATTGTGAAAAGATTCAGGGAGAAAAGATATTCAAAATGAAGATGGACGATCTTGCCCGCTACTTAGATGACACCCGGCTGAATACTTCAAAAGCACTCAATGAGCTACAAGACAAAGGATTATTAGAATTACGCCGGAAAGAGATTCTTATTCCGGATGCACAGAAGCTGGTAAGCGAATAGATACGGACTGGCTCATTATAAAAAGACCTATTCATCATAAAAATAGCCTCAACAGGAATTCCTATTGAGGCTATTTTTAGATTATAAAGTGTTATTATTCCCACTCAATGGTTGCTGGTGGTTTAGAACTGATATCATAGGTTACACGGTTCACTCCCTTCACCTTATTAATAATATCATTCGATACCTTACCCATAAATTCATAAGGCAGATGCGCCCAGTCGGCTGTCATGGCATCTGTAGATGTCACAGCACGTAAAGCAACTGCTCTTTCGTACGTACGTTCATCTCCCATCACGCCTACAGACTGTACTGGCAACAAGATAACTCCTGCCTGCCATACTTTATCATACAATCCCCAGTCACGCAATCCCTGAATAAAGATATCATCAGCATCCTGCAGAATACGTACTTTTTCAGGAGTAATATCACCCAGAATACGCACTGCCAGCCCCGGTCCCGGGAACGGATGGCGGGTAATCAGATGTTCCGGCATACCCAACTCACGACCTACCCGACGAACTTCATCCTTAAACAACAAACGAAGTGGCTCACATAATTTCAGATTCATCTTTTCAGGAAGTCCACCTACATTATGATGGCTCTTTATCACTGTACCCGTGATAGACAATGACTCGATGCAATCCGGATAGATTGTACCTTGAGCCAACCATTTCACGTCTTTGATCTTATGAGCTTCTACATCGAACACATCGATGAAACCCTTACCTATAATCTTACGTTTAGCTTCCGGTTCGGCCACACCAGCCAGTTCCGTAAAGAACTTTTCGCTGGCATCAACGCCAATCACATTCAAACCAAGACATTCGTAGTCTTTCATCACATTCTTGAACTCATTCTTACGCAGCATACCATGATCTACAAAGATACAAGTCAAGTTCTTGCCGATAGCTTTATTCAGCAGCACTGCCGCAACCGATGAATCGACTCCACCACTCAAACCGAGAACAACCTTATCATCACCCAACTGTTCTTTCAGTTCGGCAACCGTGCTCTCAATAAAAGAAGCCGGCGACCAATCTTGCTTGCAGCCGCAAACATCTACCACAAAGTTCTTCAGGATTTGAGTTCCGTCTTCACTATGGAATACTTCCGGATGGAACTGGACACCCCATACCTGCTCCCCTTCTATCTGATAAGCAGCAATCTCTACTTTATCTGTTGAAGCTATTTTCTTGAAATTATCAGGAATAGCAGTAATCGTATCTCCATGACTCATCCACACCTGCGACTCCTCACGCACTCCTTTAAACAGTACATTATCTTTGCAGAAAGAAGCCAAATGAGCACGTCCATACTCACGCGTTCCGGCCGGTTCCACTTTTCCGCCATTGGTGTATGACAGATACTGTGCACCATAACAAATACCCAATATCGGATATTTACCACGAATTTCACTCAAATCTACTTTGAAAGCATCTTTATCGTAAACCGAAAAAGGGCTTCCGGAGAGAATGACTCCTTTAATAGTCGGGTCTTCTTTAGGAAACTTGTTATAAGGAACGATTTCACAATACGTATCCAATTCACGTACACGGCGGCCTATAAGCTGTGTTGTCTGCGAACCGAAATCAAGAATTATTATTTTTTCCTGCATATCAATGGTTGGATTTTGAATAAATTGAGTTGCAAAAGTAGAAAAAAGTACGCAATCTATATTAATAATGAAGAGAAAAATAAAGGAGATTCACAAGTTTACACCCGAAATCTCCTTTATTTTAATTAGAATCAATTATTTTTTTCTTTCAGCAAATCACGTATCTCCGTCAACAAAACTTCTTCTTTCGTTGGCGCAGGAGGAGTTGGAGGAGCAGCCGCTACTTCTGCCTGTTTTTTAGTTGTCAGTTTCGTGATCAAACGTATAAATAAAAATATAGCAAAAGCGATAATCAGAAAATCAAAGGTGGCCTGCAGAAACTGGCCATAATCCAATGTCACAGCCGGAGCTATCTCCTTACCGTCAGCACCGATCTCTGCCGCTTTCATCACCCATTTCAAATCCGTAAAGTTCACACCGCCAACCAATAAACCAATCGGAGGCATAATAACATTAGCAACCAATGATGATACGATTTTTCCAAACGCACCACCAATAACAACACCGACAGCCATGTCTATGACGTTACCTTTCATGGCAAACGCCTTAAAGTCCTGTAAAAATGTACTCTTTCCCATCTTTTTTCAATATTTAATGTGAATTTAATGCGCGAATATAAAAACATTTTTGTAATTTTGCACCGCATTTGAAAATAAAACAAGTGCGGAGGTAGAGAGATATTTGAACAAATATTATAAAACCCTTAAAAGTTTAAACAAAATGATTAAAGTAGGTATTAATGGATTCGGACGTATCGGACGTTTCGTTTTCCGCGCTGCAATGACAAGAAACGATATTCAAATCGTAGGTATCAATGACCTTTGCCCGGTTGATTACTTGGCTTACATGCTGAAGTATGATACAATGCACGGTCAATTCGACGGTACTATCGAAGCAGATGTTGAAAACAGCAAATTGATCGTTAACGGTCAAGCTATCCGTATCACAGCTGAAAGAAATCCGGCTGACTTGAAATGGAACGAAGTAGGTGCAGAATACGTTGTTGAATCTACAGGTTTGTTCTTGAGCAAAGACAAAGCTCAGGCTCACATCGAAGCTGGTGCAAAATATGTTGTAATGTCAGCTCCTTCTAAAGATGACACTCCGATGTTCGTTTGCGGTGTAAACGAAAAGACATACGTAAAAGGTACTCAATTTGTATCTAACGCTTCTTGTACTACTAACTGTTTGGCTCCTATCGCTAAAGTATTGAACGACAAGTTCGGTATCCTTGACGGTTTGATGACTACAGTTCACTCTACAACTGCTACTCAGAAAACAGTTGACGGTCCTTCTATGAAAGACTGGAGAGGTGGTCGTGCTGCTTCTGGCAACATCATCCCTTCTTCTACTGGTGCTGCTAAAGCTGTAGGTAAAGTAATCCCTGCATTGAACGGCAAATTGACTGGTATGTCTATGCGTGTTCCGACTTTGGACGTATCTGTAGTTGACTTGACAGTTAACTTGGCTAAACCGGCTACTTACGCTGAAATCTGCGCTGCAATGAAAGAAGCTTCTGAAGGCGAATTGAAAGGTATCCTGGGTTACACTGAAGATGCAGTAGTTTCTTCTGACTTCTTAGGTGACGCTCGTACTTCTATCTTCGACGCTAAAGCAGGTATCGCTTTGACTGATACTTTCGTTAAAGTTGTATCTTGGTATGACAACGAAATCGGTTACTCTAACAAAGTTCTTGACTTGATCGCTCACATGGCATCAGTTAACGCTTAATTAGAAGCTTGAACCATATAGAAAACCGCTGCGGGAAACCGTAGCGGTTTTTTTATACATTTCATTTTATATATTGTTAAAAAGCAACGTGTTATCCGTTGAATAAGCGACAATTTTAGTAGCTTTGTACTTCTATGGAGAGATTATTAATAACATTGATACTAGTTTGCACTATGAGCAATATAACAAACGCCCAGAATCCTTTCTACGGGCAATACCATACGCCGCACGGAACCGTGCCGTTCGACCGGATTGAAACAGAACATTATGAGCCTGCTATCCTTGAAGGAATCAAGCTGCAAAATGCTGAAATAGAGGCTATCATACAGAATCCGGAAAAGGCTGATTTTAGCAATACGATAGAAGCTTTCGAAGCATCAGGGGAATTACTGGATAAAGTAGTTGCCGTCTTCGGTAATATGTTGAGCGCAGAAACGAATGACGATCTGCAAGAACTCGCTCAAAAGATTATGCCGTTGCTTAGTGAACACAGCAATAATATCACACTGAATGAAAAGTTATTCGCACGTGTGAAAGAAGTGTATAACCAGAAAGAGACTTTGCAACTGACACAGGAACAAAAACAGTTACTGGAAAATGCATACAACAGTTTTGTTCGTCATGGTGCCAATTTGGAAGGAGAAGCGCGGGAAGAGTACCGCCGCCTGACTAACGAGTTGAGTAAACTGACGCTTACTTTCAGTGAAAACAACCTGAAAGAAACAAATGCCTATCAGATGCTGTTGACAAAAAAGGAAAGTCTCGCCGGATTACCCGAAATTATCATAGAAGCTGCTGCTGAAACAGCCAAGAGCGAAGAAAAAGAAGGATGGGCGTTCACGCTTCATGCTCCAAGCTACGTTCCTTTCATGACGTATTCCGACAATCGTGATTTACGCCAGAAATTGTATATGGCTTACAATACAAAATGTACGCACGATAACGAATTCAATAATATCGATATCGTAAAAAATATAGCCAATACACGTATGAAAATAGCCCAGCTATTGGGATACAAAGATTATGCGGAATATACGCTAAAGAAAAGAATGGCTGAAAACAGTGAGTCTGTATACAAGCTGCTCAACCAACTGCTGGAAGCATACGCTCCTACCGCACAACAAGAATACAAAGAAATTCAAGAACTGGCCCGCGAAGAGCAGGGAGATGATTTCGTTGTAATGCCTTGGGACTGGAGTTATTACTCAAACAAACTGAAAGACAAAAAATTCAATATCAATGAAGAAATGCTCCGTCCTTACTTTGAATTGGAACAAGTGAAGAAAGGAGTGTTTGGACTAGCTGAAAAGTTATATGGAATTACTTTCCGGAAAAATACAGAAATTCCGGTTTACCATAAAGAAGTGGAAGCCTTTGAAGTGTTTGATAAAGACGGAAAATTCTTAGCCGTCTTATATACTGACTTCCACCCGCGTTTAGGTAAGCGCGCCGGAGCTTGGATGACGAGTTACAAAGACCAATGGATAGATAAAAAGACTGGCGAAAACAGCCGTCCGCATGTATCCGTTGTGATGAACTTTACCAAGCCAACCGAGAATAAGCCTGCTTTATTAACATTCAATGAAGTAGAAACATTCTTGCATGAGTTCGGACATAGCCTGCATGGTATGTTTGCCAATTCCACTTACAGAAGTTTAAGCGGAACCAATGTATATTGGGACTTTGTGGAGCTTCCTTCGCAGATTATGGAGAACTTCGCCATAGAGAAAGATTTCCTCAATACATTTGCCCGTCATTATCAGACAGGAGAAGTTTTACCGGATGAATTAATAAAACGTCTTGTAGACGCTTCTAATTTTAATATTGCCTATGCTTGTCTGCGACAACTAAGTTTCGGTTTACTTGATATGGCGTGGTATACTCGCAACACTCCTTTTGAAGGAGACGTGAAAGCTTATGAACAGGAAGCCTGGAAGGATGCACAAATATTGCCGATTGTACCAGAAGCTTGCATGAGTACGCAGTTTTCCCATATCTTTGCTGGTGGATATGCCGCCGGATACTATAGCTATAAATGGGCGGAAGTACTGGATGCCGATGCTTTCTCATTGTTCAAGCAAAAAGGAATATTCAATCAGGAAGTTGCAAACTCGTTCCGCAATAATATTCTGTCGAAAGGAGGAACGGAACATCCAATGGTACTTTATAAACGTTTCCGCGGACAGGAACCAAGTATTGATGCTTTATTAATCAGAAATGGAATAAAGAAATAAGTATTAAGTATAAGGTATTAAACATAACCGTATGAAGAAGAATATCTATAAAATAGTAGGATTATTACTATTGCTTCCTTTATTTTCAGGGTGTAATGATTCGGACGATGTAGCCGCTATCTTTACAGGAAAAACGTGGAAACTAAATTATATCACTGTGGATGGAGGTCATGAGATGTTTCCCTTCTGGGAAAATGAGGAACAAGAAAAAGCAAGTATCAAAGAACTTAATAAGAATGGTACATACAATATCGTATTTGATGGTACAGTAGATGGAGATGTTATGAACGGAAATATAAAAGGAACTGTCATTGCAACCAGTACTTTTGAAGGAAAATGGAGCGCCAATGCCAAAAACAACAGCTTTAAAGCTACTGTTACCACTGCAGGTAATTATGGTAACGACAAACTCGCCAAAAATTTCATAGAGGGGCTTAATGCTGCTACATCTTACGAAGGAGACAGTAACAACTTATACCTTTTATACAAACCGGCATCCGGTAAACAAACTTTCCGTATGGTTTTCCGGGTAGTTAGTAATAAATAGTAAACAACATGGACACTGAAAAGAAACAATTAGAACTTGACAAACGTTATATACGCATGGCCAGTATATGGGCTGAAAATTCCTATTGCCAACGCCGTAAAGTAGGAGCTTTAATTGTTAAAGATAAAATGATTATCTCCGATGGATATAACGGAACGCCTTCCGGTTTTGAGAATGTATGCGAAGATGAAAACAATCTGACAAAACCATACGTTCTGCATGCGGAAGCAAATGCCATTACCAAAATAGCACGTTCAAACAACAGTAGCGACGGTGCTACCATGTACGTCACCGCCTCTCCTTGCATCGAATGTGCGAAGTTAATCATACAGGCAGGGATCAAACGGGTAGTTTACTCCGAACATTACCGCCTGGAAGATGGAATTGAGTTATTAAAACGGGCGGGAATCGAAGTTATCTACACAGAATTAGATAACCATTCCTCTCCGAATAAATAAGAAGACGAACGTTTTAAAAAAGGAATAGACATGAGTACAAAAAACTCTTCACGTTTTACACCTGTCATCATAGCAGTCAGCGTGGTAGTCGGGATTCTTATCGGTACATTTTATGCCAAGCATTTTGCCGGCAACCGTTTGGGTATTATCAACGGTTCCTCCAATAAGCTAAACGCATTGTTACGCATTGTAGACGATCAATATGTCGACACCGTAAACATGGCCGATTTAGTGGAAAAAGCCATGCCGCAGATTCTGGCCGAATTAGATCCACATTCAACTTATATCCCTGCCCAAAATCTCGAAGAAGTCAACTCGGAACTGGAAGGTAGCTTTAGCGGAATCGGTATCCAGTTTACCATACAGAACGACACCATTCATGTGAATGCAGTCGTTCAGGGTGGCCCTTCTGAAAAGATAGGATTGATGGCGGGCGACCGTATTGTTACCGTGGACGACAGTTTGTTTGTCGGTAAGAAAGTAACCAACGAACGGGCTATGCGCACTCTGAAAGGCCCGAAAGGTTCACAAGTGAAATTAGGTATCAAACGAACAGGAGAAAAAGACTTATTGCATTTCAACATTACCCGTGGAGACATTCCTCAAAATACCGTTGATGCAGCTTATATGCTAAACGATGACATTGGTTACGTGAAAGTCAGCAAATTCGGACGTACCAGCCATGTAGAATTGTTGAATGCACTGGCACAACTCAACCATAAAAAATGCAAAGGTCTGATCATTGACCTCCGCGGTAACACCGGAGGATATATGGAAGCAGCCATCCGCATGGTGAATGAGTTCCTGCCCGAAGGCAAATTAATCGTATACACTCAAGGCCGTAAATATCCACGTGCAGAAGAATTCGCCAACGGTACAGGTAGCTGTCAGAAAATGCCACTCGTCGTATTGATTGACGAAGGTTCTGCTTCTGCCAGTGAAATCTTCACCGGAGCTATTCAGGATAACGACCGGGGTACAGTTGTAGGACGCCGTTCCTTTGGTAAGGGACTCGTGCAACAACCGATCGACTTCAGTGATGGTTCGGCTATCCGCCTGACAATCGCCCGCTACTACACTCCATCCGGACGCTGCATCCAACGTCCATACGAAAGCGGTAAAGATCGTAACTACGAACTGGATTTATATACCCGTTACGAACATGGGGAATTTTTCTCACGCGACAGTATCAAGCAGAATGAGAGCGAACGTTATAACACCAGCCTGGGACGTACTGTTTATGGCGGTGGTGGTATCATGCCGGATATATTCGTACCGCAAGATACAACGGGAGTCACCTCTTATCTTTCTACTGTTATCAACCGGGGACTGACTATTCAATTCACATTCCAGTACACCGACAATAACCGGAAGAAACTTAGCCAATATGAAACAGAGGAAGAATTGCTGAATTACCTTCGTCATCAGGGATTGGTAGAACAGTTTGTCCGTTTTGCCGACAGCAAAGGAGTGAAAAGAAGAAATATCCTCATTCAGAAGTCATACAAACTTTTGGAGAAGAACCTTTTTGGTAACATCATCTACAATATGCTTGGACTGGAAGCTTATCTTCAATATTTTAACAAGACAGATGCTACCGTCATTAAAGGCATTGAGATACTCGAAAAAGGAGAAGCTTTCCCAAAAGCTCCGGTAGCCGTTGAAGAGGAAGAAGTGACGAAGGACAAAAAAGATGGAAAGAAAAAAAGAACTGCGCAAGCGTATAGCATTACTGAAGACCCAACACGCGGATTCGACTATGCGAAAGCTGCAATCAGCTAACATACTGACCGCCCTTGAAGCCCATCCGGCTTTCAGGGCGGCCAATACCGTACTACTATACCATTCGCTAAATGACGAAGTAGACACACATGAGTTTATCCGAAAATGGAGCAATAAGAAACGAATCTTGCTCCCCGTAGTGGTAGGCGATGATTTGGAGCTTCGGATATATACGGGCCCCAAAAATATGTCAATTTGCGGTGTCTATGGCATAGAAGAACCAACCGGGGAAGCATTCACAGACTATGCAGCCATCGATTTCATCGTCGTTCCCGGAGTCGCTTTCGACGCAAAAGGTAATCGTTTGGGACGAGGAAAAGGATACTACGACCGCCTCTTGCCACGCATACCAACAGCTTACAAAGCTGGGATTTGTTTCCCATTTCAATTAGTAGAAGAAGTTCCTGCGGAATCATTCGACGTCCGCATGGATATAATTATAACAATCAATGAAGACGAATTATCACACCCATACCACCCGCTGCCATCATGCGACAGGGAGTGACGAAGAATTTGTTTTAAGTGCCATCAAAGGCGGCTATCAAGAAATAGGCTTTTCAGACCACACTCCGTGGAAATACCACACCAATTATATCTCCGACATCCGCATGCTCCCTGAAGAGTTGCCGGGGTATGTGGAAAGCCTCCGTTCGCTACAAGAAAAATACAAGAATCAAATCAGTATAAAAATAGGATTGGAATGTGAATACTTTCCTGAATATATACACTGGTTAAAAGGAATCATCAAAGAATATAAGCTGGATTACATCATTTTCGGAAATCACCATTTTCATACAGATGAGAAGTTTCCCTATTTCGGCCGGAATACAGATTCGGTAGACATGCTCGAGCTCTACGAAGAGAGTGCTATTGAAGGGATGGAAAGCGGACTATTTGCCTACCTTGCCCATCCGGATTTATTCATGCGTTCCTACCCGGAATTCGATCATCATTGCAAACTGGTCAGCAGACATATCTGCCGGACAGCAGCACGGTTAAACCTACCGTTGGAATATAATCTTGGTTATGAAGAGTATAATGACATTCATGGAATCACCACCATTCCTTACCCGGATTTCTGGAAAGTAGCCGCCCATGAAGGTTGCACCGCTATCATCGGTGTAGATGCTCACAATAATCAATATCTGGAAAATCCTTTTTATTACAGCCGTGCAACCGAAACACTTCGCAAGCTGGGTATAAAGGTTATAGACAGAATCCCTTTCCTCAACGAAAAATAATGTTTGTAATAACCATAGCACCGACTCTCTGATTGAGTGTGCGCACCAATACCTCACGCCCCATCATCAACTCCTGCCGGAGAGCAGCAGAAGTAAGATGCACATACAATGTCTGATTACGAATATAAAGATTGCTGGTATAAGCCGCCGCCGGTCCTAAGACTTGAGGCCAGGCATCCAACAGTCTTTGTTCGTTCAGCGGAGACTCCAAACTCTCCTGACGAAGAAACTGTTGAATCAGTTTTCCTATTTGTTCGGCATCATTGCGCTTCATCGTCAGCCTCCATTTCTTGAATTGTACCCTCTTCTACACGAAATATCTTATAATCACTACCTACCTTATGTAAAATACGGTCCAGATGCCCCCGGTTCGTATCCGTTATAAATATCTGCCCGAAATTGTCTCCGCCCACTAACTTCACTATTTGCTCTACACGGGAAGCATCCAGTTTATCAAAAATATCATCTAATAATAATAAAGGAACAGTTCTGCCCGTACGTTTCAAGAAATCAAACTGTGCCAATTTTAACGCCACCAGATATGTCTTATTCTGTCCCTGCGAGCCTTCTTTCTTTATCGGAAATTCGCCCAACAGCATATTTAACTCATCCTTATGAATCCCCCGCAAAGAGAACCCCATTATCTTATCCCGCTCCCTGCTCTGCTTCAACACTTCCAACAAAGAAGCATCCCGTGCATGAGACTCATAAGATAATCCCACAGCCTCTTTATCCTGCGAAATAAAAGAATAGAAAGATTGGAAAATAGGAATAAACTCCCGGATAAACGCTTCACGCTTCCGGAAAACGATTTCACCGGCTTGAGACATCATTTCCTCCCATACAAGAAACAATTCTTCCTCCACCGGGAACTCACTCTTCAGCAATGTGTTACGCTGCGCCAATGCTTTATTATACCGTATCAGTGCTTCAAGATATTCTTTATCATACTGCGAAATCACTACATCCATAAACCGGCGACGTTCATCACTCCCTCCGGCTATCAATTCAGAATCGGCAGGTGAAACCATCACCAAAGGCAGGAAGCCGATGTGATCCGAGAAACGACTATATTCTTTCTTATTCCGTTTAAATTGTTTCTTCGAACGGCGTTTCATTCCACAATAAATCTCTTCAGGAGTTCCGTCCTCCGCTTCATAGAAACCCTGGATGACAAAGAAGTCTTGTTCATGACGAATATTCTGAGAATCAATCGGATTGCCGGAACTTTTACAGAAGGATAAGAAATACACTGCATCCAGCAGATTCGTCTTCCCCATCCCATTCAGTCCGAAAAAACAATTCAGTTTGGCAGAGAATCCCAGCTCCACCTCTTCCAGATTCTTATAATTTAATATAGATATTCGTTTCAGTATCATTGTGCACACGTTAATTTGTTCACAAAAGTAGCAAGATTTTCGTGGTTTTCGGGTGTAAAACAAAAAAAGATGCTTCTAAATTTCATTTGTAGATATAAAAAAACTACTTTTGCGAGTCGAAATATCAAACTGTGAATAATAACAAAAAGAATCATATAAAATGGCAGAACAAAAGAATCAGAACGAACATCTGAACGTAGAAGATGCACTGACACAATCGGAAGCATTTCTTATCAAGTACAAAAACGCAATTATTGGCGGTGTTGTTGCTGTGATTATTATTGTAGCAGGTTTTATCATGTACAAAAACCTCTATGCTGAACCACGTGAAGAAAAAGCACAAGCAGCTCTTTTCAAAGGACAGGAATACTTTGAACAGGATGCTTTTGAACAGGCTTTAAACGGTGACAGCATCGGTTACACAGGTTTCCTGAAAGTAGCTGATGAGTACAGCGGAACAAAAGCAGCTAATTTGGCAAAAGCTTATGCTGGTATTTGCTACGCACAACTTGGCAAATATGAAGAAGCAGTGAAGATGCTAGATAGCTTCAATGGAAAAGACCAAATGGTTGCTCCGGCAATCTTGGGTGCTGCAGGTAACTGCTATGCACAACTTGGCCAACTGGACAAAGCTGCCTCTACTTTACTGTCGGCAGCAGACAAAGCTGACAACAACACATTAAGCCCGATTTTCCTGATACAAGCCGGAGAAATCCTGGTAAAACAAGGAAAATATGACGATGCAGTAAACGCTTACACTAAGATCAAGGATAAATACTTCCAGTCTTATCAAGCTATGGACATCGACAAATATATCGAACAGGCTAAATTGATGAAAAAATAATACCTTATTATATAAGGAGATCGAGGCACGGATTACACCGGATTAAGCGGATTATCTATTAAAACCGTGGAATCCGTGAAATCCGTGCCTTTCTTCTTAATTTCCCATACTTTCAAACTTCATTTTATAATTCTCAACTTTTAATTTACTATGGCAACAGCTTACCATAACTTATCCGAATATGATTTCAATTCCGTTCCGAATGCAGAAGCAATGAAATTTGGCATTGTCGTATCCGAATGGAACTTCAATATTACCGGTGCTTTACTGAAAGGCGCAGTCGATACATTAAAAAAACATGGAGCAAAAGACGAAAATATTCTGGTAAAAACTGTACCGGGAAGTTTCGAACTAACTTTTGGTGCCAATCAAATGATGGAAAATTGCGATCTTGATGCAATTATTGCAATTGGTTGCGTAATTAAAGGAGATACTCCACATTTTGATTATGTTTGTATGGGAGCAACCCAGGGAATTACCGAATTAAACGCAACTGGCGATATACCAGTTATTTACGGATTAATTACCACAAATACAATGGAGCAAGCAGAGGATCGTGCCGGTGGCAAACTGGGTAACAAAGGAGACGAATGTGCAATTACTGCAATAAAAATGATCGATTTTGTTTGGAGTTTAAATAAATAGTTGTATCTTTGCACCGCAATTGAGAAACAAACCTCCTCAAAAGCAAAAAAAGGGCAAATACCAGAGTGGCCAAATGGGGCAGACTGTAAATCTGCTGTCTTTCGACTTCGGTGGTTCGAATCCATCTTTGCCCACAAAAATTGCGGAAGTAGCTCAGTTGATAGAGCATTAGCCTTCCAAGCTGAGGGTCGCGGGTTTGAGCCCCGTCTTCCGCTCTCCAAAGAGAATCTGAGAAATTAGATTCTCTTTTTTTTGTTTTACTTTAGACCACTAAGATTATGAAGGCTCAGTCTGAAACCGGCTCAGTCTGAAACCTTGGGGGATTGCGTTAAAAGGCTCAGTCTGAAACCTTGGGGGATTGCGTTAAAATTCTTATTTTTGCATCATGAAAACATCCTCTTCCCAAACGATTGATCCTGTTGCTTCTTTAAGCTTGTTCTTGCCTTCAGGAATCCTTGATTACTTTACCCTAGTCAATCATGTTTCTCAGGATACTTGCTTTATTCTTTATTTAGAGGAGAAAGGGCTCAGTCTGAAA
>NZ_GG774804.1:183379-224765 GCF_000163675.1 Bacteroides sp. D22 | reverse complement strand
CAGGACATCAAGGCGGTATGTGCTGAACATCTATACCTGTAATAATGCTTACGCAGATGTTTTCCAGACTGATTTTGGATAATGCCTACAACTTATGGGAATGATATTGTGTATTGCCTCAAGTCACATTGTGGGGTAAGGGGATATTGTAGGCAGAAGTGGGTGCTTCAAGTTCAAATTATCTGCAAATTCAGTAATGAGAGGACGTGTAAACGCAATAAGGACGTTCAAGGGCTTAGTTGCGGATTTGAGGCTTATCAAACTCATTATAGAATTCATTCCGCTCGTCACGGATAAACTGCTCGGACTTGATGGCTTTGAACAAGTCTTCAATACGTGACGCCATAGCCAGCTTCGCCAGTGAACGACGGTAAGTTTCCAGCTTATCCAGATAGTTGACGCATCTGTCCAGATAGCGGGCGATATACACCTCTTTAATTTTCCCCGTCTGTTCCAGTTCTTTGTTTACTGCCTGCATTTGTTTGTTCGCCAAGCTTAAGTCACGCCGCATGGCAGACAGTTTCTTCATCCAACGATACAAATAGAAAACAGCAATAAGGAGAAAGAAAGACAACAGACTGACGCTGACAAGCATTGCCTGTGAAACCACACGTTCTTTTTCTTCCTTCAGTTTATAAGCCTTGTCGATAATAGGAAAGAACTCCGTCACCTCAATAAAACGCAGGCGGGCATTGCAAGCTACGGCGTCTTCCATCGAACAGCTCAGATATTTGTAAGCGCGGTCTACATCGCCCAGTTCATACATCAAGTGTGCCAGTTTCTGCAATGAAGCATATTCCCTGACCGAAGATTCCAAATCGGCAATAGCTGTCAATATCAGATAATATACTTCTTTTTCCATATCGCCTTTCATGCCATATGCTTCGGACAGCGTATAGTAGATATAGACTTTCTGACGTTCGTCAACCGCATCCTTCAACGCGTCGCTGAGCATCACCAAAGCTGTATCAGCCTTACCTGTAACGATACATTTCTCAGCCAGTACAATCGTACGGTTTATTTCGGGCGGCATTATACCAATGATAGAGTCCCTGTATAAATCTGTCTTTGTCAGGTATTTCTTCTTTTCCTCTTTATTAGTGGTATAGTCTGCAAGCCAACCATAACAGGCACGATAAGTCTGATAATAGGATAGTAATGTTTGTTTGTCCAGCTTCTCCGAATTTATGCTCTCCAGTTCTTTCATGGCTTCAATATACATTCCCATCACTCCCAATACTGTTGCACGGTCAATTATTATCTCATCTGCCAATTCTGGACGGGTCAGTTGGGGGAGAAGCTGTTGTCTCCTGTTTATATAATAAAGTGCAGAATCTGCCTGATAATGAAGATAAGCATCGAACAAAGAACCATACAAGCGATATTTATCAGCAGGAGCAACCGAATGAGCGAGCTGCATTTTCAGCGCATCAATAGCTTTCTCTTTCTGAACCTGAAAAGTCTCTTTCTTATTTATAATATCATCCAGTCTTTTAAGGACTGCCGCATTATCATCCGTCTGTGTCGCAAACAGTAAAGTCGGACAAACTAAAAGAAAAGCTAAGATATAGGCTATATTTCTCATAGGTTACTTTTTAAAGATGTCACAAATATAATGAATATAGTAATGATTATGAAACAGACGGTCAAAATAATTTTAATTCCTAGTTGTATTTTCTCATAGTCTTTTCACAAGCAATGCATTCATTTTCAACAAAATGAGCATCACAAGTATTTATATTTATATTCTAGTCCCCAAATGCTTTCCCCTATCCCCCTACATTTGCAACATCGGTTCGCCGAGCAAACATTTAAAATCTATGTTACCATGAAAAAGAATTTTCTATTTGTAATCTTACTTGTACTACTATTTGGTTGCAGCCCGGTATATGCCGCAACTGTCATAAAAAAAGTAGTCCCTGCTTTTTGGTGGGCAGGTATGAAAAATCCGGAGTTGCAGGTTTTGCTATATGGAGAACATATAGCATTTGCAGAAGTCAGTATCTCTTCCGAAGACATCACCTTGCAAGAGGTTGTCAAGCTAGAAAATCCAAATTATCTGATTGTCTATCTGAATATCTCGGAAGCAGCCCCGCAGACATTCAACATGATTCTGAAACAAGGTAAAAAACAGACTGTAATTCCTTATGAACTCAAAGAAAGAAAGCCGGGTTCTTCTCAGATAGAAGGTTTCAACTCTAACGATGTGCTTTATCTCATTATGCCGGATCGTTTTGCTAACGGTGATTCTTCTAATGATATAATTTCCGGAATGTTGGAAGCCAGAGTAGACCGCAACGACTCCTTCGCCCGCCATGGAGGTGATTTCAAAGGGATAGAAAAGCATCTGGATTATATCGCAGACTTAGGTGTGACGAGCATATGGCTGAATCCGATTCAGGAGAATGACATGAAGGAAGGCTCTTACCACGGTTATGCCATCACTGATTATTATCAGGCAGACCGCCGCTTTGGGAATAATGAAGAATTCCGGAACCTTGTAGACCAGGCACATGCCAAAGGGATGAAAGTAGTCATGGATATGATTTTCAACCACTGCGGTAGTGAAAACTATCTATATAAGGATATGCCATCCAAAGACTGGTTCAACTTCAAAGGCAACTATGTGCAGACAAGTTTTAAGACTGCCACCCAACTAGACCCGTATGCTTCTGATTACGAAAAGAAAATAGCAGTTGACGGTTGGTTCAGCCAGGTTATGCCGGATTTCAACCAACGGAACCGCCATGTAGCTACTTATCTGATTCAGAGCAGTATCTGGTGGATAGAGTATGCCGGTATTAACGGAATCCGCCAAGATACGCACCCTTATGCAGACTTTGACATGATGGCTCATTGGTGCAAGGCAGTGAACGAAGAATATCCCAAATTCAATATTGTAGGCGAAACCTGGTTAGGCAGCAATGTACTTATCTCTTATTGGCAAAAAGACAGCAAACTGACCTATCCTAAAAACACCTACCTGCCCACTGTCATGGACTTCCCATTGATGGAACATATGAACAGGGCTTTTGATGAAGAAACAACCGACTGGAACGGCGGACTGTGCCGGCTTTACGAATACCTGTCGCAAGATATCGTCTTTGCTGACCCGATGAATCTATTGACTTTCCTGGATAATCACGACACTTCCCGTTTTTATCGTTCGGAAGCGGATACTAAAAACCTAAACCGATACAAACAAGCATTAGTGTTCCTTCTGACAACACGCGGAATTCCACAAATATATTACGGAACAGAAATCCTGATGGCTGCCGATAAAGCCAACGGTGACGGATTACTTCGCTGTGACTTTCCGGGCGGCTGGCAAAATGATACTCATAATTACTTCGATGCGGCAAACCGCACTCCGCTACAAAATGAAGCTTTCTCTTATCTGAAGAAACTGCTCCAATGGAGAAAAGGAAACGAAGTTATAGCCAAAGGAAAACTGAAACACTTCGCACCGAGTAAAGGTATCTATGCGTACGAAAGGAAACAGGGTGATAAATCAGTCGTTGTTCTCCTGAATGGAACAGACCGGGAACAGACTATCAGTTTGGATACTTACCGGGAAATACTGCCTGATACTTCTGCATACAATGTATTGGAAGATAAAAAAGTAGAATTAGGAAAGGATTTAACACTTCCGAGCCGTGGGATATACCTTTTATCCTTTTAAAGAAGTTCACTACGACTTATATTTATCCGAAGTACCCAAGCAGTTATTTAGCTATAAATCAAAATAATAAAGTTTATACTAACTTGTATTTTTATTCTAATTGGAAAACTCAGTTCAGACGGTCGCTACATTTGCAATATCCGAAACAAAAGGAATAAAAACATAGGTTAGCTCACAATTTAATACCATAAAAATAAAATGAAAAAGAATCTTTTGCTTATCGCATTTTTCTGTATCTCGTTTATAGCGAATGCACAACAGAAACTCACTTCGCCGGATGGAAATCTAGTAATGACCTTCCAGGTTAACAAAGAAGGTGCTCCAACGTACGACTTGATTTATAAAGGCAAAACGGTTATCAAACCAAGTACCCTGGGACTGGAATTAAAGAAAGAAGATAATACCCGCACAGATTTCGACTGGGTAGACCGCCGGGATCTGACAAAACTTGATTCAAAGACTAATCTTTATAACGGATTCGAAGTGAAAGACGTCAAGACTTCCACATTCAACGAAACTTGGCAACCGGTATGGGGAGAAGAAAAAGAAATCCACAATCATTATAACGAACTGGCAGCCACGCTGTATCAGCCCATGAACGACCGTTCTATCCTTATCCGTTTCCGGTTGTTCAACGATGGTTTAGGATTCCGCTACGAATTCCCGCAGCAGAAATCTCTGAACTACTTCATCATCAAAGAAGAACATTCCCAGTTTGCAATGGCAGGCGACCACATCGCTTACTGGATACCGGGCGACTATGACACTCAGGAATATGATTACACTATCTCCCGCCTGTCAGAAATCAGAGGTTTGATGAAAGAAGCCATTACTCCGAACTCTTCTCAGACTCCTTTCTCACAGACAGGCGTACAGACTGCACTGATGATGAAAACGGATGACGGTTTATATATCAATCTTCACGAAGCTGCTCTCATCGATTACTCATGTATGCACCTGAATCTGGACGACAAAAATATGGTATTCGAATCCTGGCTGACTCCGGATGCTAAAGGAGACAAAGGTTATCTGCAAACTCCCTGTAATACTCCGTGGCGTACCGTTATCGTCAGCGATGATGCCCGCAATATTCTTGCATCCCGCATCACTCTGAACCTGAATGAGCCATGCAAAATCGCAGATGCCGCTTCATGGGTGAAGCCTGTGAAATATATCGGCGTATGGTGGGATATGATTACCGGAAAAGGTTCATGGGCTTATACCGACGAACTGACTAGCGTAAAACTGGGAGAAACGGATTACTCTAAAACCAAACCGAACGGCAAACATTCTGCCAACACTGCCAACGTGAAACGCTATATTGACTTCGCCGCAGCAAACGGGTTCGACGCTGTATTGGTAGAAGGCTGGAATGAAGGTTGGGAAGACTGGTTCGGCAATAGCAAGGACTATGTATTCGACTTCGTCACTCCGTATCCGGATTTCGATGTAAAAGAAGTACATCGTTACGCAGCGAGCAAAGGTATCAAGATGATGATGCACCACGAAACTTCCGCATCTGTCCGCAACTACGAACGCCATATGGACAAGGCTTACCAGTTTATGGTAGACAACGGTTACAATTCTGTAAAGAGCGGTTATGTAGGCAATATCATTCCGCGCGGCGAACACCACTACGGACAATGGATGAACAACCACTACCTGTATGCAGTGACGAAAGCAGCCGACTACAAAATCATGGTAAATGCTCACGAAGCAACCCGCCCGACAGGTATCTGCCGCACGTATCCTAACTTAATCGGCAACGAATCCGCACGCGGAACCGAATACGAATCATTCGGCGGAAACAAAGTATATCACACAACTATACTTCCTTTCACCCGTTTGGTCGGCGGCCCGATGGATTACACTCCGGGTATCTTCGAAACTCATTGTAACAAGATGAATCCTGCAAACAATTCACAGGTACGTTCTACCATCGCCCGCCAGTTAGCCTTGTACGTGACCATGTACAGCCCGCTGCAAATGGCTGCCGATATTCCTGAAAACTACGAACGTTTCATGGATGCTTTCCAATTCATCAAAGACGTGGCAATCGACTGGGACGAAACAAACTATCTGGAAGCAGAACCGGGAGAATATATCACTATCGCCCGTAAGGCAAAAGGTACAGGCGACTGGTATGTAGGTTGTACAGCCGGTGAGAACGGTCATACTTCCAAACTGGTATTCGACTTCCTCACACCGGGAAAACAATACATTGCCACTGTTTATGCGGATGCTAAAGATGCCGACTGGAAAGAAAATCCGCAAGCTTATACCATCAAAAAAGGTATCCTGACAAACAAAAGCAAACTGAACTTGCGCGCTGCCAACGGTGGCGGTTATGCCATCAGTATCAAGGAAGTAAAGGATAAAGCGGAAGTAAAAGGACTAAAGAAATTTTAGGGAATAAGATTGGGAGAATATAGTTTTCAGTAGGTATTTTTTAGAGAGATATATTTGATTTTGATAAAATAACTTTAAATTAGAGACATGAAAAAGAGCTTAAGACTAAAAGCCCTGCTCACATTATTGGTGGGACTCTTCCTTTCCATTGGAGCATTTGCTCAGCAAATAGCTGTCAAGGGGCATGTGAAAGACACAACGGGTGAGCCTGTCATCGGTGCTAACGTACTGGTGAAAGGTACAACCAATGGAACAATAACTGATTTCGATGGTAACTTTATGTTGAATGTACCGAAAGATGCCATTCTTTCCGTTTCATTCGTCGGCTATAAATCAGCAGAAGTGAAAGCGGCTTCTACTGTAATGGTTACATTGGAAGATGATTCTCAAGTACTGGACGCAGTAGTCGTTATCGGCTACGGCTCGGTGAAAAAGAACGATATGACCGGTTCGGTTACGGCCATCAAACCGGACAAACTAAACAAAGGTTTGATTACCAACGCACAGGATATGATGACTGGTAAGATTGCCGGTGTAAGCGTTATCAGCAAAGGCGGAGCTCCGGGCGAGGGCGCAACGATTCGTATTCGTGGCGGTTCTTCACTGACTGCAGAAAACGACCCGCTGATTGTAATCGACGGTCTGGCAATGGATAATAAGGGAGTGAAAGGTTTGGCCAATCCTCTGTCTATGGTCAATCCGAATGATATTGAAAGCTTTACCGTATTAAAAGATGCTTCGGCTACCGCCATCTACGGTTCGCGTGCTTCTAATGGCGTTATCATCATTACAACGAAGAAAGGTCAGGCAGGCGCACGTCCTACCATTTCTTATGACGGCAATGTATCTGTCAGCACTGTAAAATCTACCGTCGACGTAATGGACGGAGACCAGTTCCGTTCTTTCATCAAAGACATTTGGGGAGAAGACAGCGAAGCTTATAGCAAATTAGGAAATGCCAACACCGACTGGCAGAAAGAAATATTCCGCCCAGCCGTAAGTACAGACCATAACCTCACCATTTCCGGTGGATTGAAGAATATGCCTTACCGTGTATCGTTCGGTTATACCAACCAGAACGGTATTGTGAAAACATCCAAGTTCGAACGTTATACGGCTTCTGTCAGCTTGGCTCCTTCTTTCTTTGAAGACCATCTGAAAGTAAATGCCAACCTGAAAGGTATGATTGCCAAGAACCGCTACGCTGACGGTAGTGCGGTAGGTTCTGCGGTCAGCTTTGACCCTACACAGTCCGTCCGCTCCGACGATCCTTACCATCAATATTATTTCGACGGATATTTCCAATGGAATACGGACGCTTCTTCTTTGAATGACGACACATGGAAACGTACTTTCAACAGCAATGCTCCGGGTAATCCGGTTGCCTTGTTGGAAGAAAAGGACGACCGTGCCATCTCCAAATCTTTAATCGGTAATCTGGAACTGGATTATAAGTTTCATTTCTTGCCGGACTTGCACGCACACGTGAACGGTGGTATGGACCTCTCTACGGGTAAGCAATATACGGATGTCTCTCCCTATTCTTCGACCAACAACTATTATGGCAGCTATGGCTGGGAACAGAAAGACAAGTACAACCTCTCTTTGAATGCCTACCTGCAATACAGCAAAGATTTTACCGACAAACATCGTTTCGATGTAATGGCAGGCTATGAATGGCAGCACTTCCATGATACGTCCGACCAGGAATATTGGGGACTCTATCCGCTGTCGAACAACGTGGTAGAGAACAGAGGTCAGCGTTACAACAATACCTCAAGTGGTTCGGCTACGGAAAGTTATCTGGTATCTTTCTTCGGTCGTGTCAATTACACACTGTTGGACCGTTACCTGTTTACGGCAACCGTACGCCAGGATGGTTCTTCCCGTTTCCACAAAAACAACCGTTGGGGATTGTTCCCGTCTTTTGCCTTGGGATGGAAGTTGAAAGAAGAAGCTTTCCTGAAAGACGTTGATGTACTTTCTGATTTAAAACTTCGTCTTGGCTATGGTATTACCGGTCAGCAGAATATCAATTCGGGCGACTATCCGTATCTGGCTGTTTATGAGACAAACAAAGACGGGGCTTACTATCCTATCCTGGGAGAAGGAACCACTTACCGCCCGAATGCATACAACCCGGACTTGAAATGGGAAAAGACGACCACTTATAATGTAGGTTTGGACTTCGGATTCCTGAACAACCGCATCAACGGTGCTGTGGATTATTACTATCGCAAGACCACCGATTTGCTGAACAGCGTATTCGTTTCTGCCGGAACGAACTTCAAAAACAAGGTATTGTCCAACGTCGGTTCATTAGAAAATTCAGGTATCGAATTCTCTATTAATTCAAAACCGGTTGTAACTACCGACTGGACATGGGACCTTGGCTTCAATATCACTTACAACAAAAACGAAATCACCAAATTAACTACCGGAGATAGCGAAAATTATTATGTTGCTGCCGGAGACAATATCGGTGGCGGACGTGATATGAAAGCAATGGCGCATGCCGTAGGGCATCCGGCTTCTTCCTTCTATGTTTACCAGCAAGTGTATGACGAGAATGGAAAGCCTATCGAGAACGAATTTGTAGACCGCAACGGAGACGGAACGATTAACGGCGACGACCGCTACTTCTACAAAAAGCCGACAGCCGACGTACTTATGGGACTTACTTCCCGTCTTTCATACAAGTCATGGGATTTCAGTTTCTCACTGCGCGCCAGCCTGAACAACTATGTGTACAACTCTGTCGAAGCAGGTGGTTCCGACTGCAACCCAACCTCTGTCTATTCATTCGGCGCACTCAACAACCGTCCGTTGATGGGAGTGGCAAATAATATCCAGAACCTGAAAGACAACACCTTATTATCCGATTACTTCGTACAGAATGCTTCCTTCATGAAATGTGACAACATCACTTTGGGATACTCGTTCAAAAAGCTGTTCGGCGCTCCGATTGGCGGACGCGTATATGCAGCCGTACAGAACGTATTCACTATCACCAAATACAAAGGACTTGACCCTGAAGTAGAAAAGGGATTGGATAACAATATTTATCCGCGTCCTCTGACTACATTAATCGGTTTAAGCCTTAATTTCTAAACCTACTAAAAATACCAATTATGAAATTCAGATATATAAAATCAATCCTATCGGCTGCTTCACTATTACTGGCAGTCAGCGTGACTTCATGTATCGGTGACCTGGATGCGACTCCTATCGACCCGAATATAGTGATGACATTCGACCAGGCAAGCGTTTTTAACAAGATATATGGAACCCTCGGACTGACAGGTCAGAAAGGCCCCGACGGAAGCGGTGACTTGGACGACATCGACGAAGGTACTTCCTCTTTCTACCGTATGACTTGGTGTGCCAACCAATTGATGACAGATGAAGCGATTGTCAATTCATGGAACGATGCCGGTGTCGCTACTATTGCCGATTGCAGTTGGAGTTCTTCCAATGAAATCGTGACAGGACTCTATTACCGTCTGACATTTGACATCACATTGTGCAACTACTTCCTGGAACAAACGGAAGGACTGACAGATGATGAAACGACACGCCAACGTGCAGAAGTACGTTTTATCCGTGCTTTGAATAACTATTACCTGATGGATATGTTCGGCAATCCGCCTTATTGCGATAAAGTATCGACAGAGAAGCCTCAGCAAATACAACGTGCGGATCTTTTCGCGAAGATTGAAGAAGAGTTGAAAGAAATCGGTGACGACGCTACCGCCACACTGGCACAGCCGCTTCAAACGACTTACGGCCGTGTAGACCGTGTTGCCGCCTGGTTATTGCTGGCACGTATGTATCTCAACGCAGAAGTCTATACCGACACGCCTCAATGGGGAAAAGCCAAGGAATATGCCCAAAAAGTGATTGGTTCCGGCTATAAACTGGCTCCCGTCTACAAACACCTGTTCATGGCAGATAATGATGGCAGCAATGTCAACAAGGCAAGACAGGAAGTGATACTTCCCATTTTGCAGGATGGTGTGAGAACCAAGAGTTGGGGTGGTTCGCTGTTCTTGATTGCAGGTACGCACAAAAGTGACACAGGCATGAATCCCTGGGGAAGTAAGCAAGGATGGGGCGGCCCGCATTGTCGTCAGGCAATGGTAGCCAAATTCTTCCCGAACGTAAATGATGCTCCTTCCGTATTGGAAGACCAGATGGTAGTGGCAGCAAAAGATGACCGTGCCTTGATGTGCGGAGTGCAGAGAAGTACGTCGACAGGAGACAATATGAGCTTTACGGACGGATTCGCATGTGCCAAATTCTCGAACATCCGTGCAGACAACGGACTGACAAGCGATACGGATAATCCTGATATGGATATACCTCTTCTTCGTATGGCAGAAGCTTATCTGATTGTAGCAGAAGCCAGCATCCGTGCCAACAATGGTGTTTCTACTCAGGAGACCATAGACGCTATGCATGAAATCCGTAAGCGTGCGAACGCCGCCGAATCTGATTCATATACATTGACGGACATCCGTGACGAATGGGCACGTGAGTTCTGGTTTGAAGGTCGCCGCCGCATTGACTTGATTCGTTTCGGCGATTTCGGCGGACACACCGACTATAACTGGGATTGGAAAGGTGGAGAAAAACAAGGTACTGAAATAAAAGAGTTCCGCAACATTTATCCTATTCCTGCCAATGATATCAATGCGAATACAAATCTGGATCAGAATCCCGAGTATTAAATCAGACCGAAGTTATACTTTTAAATAAACAGAGTAATATGAAAAAAATAAATATATTGACGTCCATACTAGTAGCGACAGCCCTGCTGACCGCCTGCGAGGATGACAGGGACTCAAATCCTACCATACAGGAACCTACTACTTTTGTATTGAACACCCCTGCCAATGCAACGTACAACGTCTATGACCTAAATCAATCCAAGAATATCGAGTTGACTTGTATGCAACCGGACTATGGCTACCCTGCCGTAGTGACTTACACCATGCAAGCGGATTTAACAGACAAATGGACTGATGAAACGGAAACGGCAAACGCCTCTTATCTGACACTACCTTCCATATCTACATCAGCCAAAGTGGATGCCAACACACAGGAATTGAATAAGGCAATCGTAAAACTTGCCGGCTGGACATCGGAGAATGATTATGACGGCGAACCGATGAGTGTATTTGTACGTTTGTACGCACATATCGGAGATAAAGGGTATCCTATACATTCCAATTCGATTGAATTGAAAGTTATACCTTATTATATGGATATATCTGATGCCGTTCCTGCCACTTATTATTTACTGGGCGATTTCATCGGTGAAGTTCCCTGGGGAAATCCGACAATGGCAGCAGGTACCGCTTATTTCCCGATGTCACTGGTAAAAGGATATGCGTATGATGCCAATACTGGTAAAGGAGAATTTACCTACACAGGATATATCCCAGCAGATAAAGGATTTAAGGTAGTGGCTACTCCCGGTGCATGGGACGACCAATGGGGAAATGCTGACAGCGAAGGATTCACCAATTTGGTAAATGACAAGAACTCTCAAAATATTAAAGTGAATGCGGCCGGCTGGTACACACTTCATCTCAATACGCTTGAAAATAAACTGACAATGAAAGCTACTACTTTTGAAACTCAACCGACAGAATATGATGCCGTCACATTGATTTATGGTTCGGAATCTGTAAACATGACCAAAGTTACCATGGAGCATTCACATGTATGGTATGCCGACATAACAATCGCGGCAAGCTGCAAAGCCAAATTTACTTCCGGCGACAAGACTTGGGGTGGAGAGGTATTCCCATTCGGCTCATTTGTTGATGGAGCTACCATCAGTTGCAAACCGGGTGATTATACTGTACTGTTCAACGAACTGGACGAGTGCTATTACTTCAAAGCAAAATAGATTAATCTTAAATGCAGATAGATATGAAAAAATTATCAATATATATAACCGTGTTACTGGCTGCCGCACTAACAGCCTGCAACGAAGATTTTAATGAAGGGGTAGCTTCCCCACAGTCTTACGGACAGGAAGAAGCTGCCGGCAAAATAACTTTTACAGCTACAGGTGTAGCCCCGATTAATATTGGAAATGTCGAGGAAGAATCCGTAGCGGTTGCCGTATTTACAGCTCCTGCCGTTGAAGAAGAAGCCACTTTATCCTATAAAATGAAGTTAGATAATAAAGTGACTTTAATTGTAGACGACAAAGGATACGTAGCAACGGAAGATTTGCAGAATGCAGTGGCGCAAATATATGGTATCCGTCCGGTAGAACGTACCATGAATGCAGTATTAACGTCATACGTGGCTGTCGGAAAGACAGTATATGCGGCACCGGCTGAAAGCTATGAGTTGAAAGTTACTCCGGAAGCA
The DNA here is from genome assembly GCF_000163675.1 of Bacteroides sp. D22. Taxonomy (NCBI): domain Bacteria; kingdom Pseudomonadati; phylum Bacteroidota; class Bacteroidia; order Bacteroidales; family Bacteroidaceae; genus Bacteroides; species Bacteroides sp. D22. The sequence continues at coordinate 212,284 of NZ_GG774804.1, read as the reverse complement.
CCGGTTATTGAAAGCGCTTATTATATTAATGGCTCTCTGACTTGGGAACAGAATGTAGCATTTGTTAATACAAGTGGTGATCCTTATACCAATTCAGTCTTTACAACAACAGTTCCTGCTCTGGTTACAGATAACACCGGTGCAAAAGATGCCTATTTCCTGATTAAATCCAACTCAGGCAAATCACTTGGCGCGGTTGATGCAGACAACGATGCTCCAGAAGGCAATCTCATTTTATCAGAAACAGCAAATCCTATCAAAATATCCGGTGGCGATTATAAATCAGTTAGAATCTCCATCAACATGATGGAAGGCACTTACAAGATTGAGAAAACAATGGATGCACCTCATTTATGGATACCAGGAAATCATCAGGAATGGAAGCCTTCACAAGCACCGACTTTATATAAGCCAGAAGGAAACAATGCTTATTGGGGAATGTCGGAATTGAACGGTGGCTTTAAGTTTACCGCACAGCCCTATTGGCCGGATGGTTCGAATGGCGGACTTGATTATGGATATGACTATTTTACCTCGAAAGAAGGTATGACAAATGATGGTGGAAACTTATCTTTACCACAGGGTATTTATTACATTGTAGTCAATTTGGACGACAAGTATGCCTCTGCAACAGAAATAACATCTATGGATATTATAGGTACAGCCACAGGAGGATGGGAAAACGGCAAAGAATTAACTTATGATGCAACAGAAAAATGCTGGACTGCAAAGACTGAAATGACTGTGGGTGAATTTAAACTCCGCGTCAATTCCAGTTGGGATTCCGGTGTTAGTTTCGGGGGAACATTAGATACACCCAGTCCTTTTACTGGAGATAATATTTCAATGGACGCAACCGGTAACTATACCATCAAATTCTATCTGAACGGTAGACTAGTCCTCATTAAAGAATAATAAATGGAAAATACATTATGAAAAAAGATATAAAACATATATTCTGGATGCTGCTCTGTCTATTCACGATAGTAGCATGTTCCGACGAAAACCATGAGATGTTAATCACCGGTCCGGAAATCCCCGAACTGGATCACGAGCCGTCTATCGAAGAATTGGTAGAAGGAATCAATAATTACCCCACTAAATTCAAGGGCGACAAGCAAGGTAAAATCTGGTATAAAGCAGCAGCCGGTGACGACTTGTACGGCTATGAAGGTGATGTATATGTTCACATCGGTATCAATGACTGGATGTATGTTCCTACGGAATGGGGTGTAAATGAAGATAAATACAAGGCAGAGAAAGTGGCGGATAATATTTGGTGCTTTACACTTGCCCCGACAGTACGCGAATGGTTTGGCGCGGAAAATGCAGCAAACATTCAAAATGTCTGCATCCTCTTCCGCAATGATGAAGCGTTGACTGACGAAAAGAAAACCAGCGACTTTTTTATCACAGTAACAGGAGACAAGACTTTCACACCGGCTCCGGTAGAGATAGCTGCCTGCCCGGTAGAAGAAGCGGGTATCCATCCATCGGCTGACGGAACATCTGTGACTTTCGCACTATACGATTTGGATACGGATAACAATTACAAGGATTATGCTTGTCTCATTGGCGACTTCAATGATTGGGAACTTAGTACTGAATATCAGATGAAGCGTGATAACGACAAACACTTCTGGTGGTACACCGTTACAGGCATCGACCCCGCCAAAGAGTATGGTTTCCAATATTACATGGGTAGTGAAAAAGACGGCAATGTTCGTATTGGCGACCCCTATTGTGAAAAAGTGCTGGATGGCTCGAACGATAAATATCTTGTAGAACAAGGAGTTTATCCGGCTAGTGCCATACAGTATCCGAATGGAAAGACAACAGGCATTGTCTCCGTATTCCAAACAAAACCGGCATCCTACAATTGGCAAGTATCCGACTTCAAGATTGATAATCCTGACAATATGGTAATCTATGAGTTACTATTCCGTGACTTCACACAAGTAGGTTCCGAACTTGCTACGGGTACAATCAAAGAGGCTACTAAACATTTGGACTACATCAAGAGTCTGGGAGTGAATGCGATTGAACTGATGCCTATACAAGAATTCGACGGGAATAATAGCTGGGGATACAATCCATGTTATTATTTTGCAATGGACAAAGCATATGGAACGAAAGAGGAATATAAGCAATTCATTGATGAATGTCATAAACAAGGCATTGCAGTATTACTGGATGTAGTCTACAACCATGCTACTGGCAGTCATCCATTTGCTAAACTTTATTGGAATTCGAAAGAAAGCAAGACAGCCAAGAATAATCCGTGGTTCAATGTCGATGCTCCGCATCCATTCAGCGTATTCCATGACTTCAATCACGAATCGCCGCTTGTACGTGAATTTGTAAAACGTAACTTGAAGTTCTTGTTGGAAGAGTATAAGTTTGACGGTTTCCGTTTTGACTTAACCAAAGGATTTACTCAAAACAAGAGCAATGAATCAACGGCAAGCAACAAAGATGACTCCCGTATTGTTATCTTGAAAGATTACTATAAAACAGTGAATACGACCAATCCTAATGCAGTGATGATTCTCGAACACTTCTGCAATTTGGATGAAGAGTCAGAATTGGCTAAAGCAGGGATGAAACTATGGCATAATATGAATGAAAGCTATTGCCAATCCGGAATGGGAGAATCAAGCAATTCTGATTTTTCATACATGCGAAATAGCGGAATGCCTGCCGAAGGATGGGTTAATTTCATGGAAAGCCATGATGAAGAAAGAGTTGCATACAAGCAAACTGCTTTTGGCAATCTTCAAAATGCAGGTCTTGATATCCGCATGAAACAACTGGGAACAAATGCAGCCTTCTTCCTGACCGTTCCAGGACCGAAAATGATTTGGCAGTTTGGCGAACTAGGATATGATTATTCCATAATGTATAAGTACGATGGAACAATGGGAACTGAAAAGAATACTGATGCCAAGCCTGTGAAATGGGATTATCTTACTGACCAATATCGGAAAGGATTATACGACACTTATAGCACTTTGCTGAAATTACGCAATGATAATCCGGACTTATTCAGCGACAACGCATTCAAAGACTGGAAAGTAAGTGTTTCCGATTGGGATAAAGGTCGTTATCTAAGATTGGAATCCACTACAAAGAAACTGGTTGTAGTAGGCAATTTCAAGAATGAACAGATTAATACAGGTGTGTACTTTGGTAACACGGGAGATTGGTATGAATTGAATGGTGAAACATTGAATGTGACTAACAGTTCTGAACAGCCTGTTGTTATACCTGCTAATAGCTTCAAGTTATACACCAACTTTCCAGTAAACAATTGATTGAACGGTTGTAATCAGAGTTATCATAGAAAACAACCCATAATAATGTAATAAATCCCTGTTCCACAATGTTGGAGCAGGGATTTATTGCTTTAATTATTTCTTATCGGTAGAGATTTTTCTCTTCAAGCATGAGCTCTTTTTCAATCCTTTTAAGCGAGCTAGTTGTTTCATGCCTTGAAACTGTTTGTTTCTCACCGAGAAACGAAGTGTTTCACACCGAGAAACCATTCGTTTCACACCGGGAAACTTTTTGTTTCAAACCGGGATGAAACTATCCGCCTCAAACCTGCGTCTCTCCTTCTATATATTCTTCAAGAAAAAGGTTCTCGCCGTCGAATACGGCATAAGAAAAGAAATTAATCCAGTCTCCAAGTATCAGCACACGTGAAGTGACACTTAGCATCAAATCAAGTTCAATGTGGCGATGTCCGTAAATAAAGAAGTTTATATTGGGATGACTTTTCAAATACTCTTTTGTATATAGTACCAGATGCTCCTGATTTTCCCCCATATAATCCGGTTCCTTTCCGTCAGTCCGTTTCTGCCTGCTGCGTTTCGCCCATGATAAACCAAGTTCCACGCTCCATCGGGGATGAATAGCGGAAAACAATGTTTGTAATGTTTTGCTGTGAAACATGGAACGAAGCAGTTTGAACTTCTTGTCCGGGTCGCCCAGCCCGTCACCATGAGCAAGATAGAACTCTTTTCCGTATATTTCGGTAGTCAGCGGTTCACGGTGCATAATGACACCACATTCTTTGGTGAGATAATCCCCACACCATATATCATGGTTGCCAATAAAGAAATGCACTTCCACTCCCATATCCGTCAGTTCGGAGATTTTTCCCAAGAAACGGGTATATCCTTTGGGGACGACCAGCCGGAATTCATACCAGAAATCAAACATATCTCCCAACAGATAAACAGCAGAAGCCTTGTGCTTTATACTATCAAGGAAGTTCACCAAACGCCGTTCCTGCGTGCGTCCATGCTCAATAGCACGGGACCCAAGATGCGCATCGGAAAGGAAATAAACGTTCTTCATGAGTTTTGAGTTGTTAGTTATAAGAGATTGATTATGAGGTTATCACTCGTAACTAGAGAAAACCGAGTTCGAGTTTCGCTTCCTCACTCATCATATCTTTGTCCCATTCCGGTTCAAACACCAGATTAATGGTAGCCGCAGTCACACCCTCCACCGATTCCACTTTCTGACGAATATCTTCCATGATAAAATCAGCAGCCGGACAGTTAGGGGCTGTCAATGTCATATCAAGTACCACTTCTCCAGTATCGGAGACATCTATCTTATAAATCAGTCCAAGATCGTATACATTCACCGGAATTTCCGGATCGTACACCGTTTTTAGCATGGCTACAATCTTTTCTTCTATTTCAATCTTTTCCATACGTCTTCTCATTTTGTTATGTATCGCAAAGATAGAGATAAAAAATGAAACATAAAAAATTAGGTACGGAATGAGCATCGTGTACCTAAAGAATATTACATCTATTCTCCATCTTCACTAATATGAAAAACGTACCCAGATGGTAAATTGTTGCAAACAGGGAATAAAGATGTAGAGGAAATTAAAGCAATCCTTCATCCGCAAAGCTAAAGAACCCGTCTTCGCAAACGACGACATGATCTATCAGGTGGATATTCATTGTATCTGCCGCTTTACGAATATGTTCTGTCAGTGTTTTGTCAGGCTGACTAGGACGGATATTCCCTGAAGGATGATTATGGACCACAGCTATTTGGGTGGCTCTTTGCAGCAATGCTTCCCGAAGGATGGTGCGTACATCGGTGTATGTTCCATCTATTCCACCGGTACTGATACGCACCTTATCAATCAGTTTCGTTGCCTGATTCAATAAAAGAACCCAGAATTCTTCTTGTTCGAGGTCGCACATCAAAGGTTGAAAGATATCATAAATATCTTTTGAACAGGTGATTTGAGGCCTTTCTTTTGTGTTTTGCAGTTTCCGACGCTTTCCAAGTTCCAATGCAGCCATCACTGTAATACTCTTCGCCGGTCCCATACCTTTAAAACGGGAATAATCGCAGACTTCCCATTTTGCCAGAGAATTGAGATTGTTATCACAAGACAGGAGCAGGCGCCGCATCAGTTCAACAGCGCTTTCTTCCGTATTTCCGGAGCCGATTAATATAGCGAGTAGTTCGGCATCACTCAATGCTGCTGCTCCCTTTTCCATCATTTTTTCCCGTGGACGGTCCTCCGGTGCCCATTGGTTGATAGATAGTTTGTGTTTACTTTCCATTTGCTACGTTTTGAAGGTGTAAAGGTAGGCTTATTTAATTTAATGATAGAGGCAATGGAGAAAAAATTGGTTGCAGGCTTCTTCTTTTTTCTATGCAGAGACAAGTTGTACGACACCCGGGTCTCAGCATACCTGACACCCGGGTGTTGAGTAGCATGAGACCCGGGTGTCAGACGTATTGAGACCCGGGTGTCATGCAACATTCCTTTTAAGTAAAAATAGGAATGGTAGTAAACAAATTAAAAGTAGGTTACTTATAAAAATTCTTTTGGAAAGCCTCAAACTCATCTTTTCCTCTGACACAACGCTGCCACCATGCACGCCAAAAGCCTGTACCATAGCCGATAAGTTGTATAAATGCAGCGGCTATGGAATATATGCCAATAGTCAGACTCTTATTCTGAATAGTAGAATCCATGCATACCAGCAATGCATAAAGAATGATCGGCGTAAAACTGAAAAGACAGAATGGGGTTCCTAATAATAAGAGTGCCACTCCCAGCGTAAATACAGCAGGAAGTAAATGCACCAGTTTCAGAGAGTCCGGGTATTTCTTATAAAGATTAATACGGGCAATGCCGGAGTTATGCACTTGCTTGAAGAACTTCTTCAAATCAGTGCGGCGTTTGTGATACACCCAGGCATCCGGAAAAAGCCGGCAAGTATAGCCGTTCTTAAAGATACGGATACTAAAGTCAATATCCTCTCCAAAACGCATCTTTGAGAATCCGCCTAAAGCCTCATACACTGCCCGGCGAACTCCCATATTAAAACTGCGGGGATAGAATTTGTCCATCTTCTTTTTTCCGCCACGGATCCCTCCGGTCGTAAAGAAAGAAGTCATGGAATAGTTTATCGCCTTTTGGATATCCGTGAAAGAATCGTGCGCACGGTCGGGACCGCCGAAAGCATCGGCAGGAGAAGCGAGAAGTTCCTTCTCTACCGCATCGAAGTATCCTTCGGGAAGAATGACATCAGAATCTAATATAATAAGGTATTCTCCTTCGCTACGTTCTGCCCCGTAATTGCGGGTCTGTCCCGGACCGGAGTTAGGTTTAGAGAAGTATTTTATATTCAACCGGTCTGCATACCGTTCTACTACTTCTTTACAGGGAATGAAGGAACCATCTTCTACAACAACGACTTCGAAATCTTTAAAGTGTTGCATGGTAAGACTTTGCAATAATTCATCCACTTCATCGGGACGATTATAAACGGGGATTATGACGGAGTAACGCATAGTAAATTCGTTTTAAGAATGAATTTGAGATGCAAATTAAGACAAAAAAGGGGAAACTACTCCCAAATCTCCAGAAAAACAAAAGAACTAACTATATTTCCTATCTACTTTTTATCAAGATTCCCTCAAAAAGTTTTCTATTCTCCGTTAGAATCATTATAAAAAGAGATTGAGTTTCTCCAACTATATTAGTTTTGATAAATCTTACAGAATAAAAAAGGGCGTTCCTGGGAAATAAGGGAAAATTGGAACGCCCTTCGAAATAAAGGTTTATTATTAGACTGGTCTTTCACAAGTGCAGTCTTTACCTTTTTTCATCTAATAAATTAAGGATGTCAAAAATCCTTAGTGGGAAATAACATATTCATCTTTTCACAAAGATGAATAATTCGACAAATAATATCCGATACCACCATATCGGACAATTATATTATCAATAAAAGGGTAACTCTACACAAAGGAAAAGAGTTACCCTTTCTTTCTTATTTAAAATAGGACTATTTCAAAGAAGCTTTCACAGTGATCTTATTAATAGTTTCTGTACCCCAGTTATGATTTACAGTTACTTTCACATAGATGTCCAATGACTGAACAATCGCTGTATTGTTACATGTAATCACACCTGTTGACGGATTAATAGTATAGGTACCTTCATTTACAGTAGCACTATATCCATCAATTGCATAAGTAATGGCGCCAGCAGCATCAATGCCATAAGCTGCAGCCCAAGGAGCTTTTGCTACTCCATTTTCAATAACTACATTCTTCTTGGTTACATTGATATCTTTGTCAGACATCTTGATTTCTGCTTTCGTTCCTACATTGATAGTCTTATTCTGATCACCATCTATATTCCAATCAATAGAAGACTTGTAAGACAAGACATCAAGCGGAGAACGCAATACAGGTTCACAATAAGTCACTTCTTTTCCATTTATATCAAGAATAGTAGCTTCAATATCAGTTCCTTGTATTTTAGCTCCGATCTTGATAGCACCTAAAGTCTTCACATCTACATCCGGAGTTACAGTAATAACATTACCAGCAATGCTTATCTGACTATAAACAGCTTTAACAGCATCAGACTGTTTTACTTGCGGAGCCAGATAATATTCAATAACTTCACTAGAAGTACTGTTATCTGTATTATATGCAGCATAAAGAACTGTCAAATCAGCCGTCATACTGAATGACTTATCAGCTTCAGTCCATGCACCGGTAATAGTTGTCTTACCATTCACAACAAATGCACTATTTTGCTTGATGATTACTTTACGTTCGCACTTAACAAGATCCTTCAATTTCAAAGTATACTGTTTGTTAGAACCGTTAACACGATGAGTTGTTGTGGATTTACGCCATGCATATTCTTCAGAATTTGTAATTTCATATTTTGAGTTTCCACCACCTGGCCATGTTTCGAATGAATACAATTGCTGATCTCCATTGATAACAGTTCCGGCAGGGAATATCAATTTAAGATTATCCAAATCTGTGCTTGTACCCGGTGTGAATTCAATATATGCATCAACCTTGTTAGCATAAGTTTTACCATCTTCATTAGTCAGGTAATACAAACCATATTTAACAGGAGTTACGTTTTCATTGTCAGACATATAGTCACGTCCACCCAGTGAATTCAAGAATGCACGAACATTCAAGTCAATAGTTTGTTCACTTGTGCTATACTGCAATTTAGCTAACTTATCAGCTGCAGCTGCATCTTTCGTTTCTACATCAATATCAACCAATGCCGGAGCCACTTGCTGCTCGCGAACAGCTTTCACTGCAAAGTCATAAGAAATGATTTCCGTACCTTTTTCATTCTTATAAGTTGCTGTCACATAGCATAATTCATTGATAGCAGAAGCTTGCTCACTAGATTTAGCTGTAATAACACCGTCTTTAATTTCAAAGATACCTTTTGCCTTATCAGCTGTTTGTTTGAATTCAACAGTGATACCACTAAATCCTAAATCAGCCATTGAAATGAAATCCTCTTCCACATCATGTCCCAATGCTACAGAATCATTCAAATTATAAGATTTGTTATAAACAAACGTATATTCAACATAAGATGAAAAATCGGATTCGGTAGTTGCATCAGCCAAAACATCAGTAGGAACTTCAACTGCATCTTTTGTATGCACAAAACTCAAATCAGCCGGAGTCCATTTTTCAGCTTTGAAGTTGAAATAATCAGAGGCTGTTGTATAACCGTTAATTGTTACATCCAAAGAAGAAGCGTAAGGTTTATCAACTTCAATGTTTTCGGAAATCATATTTACACTCAAGATACCTTGTCGGTTATCCACCCATTTTGCACTACCTTCTACATATTTCAGTGCAGGAACAAGTGCTCTGGTTTTGTATGTATCGGTAAATGCAAATACAGCTTTACCCAGATCTAGTGTAGTAGGCCATACTTTGAAAGTAGCAACTGAAGCACTGGTTGCCAATAATTCCGCTTCAGGATCATTGGACGACATCAAACCAATTGATCTTACAAAATCCTCCCGATCATCAGCAGCTTGTCTTCTGTAAATAATGCTTTGCAAACCATTATAAGCAGAACCTTCTGCCAACATTTTATATTCTTTACCGTCAAGAGTGATGACATACAAACCATCCACTTCATTTATAACGATAGAAGGAACTTTAGTATCAGTTTTCAAGCTTGTTACCACATCACCGATAACGATATACCCATCTTTATTAATGGACACGTTAGCTGATGCATCCTGCCCTGGTTCGCCAGGCTTACCAGGTTCACCTTGTTCTCCCTTCTTCCCAGTAGCATTAACCTTATTTCCATCTGCATCTAAAACATACTCATAGGTTTTGCCATCATCAGTACTTACCTGCCAATAGTTGTCACTTGATACTTTAAATTTAGGAATGACCGTTTCACCATTTAGTCCCGGCTGTCCGTTCTCTCCATCTTTACCATTGGTGATAGTCAATTTAGAACCGTCAGAAAGAGACAACTCATAACCATTTGCTACAGGAGTATAACTGACAATAAATTTACCGGCTTTCATTGCAGCATCCACCTCTTCAATTTTACTCTTATTGGCGTCGACCTGCTGTTGCAAACCATCTATATCATCATCGTAGTCTTTGCATCCTACGTAGCTGATAGTAGAAAGCGCCAGCGCCCCGAAGAGCATCACTTTTACAAACTTTTTCTTCATAACTACTTAAAAATTACATTAATAATATATTATTAAACACTAAGTTTCAATAATAGCATACCCGTTACTTCGTAGGTAACGGCAAACCTTTGTTCCTGCTCTTCTTGAGTAGTCAATACTAGAAAATGATATAATATACAATGAAACATTTTAACCCCTACTTCATGAAAGAGGTAGAGGGGAGAGAAATCTTATGCAAAATTTAGAGGTTGACATGCCCTAATACAAAGAATCTACGTGTTTTATCTGTTTATGTTCTTCTTTTGAATGCTTTATTAGAAAAAAATGTGTGATTTCGTTTGGTTGTTTTAAGAAATATGCTCATATTTGCACCGGTATTTATTCCCGTTACCTACGAAGTAACAGACTTATATTCAGCAAATTGCATTTCGAACTGAATATCGGATAAAATCAATAACCCGCTTGTTTGCTTCATCTATTTTCTTATTCTGAAAAGGTTTCAGATAAGTCTCCGTCACTGTAATGGACGAATGCCCCATCGCTTCGGAAATAATGCCCGGATGAATTTCACAATAATACGCTGTTGTGGCCCATGTATGGCGGGCGGTGTATGAACTCAATTTATCCCCCAGTCCCAACAATTCACCCAACAACATTAATTGCCGATTAAATGTGCGCAATGCTAACTGATACTCTCGATATGCTTCTTTTGTTCCTTCACGACTTTTCAACAATGAGAAAAGGTATGGAGAAGAAGGGTCACAATTCATGTACTTCTTCACCAAAAGCATTGCCTCCGGAGTCAATGTCACCGACAATGTACGCCCCGTCTTACGCCTACGATAAGTAATCACATTATCATGCAAATCACTCTTACGCAAATATGCGAGATCGACAAAAGGTAAACCACGAAGTAAAAACATCAGAGTAAATAGCTCTTGTGTACATCGCAAAGCCGGAGTTGCAACCGATGAATGTAATTTTGCAAATACCTTTTTTATGTCTTCCTCACATAAAGCTCGCTTACGGTCAGCGCGAGTACCGGTATAAACCGAATGGAACAAATTCGGCACATAAGGTGCTTTTCGAAGATCGACCGCACGATTATAGACTGCACGAAATGTGCGCAAATAAGTTGAAACTGTATTCCAACTACAACCACGGCTACGAAGATGTATCTCGAAGCCTTTCAACCATCCCGGAGTTACTTTATCAAAAGTGAAATCTCCTTTCCCACAATAAACAATAATGGCATTGAGACTACTACGATATACGTGAGCCGTCCCAAAGTTTCCCCCCATTTGTAGCCCATTAGCCACTTGCCTCATAAATGCTACTACTTTTAACATGTTACTATTACTTAATTTAATTACACAATAAACATACAGGTATTTTTAAGAACAAGCAAACCTGTTAGCTACAAATAACAATAATAATAACAATGTTGTTTCTTGGAAGTAAATGAAAGGAACCATGAGGTAAAACTAATACAAAAAAAGACGGGGATGTCCCAATCTTGGCACATCCCCGTACAATATAAATCAGTTCAGTTATTACTTCTTCAGAATATCCATTGTATCAGACGCAATCAACAGTTCTTCATCTGTCGGAATCACTACTACTTTCACTTTAGAAGCAGGAGTAGAAATAATTGCTTCCTCACCACGAACTTTAGCATTCACATCGTTGTCAAGCTCGATACCCATGAATTCCATATCCTTACAAACTTCACGGCGACATTCCATCTGATTTTCACCTACACCACCTGTAAACAGAATGATATCTACACCGCCCAATGCAGCAGCATAAGCACCGATGTATTTCTTGATACGATAATAATACATCTTCTCTGCAAGGATAGCTTTCTCATTGCCAGCCGCACAAGCAGCCAAAAGTTCACGCATATCGCTTGATACACCTGAAATACCGAGTACACCGCTCTTCTTGTTCAACAGGTTGGAAACACCCGTAGTATTCAAGCCTTCTTTTTCCATGATAAACGTCACTGCACCGGCATCAATGTCACCGCTGCGAGTACCCATCATCAAGCCTTCCAATGGAGTCAAGCCCATAGTAGTATCTATACATTTACCATCTTTGATAGCGGCAATAGAACCACCATTACCAATATGACAAGTGATGATTTTCTTTCCTACCGGATTTACACCCAAGAATTCGCATACACGTTTGGACACGTAACGATGAGATGTTCCGTGGAAGCCATAACGACGCACACCATACTTTTCATACAATTCATAAGGAATAGCATACATGTAAGCATAATCCGGCATGGTCTGATGAAAAGCCGTATCGAATACACCTACCTGCGGAATGTTAGGAAGAATAGCAGAAACTGCATTCACACCTTTCAAGTTAGCAGGATTGTGCAACGGAGCCAGATCATTGCAAGCTGTAAAGGCTTCTAATACCTCCTTATTCAACAATACAGATTCGCTGAAACGCTCGCCTCCGTGTACCATACGGTGACCTACGGCATTGATTTCATCCAAAGATTTGATAGCGCCATATTCGGGGTGAATCAACGTATTCAGGATAAACTCTACTCCTACTGTATGTTCAGGAATATCTTTTTCCAGAATTTTCTTTTCACCATTCGGCAAAGTCAGTTTCAAGAAAGATCCTTTCAGACCGATTTTTTCGATACCACCTTGCGCAATCACTTCTTTGCTGGTCATATCGAACAATTTATATTTAATAGATGAACTTCCGCAGTTCAATACCAGAATTTTCATTTCGTTGTCAATTTAATACTTACTACTTTATATCTAATACTTATTTATTTGCCTTTGCAGCAATAGCCTGGTTAGCCGTGATAGCAATCATACGATATACATCTTCAATAGAACAACCACGAGACAAGTCGTTTACCGGACAAGCGATACCCTGAAGGATCGGGCCGATAGCATCAGCATGTCCCAAACGTTGAACTAGCTTATAAGAAATGTTACCTACTTCCAGGCTCGGAACAATCAGTACATTTGCTTGTCCGGCTACCTCCGAACCCGGAGCTTTGCTTGCACCTACTTCAGGAACAAGAGCCGCATCTGCCTGCAGTTCACCGTCCAAATCAAGAGTCGGAGCCATTTCCTTAGCTATTTTAGTTGCTTCTACTACTTTGTCTACCACTTCATGTTTAGCAGAGCCTTTGGTAGAGAAACTCAACATAGCTACTTTCGGATTTTCGATACCGGCAACCGCCTTGGCAGTCTGCGCTGTACAAACTGCAATCTGCGCCAATTGATTAGCATCAGGAACCGGGGTTACGGCCACATCACCCATGACCAAAATTCCATTCTTTCCATATTCGGGAGCATGAGTCAAGAGCAACATAGCACCAGATACGCAAGTGATTCCCGGAGCAGTCTTGATAATCTGCAAAGCAGGACGCAATACATTACCAGTAGTGTTGCGGGCACCAGCCAACTGACCGTCAGCGTCACCATTCTTCATCATTAAACAACCAAAGAATAAAGGATCATTCGTTAACTTGCGGGCTTCTTCGATAGTCATCCCCTTCTTTTTACGAAGTTCACACAACAACTGCGCATATTCTTCGTGTTTCGGAGAAGTTTCAGGATCAATGATAGTAGCTTTACCGATGTTTCCCAATCCCCATTTTGCAGCAAGTTCATTAATTTCTGCCGGTTTACCCAGTAAAATTAGATCAGCGACTTCGTCTGTCAAAATCATATTGGCAGCTTTCAATGTGCGTTCTTCAGTTCCTTCCGGAAGAACAATACGTTGGCGATTTGCTTTCGCACGCGCCACGATTTGGTTGATTAAATTGAGCATAGATATATTGAATATTATTATAAAACGTCCTTACAATTTGTAATTTGCGGTGCAAAAGTACTCAATTTTGCAATATCCACATTACAATTTCGGCTATTTTTCTCTCCCAAGTCTAAAATATTATAATATTTAACACTGTACTCCTATTTTTCATACCTTTGCAGTGTTTTCAAACAAAATCAATAGGTTATTAGTATATGATACGTCAGTGCGCCATTTTATTTGGCTGTTTGGCTTTGGGTGAATTAATAGTTTATCTTACGGGTATCAAGCTCCCCTCCAGCATCATCGGTATGCTGCTGCTCACCCTCTTTTTAAAATTAGGTTGGATTAAACTACACTGGGTACAGGGATTGTCCGACTTTCTGGTTGCCAACTTAGGATTCTTTTTCGTTCCGCCCGGTGTGGCTCTTATGCTATACTTTGATGTTATTGCGGCAGAGTTCTGGCCGATAGTAACAGCGACCATTGTCAGCACCGCGCTTGTACTTGTCGTTACGGGATGGGTACATCAAATCGTCCGCAAGTTCAGGCTGGCACGTCAGATTAAGCTGGCGCGCAAACTTCATCTGACGGATTTCCATCTGTCGGAGAAACTGCACTTTAAAGATAAAATCAACTTAACGAATAAAGACAAATGAGTTTCTTAGAGAATAATTTCTTCCTGCTGGCTATCACCTTCGGGATTTTCTTCTTTGCCAAATTGCTTCAGAAGAAAACAGGACTGGTATTATTAAATCCTATATTGCTGACCATCGCCCTATTAATCATCTTCCTTAAAATGACAAATATCTCATACGAGACCTATAATAAAGGAGGACATCTGATCGAGTTCTGGCTCCGCCCGGCTGTTGTTGCTTTAGGCGTACCTTTATATCTTCAATTGGAGATGATAAAAAAGCAGTTATTGCCTATCCTTCTGTCTCAACTGGCAGGCTGCATTGTCGGAGTTATTTCAGTAGTGCTGATTGCGAAATTCATGGGAGCTTCCCAAGAAGTAATCCTGTCTTTGGCTCCCAAATCGGTTACGACTCCGATTGCGATGGAAGTAACCAAAGCCATTGGCGGTATTCCGTCACTGACGGCGGCAGTTGTTGTGGCAGTTGGTTTATTAGGAGCAATCTGTGGTTTTAAGACCATGAAAATCATGCGTGTAGGCAGTCCGATCGCCCAAGGGCTTTCGATGGGGACAGCCGCTCATGCTGTCGGAACTTCCACCGCAATGGATATCAGCAGCAAATATGGGGCATACGCCAGTCTGGGACTGACACTGAATGGAATCTTCACTGCACTGCTCACACCTACGATCCTTCGATTATTAGGTGTCTTGTAAAAACAAAATCTCTTGATTTTCTGTTATATAAAGAGTTAAACGCAAAAAGCAATTTTATGATTCCATTTAAAGATATCACATTAGCAGACAAAGACACAATCACCTCATTCACGATGAAAAGTGATCGCCGCAATTGCGATCTTTCATTCTCCAATCTTTGCAGCTGGAGGTTCTTATACGACACTCAATTCGCAGTGGTCGACAACTTTCTGGTATTCAAGTTCTGGGCGGGAGAACAACTCGCTTATATGATGCCCGTAGGCACAGGAGATTTGAAAGCAGTATTGTGGGAACTGATAGAAGATGCCCGCAAAGAGAACCAGCATTTCTGTATGCTGGGAGTGTGCAGCAATATGCGCGCTGATCTCGAAGCTATCCTTCCGGAACAGTTCACTTTCACAGAAGACCGCGACTATGCGGATTATATTTATTTGAGAAGTGATCTTTCTACGCTGAAAGGGAAGAAATTCCAGGCGAAAAGAAATCATATCAACCGGTTCCGCAACACTTATCCGGATTACGAATACACACCGATTACCCCGGACCGTATTCAGGAATGTCTGGATCTGGAAGCAGAGTGGTGTAAAGTGAATAATTGTGACCAACAGGAGGGGACAGGCAACGAACGTCGCGCCCTGATTTATGCTCTCCACAACTTCGAGGCACTCGGACTGACGGGAGGTATCTTGCATGTGAACGGTAAAATCGTCGCATTCACATTCGGTATGCCTATCAATCATGAAACATTCGGCGTACATGTAGAAAAAGCGGATACCAGTATTGAAGGTGCGTATGCCATGATTAATTATGAATTTGCCAACCGGATTCCCGAACAATATATTTATATCAACCGGGAAGAGGATTTAGGTATTGAGGGTTTACGCAAAGCCAAACTGTCTTACCAGCCGGCAACGATTCTAGAAAAATATATGGCTTGCCTCAAAGAGCATCCCATGAATATGGTAAAATGGTAAATCCATTATAAATATGATGATAAAGGAGCAAGTAAAAGCATTGTGGAAAATCTGTTTTGACGATAGTGAAGAATTCGTTGAAATGTACTTCAGACTGCGCTATAAAACAGAGGTGAATGTCGCCATCCAAAGTGGCGATGAGGTAATCTCTGCGCTTCAGATGCTTCCTTATCCGATGACTTTCGGCGGAGAAACAGTGCAGACTTCCTATATTTCAGGAGCCTGTACGCATCCCGATTTCCGAAGCAAAGGGGTTATGCGAGAGCTCTTATCACAGTCTTTCGCCCGGATGCTGCGGAATGGAGTACATTTCAGTACATTGATACCGGCAGAGCCCTGGTTGTTCGACTATTATGCCCGCATGGGATATGCTTCCGTATTCAAGTATTCAACTAAAGAGATCGTTTTGCCGGAATTTATTCCTGCTAAAGAGATAGCGGTCAGTGTGGTATCAGAGTTTCAGGAGGAGATCTATTCTTATTTGAATAAGAAGCTTTCCGAACGGGCTTGCTGTATTCAGCACACGCTGGAAGACTTTCAGGTTATTATGACTGATCTTGCCATCAGCGGAGGATACTTATTTGTAGCCAGACAAGAAAACGAAATCAAGGGGGTGACTATTATATATAAAGGAGACAAACATATCATTATCAATGAGCTTTGCGCTGAAGATAAAGATGTGGAATATAGCCTATTGTATGCTATCAGGCAACACACCGGATATAAGCGCATGGTTCAACTCTTACCTCCCGAAGATCAACAGCCTCAACATCCGTTGGGCATGGCACGTATCATCAATGCCAAAGAAGTGCTGCAAATCTATGCCGCAGCTTTTCCCGAAGATGAAATGCAGCTGGAATTATCGGATAAACAACTGTCGGTAAATAACGGTTATTATTATCTGTGTAAAGGGAAGTGCATGTATAGTACCGAGCGGCTGCCCGGTGCGCATATACAGATGAATATTAGCGAACTAACCGATAGAATACTCCAGCCGTTAAAGCCATATATGAGCTTGATGATGAATTAAGACACGAATTACACCACCTAGGAAGAGTACGAAAAAAGAGTTGCAGATAATTCCTTCATATCTTTACTTATTTATATTCATATCTGTTTCTAATACATATACCATTTGAGGGTCAATTTCCGCTGTACGTTCACCATCTCCCTGACGGGTGTGTTGCACAAAGAGATGGAGCTTCCGCTGTTTCTTCCAGAGTTCCGTATCATGAGACGGTTCCCAGGCATCCACGGAAAAGTCGGTCAAATCCGTTATCGTCCATTTACTAATGCCGACGTCGGACGCATGTACCATCGATACACGGCTTCCCCGTTCTTCGTCGCGGAAAATATAAAAGACTTCCCCACCCTCTACCACAATACGCGGACGGGCAATAGGTATCATTTTCGTACCGCCACCCTTCAAGGTAAAAGGTGTTTTGCGATCTGTGATCTGCCGTTGATGCCATACTTTCCCGTCATTCCAGACGATACGGTATTGGGGCACGTCACTATCGGAGTCCCGCCAATAAGTAGCTATATACGGATTTCCTTCTGCATCGGCACTCATACTTGTCTGATTAATCAACTCACAGTTTTGAGGCAAACGACAGGCATACTCTGCATTAGACAATCGGATAGGAAGTTCATATTGCTCTCCACTTGATTTATACCAAGTCACTCCATTATCAAACGAACGGGCATAACATATATCATGGTTTGTTTCCACATGCCAGCTTTCGCGCCACACCCACGAAAGATGGATGGTTCCTTTCTCATCGACATACATTTGCCAATAAGCATTCCGTTTATTTTCTCCATCAATCAGTATATCCTGCACACGAGTCCATTTATGTTCTTTCAGCGAATAACGGTTCATCACCAAGTTGCCACGACCGGAAAAACCGGAACGGTAAACAAACAGTAAATCTCCTCCGGATAAAGAATAAAACTCCGGATAGGTGACATTTCCTTCGTCAACTCCGGTCATCGGTATTTTATCTCCCAGTTTCAGAGAACCGGGAGCAATGCTCCGGCAATAATTCAGTTTATGTCCATGATGATCGAAAGACACGTGTATGTAACCTTCTCCATCCACCATCATACTGATTACATTATGAGCATCCTTTACATTTCCCTGATATTGGGTACGGTGTAAAGTCCATTGTTTCGAATCCAGTTTCCGTTTTCCAAGTATCAGATAGCCGTCGTTATCGTAATAACTGATATATTGTTCCTCACCGTGCGTCACCAGCGAGTTATTCCGAAAGACCGTCGTATTGACCGAAGTACAGCTATATCCCTTTCCTACTTCCACCAAACGCTGGGAACAGACAAGAGTAGGAACAAGTATTATTCCGCAAAGTAGTAGTAATATCCGTTTCATGCTTATCTTCTTTTTTATTTGTCAAAGATGGAAAGAGTCCATTTTTCATGCCAGGGAATTGTTATCTTTCCGTCTTTTACAAGTACAGGCAGCCATACATAGCGTGAGTCTTCCAAGTCTTTCTTTTTCCAGCGGTCGAACATAGCGATGTATGCGTCCTTCTTTCCGATAACAGGCTGAACGTAAGTACTCTGCGCGTAAAACGTTTTATCCGCATCCGGTCCCGTACAAGGATTACCGATCGTTTTCCACGTTCCCATAATAGAATCGGCCACTGCTATTTCGGCCACATTCGGATCCCAGCCTGTGCAACCGGAGCTTAACATATAGTATTTACCATTATATTTAAACACAGCCGGAGCTTCACGAGACTCTTTGACGAAATTACGAGTAAACCGTCCGCTGGGTTTCAGATAATCATCAGTTAAAAGACTAATATACATGGTTTCATTATTTTCCGAAGAATAGAACTGATAAGCACGTCCGTCATCATCCACAAAAACTGTCTGGTCGCGGCTCATCGCATTGTTCGGACGGAAACTTCCCTGATAGACGAACGGCCCGACAGGAGAATCGGCAACTGCCACTCCGGCACAAGCCTTACTGTAATCGGCACTTTCCACATGTGCCCACATTACAAACTTACCGGTCTTCTTATTAAAGATGACTTTCGGACGTTCCAACACTTTGGACGGATGCAGGTCATGATTCGGATCGTCTTTGACTGCCGGAAGCACAATTCCTTCAAATTTCCAATTCAGCAAGTCTTTAGAAGAGTAACAACCTACTCCGGTCACGTCTGTACGATAACACTCCCACGTAGCCCAGTCCGGCAAAATCGTTTTTCCTTTCTTGTATTCACCATACCAATAGTAAGTACCATTGTGATAAAGAAGTCCGCCACCATGGGCATTGATCGGATTTCCATCCGTATCATTCCACACTTGTCCGGGGATAAACGCCATGTTCTTCTGTGCCTGCATTGATACAGGCAATAACAACGCGCAAACGACTCCTGATAATATACACTTGATTATTCTGCAATGTCTATTCATATTCATGATATTAAATAAGATTTCTTGTTTACAAAGATAGATGATACATTAAATATAAAGGTACACTTATGTGTCAAAAAAGGACTAAAAAACAATCATTCTCCGCTAAATGCACGATATTACAGAGCATTTGCACTTCGATTTTAGCCCGCGTTTACCATATAATACGATAGGGATAGGGATTTCACCTATCAGTTCACTCAATAAAAAGAACCTACCCGATTTCAACACAAAGTGATTTTCTGGTCGAGCAGGTCATTTATATATACACATAAAATGCTTTTCTGATAATCCGGTTTCCTAATCCTATATGGCACTTCTCTATCTATGCTTCTGAAAACATACCTGACCTGCTTCCTTATCCATTACTAACTACCCTCTCTTTCATTAATAACAAACTTTCTTTTGATTATAGGTAAACTTCCTATTACCAGTATGTAAACTTACTTTTCAATAAATGCAATCTATAAATGAAAGTTGCGTTTATAAAAACAAAACTTGCAATTATATAAATGGAAGTTTCATTTATATAATCAAAGCTTGCATTTATAGTTTTCTTATAATGCAAAGAAAGTTTGGGTCCTATACAAAGGAAGTTTATCCCTTATAGAAAAGAAGTTTTCTTATAATAGTCTGGAAGCCATCTATTAATACTTCTCCTGCCAGCTATAGATAAAAGATTTAGCAGACTAGACAGCTGTAAAAGCCAGGGTAGAAAGGTGAAAGGAAGGTGAAAGCCAGCCCTTCACCCGCTAATGACGATGAACAGGGCATTGTGAAAGGTGAAGGGTCTTTTCTTGAATATGATTATTTTAGTATACCAGCGTAAGGCAATGTCTGCAACCACAACTGAATGAATTATATCCACGAAACATTTCTCAAATATGATTTCATTCAAAGAATAAAGAAAGCAGTCTATATTGTTTATATTCAAGCAATTATTCATAGCACAATTTGTGTAGCATAAAAAGTGCTACATAAATTATGCTATAAATATTGATTCTATCAAACTTTTACCGAACAATCATTGCCACATGATCCCACAACAAACGGTAGCACTATCATCTATTTGTTTACCAATACAGCACCTCCCTGCGGAAGAATCTCCAGCTGTACTTTACCGTTCTCTTTTACTTTCAACGGCACTAGCTGTGGTGCTCCTTTTTTATCATCCTTATACAGAGAAACTGTTTTTCCGGCAAACATCTCTAAATCCAGTTTCAACTTCAATGTTTCTTTTCCTGCATTAATGGCCGCCACATACCAAGTGCCACCGTGACGACGTGCCAAGACTACATATTTCCCCGGATATCCGTCAATGAAACACGTCTCATCCCACGTGGTAGGAATCGTTTTCATATAGTCCATGCAAACAGGGGAAACATCTTTCAGGTTGTTGGGGGCAAGTGCAAAGTTCTGTACCGGATTCTGGAATAACACGGTAGTGGCTAATTGAAATATATCAGTAGTGCGACGCGTAGTTCCTCCGTCATTGTTGCGGTTCAGCCGTTTGTTCAGGAAACAGCCGCCAAATTCCATGCTACCCACCGTATTGCGGATAAACGGATGCAGACAAGCATTGAAAGCCTCTTTATCGCAGAAGTGCTGGTTGAATACCATATTCTCGGATGCCAGTACGGCTTCACTACCTACATAATTCGGATACATGCGTTCCCATCCGCGAGGGATTGTACAACCGTGGAAGATCACCATCAGGCCGTGATCGTCGGCATCACTCAAGATTTCTTCATACAGGCGCATCGTTTCTTGCTTGTCGCCACCAAAGAAATCGACTTTAATGCCTTTTACTCCGAGACTCTGCAACCATTTCATCTCGCGTTTGCGGATAATGGCGTTGTCCATGTGATTAACCGGTCCTTGCTCAATATCATTCCAATAACCGGAAGAGCTATACCATAAGAAGAGTTCCACGCCTTTACTACGTGCGTATTCTACCAAAGACTTCATGCGGTCGCGACCGATGTTCGTATCCCACCAGTTATCAATCAACGCATACTCATATCCCATTGCCGCAGCAAAATCAATATATCGCACCTGATCGTCATAGTTGATACTACCATCCTGCCAAAGAATCCAGCTCCATGTGCCACGTCCGAAACGGTAGTCATATTTTGTTTCATAAAGAGGACGCACGACATCCCACGTAACAGTTGTTTCCACAATCGGTTTCAAAGTTTCGCCAACAGTTATGGTACGCCAGGGAGTGGCTCCCGGCAAGGCAAATGCTGGAGCAACCGTTCCGTTGCCATTATTTTCTTCTGCCATCGGGAAAGCAATCGTATACAGATTACCTTCGCTCACATCGCTTAAACGTGAGCCGCAATATCGACTGTCCACTCCTGTCTCGCTAACCAGCACCCAACCATCGTCACCGATACGGAACAGGCAAGGGAATGTGTAACCATGCCCGTACTGGGAACGGTCACTCATCGGAGCATCTGCCTTGTATTCTTCCTCATAACTGGGTTTTGTACGCTTCCATCCTATCATGGCATCGCTTTGCGGACACAAGAAAGTAGTAGTCTGTTGCGGAAAACGGAAACCGGTTTCTTCGGCAGTCACCGTTACACTTCCTTTTCCATCCTGACGCGGCAGGGTATAACAGAAAGCTACATCATTGTTGCTGACACGAAAGACAACGTCTATTTTCTGTCCTTTCGGATTCTCAAATTGACAGTTCAGCTCGTTTGCCTGATAATGCACTTGTGAGGTTTTAATACGATCCTGACGATAGACGGTATCAATCGGGGTGACCGTATGCCCTGTCAGTTTCATTCCTTTAGCAAAGTCACCGATATTCGTGTTCATACCCAAAGGTGATTTCTCCAGCATGGTTTTCCCATTATAGGTAATGGAATAACTTGGCTTTTCGGCAGGGGAAGTAAAGACAACCAATTGCAGTTTTTCATCCGGTCCTTTCACGACCACGTCTTGTGCCATCAGCGAAGTCAGACAGCAACCAGCCACCAGTAGAGTGCTTATTATCTTCTTCATATTATTCATGTTATTATGTTCTTCATTTATTTCCTGTTATTTCTCATTTGCCTTTTTTATCCGGATCACCGTAAAAGAGTAGGCAGACAATTGGCATTCAAACTTTTCTGCCACTTCCACCGTATCTTCAACAGGTAGCGGAGTATCTGCCGGTTTGCCGGTCAGTACGGTTCTCTTTGCAGAAGGCTGTACCGCACCGATTCCGGAAAGGTCGACATGAGTATTAACCTCTACTGGAAGTAAGTTGACCAACTTCACAATCACATCTCCACTTGCCGAATCGCGGACAATGGAAGAAGCAAAACGTTTCTGCACTTTATCGTCTTTATTATCCAAAGTGATTTTCGACGGCAAATATTCGTTTCCGGCATTCTGTCCGTAGAGTTTCTGCACATAATATCCGGTAGTAGGTTTCACTTCCCGGTTATTGAAGTAAATCAAATCCGGATTCCATTGGGTATGTCCTTCTTTGGCGAGAAGAGGAGCATAGGAAGTCATGTGTACAACGTCTCCATTGCGTTCCAAGGCAGCAAGATAAAGAGCTTCCGTCAGTGCAGTTTCGATATTCGCTTTTCGTCCCGGGATATGAGTCGCATATTCGCCCAGATATACTTTTGTCTTTTTCGAACGGTCATATTTATCGTAGAAATCCTGATTGTTCAGGAACCATCCCGGAGTCTGATAATAATGTTCGTCCACCATCGGCACACCCAGTTTGTCGGCCAGTTTCCATCCTTCTACGTAGTCTGTACCTTCATTGAACGGTCCTACTGTACCTACAACGATCATTTCCGGATATTTTTCTTTGATGGCATTAAATATCATTGTAAAACGTTCTTCGAAGATATCGGTGATGAGATCTTCATTTCCGATACCGATGTATTTCAGGTTGAAAGGTTTCGGATGGCCTGCTTCGGCACGTACCTTTCCCCACTTTGTCTTCTTAGCGTCGCCATTTGCCCATTCTATCAAATCAAGAATATCCTGAATATAAGCCCCCATTTCGCTCATTGGGATACCGCCTTGCTGTCCGCCTCTCAAGTCACCGTGACAGGCAGAGTTCTGGCAAGGAACACCGGCTGCCAATACCGGAAGCGGTTCTGCGCCAATATCTTCGCAGAATTGGAAATATTCAAAATATCCCAGTCCCATGCTTTGATGATACCCCCAAAGGTTACGTTGCGCCTTTCTTGCTTCTAACGGACCGACTGTGTTTTTCCATTGATAGATATTCTTCAGACCATCACCATGAGCCACACAGCCACCGGGAAAACGGATGAAACGGGGATGAATGTCAGCTAACACTTGAGCCAGATCCTTGCGGAGTCCGTTCTTGCGTCCTTTAAATGTATGCTGCGGAAACAGGGAAACCATATCCAGATTCAATTCTCCAGCAGATTGGGGAATGATTTCGAGACGAGTATCTGCGGTTACTTTGGCAGTAATCACTGTTTTATACGTTTTCCATTGGCGGGAAGATACAGTCAGAGAAGTCTCTCCACATATATTTCCTTCTCCATCTACCAAACGAACCTGCAATTTGTTTGATTGCCCCTGCGGAACCCTTGCGAATATGGAAAAATCATATTTCTCTCCGACATTCAGCGCGATACCATCAAAGCCTGTATTTTCTAACGCGGCTCCCGGTCGTTCTACATTCAATACGGCATAATGCGGATTATTGGCATGAATAGGATCGCTAGTGTTAATGGCAAAAGTGGTTTTATCTCCTTTCAATGTCCAGGAATGAGTACTATTCCAGTTCTTATCCCCTTCCCTGTCTGAAGGGTCGTATTCGAAATCACGGTTCTGGATCAGCTCTGCATAGAGTCCTCCGTCTGCCGAATAATTAATATCTTCAAAGAAAGCACCCAACAAGACATCGCTGATGGCTTTGGCACGTTCGGGCTGTACGGTGACCATTGCATTTACAGGCTTCAAACCGGCAAAACGTTCTCCATCCTGCACCGGACGCTCTTCATGCAATGAGTTCCGATATTGATTCCAGCCATAATTCTTATTTAATCCACCTACCAAAGTCCATGCTACCCGGTTGATAGTTCCTTTCTGCTCCTCTCCGGCAACTACGGCTTTCACTCTTGTTCCGTCAAAATCGGAAGTAGTACGGGGATATTTCTGGCTGGTCCAGTTTATCAAGTCTTTAGAAGTGGCCTGACCGTATCCATCACGATCATTCAATTTCCAGGTACATATCCATTCGCCAGCGGGCGACTGTTTCAAATAAGGGTCGAGCATTTTCTTCTGTGATCCCCAACGGCTGTAATCACACCGGAGATATCCGTAGTTCCGGCCGACTTCAAACCAGTTTTCCTTATCCATGCTCCAGGCAAAACGAAGCCCGCTACGTCCGTCGTCTCCGGAAGTAGCGAAGGAAAAGAGATAAACCGAATCGGGGGTACTCGTCATTTCTTTGATTGCAGCTAAAGTGACTTGCTGAAACGACAAAAACAAGACAACTAAAAACAGGAATAATTTTCTCATGGTATCTATTGCATTAAGATTATCAATCGCAAAGTTAAGATTTTCATTATTCTAACTGATATATTTCAAGCTATAATTGGTTGTTTTACACTTAAAAATATATAAGAAACAAGTAAACAAGGGTAAAATATACACTTTTTCCAATATCGTATACTATTTTCCTGGATTACACTAGTGAATCCACCTTATCTTAATAACTCAAAAAAAGACGAAAGAGTAAATGTATTTATCTGTAAATGAAGACTACCCGCTTGAAATTCATTGAATTTGTAGATGAGAGGTGCCCAAATTTCCTTTCAACGAAATCATCTTCGCGACAAGAAGCTGTGGCGAGGATGATTTCTAATTTAGATGGGTTTTGACCTTCCTCCTTTAGATCAGAAACCTTCCGGTTTACCATACGCCTTGAAAAGGCGTTGCAATTCTTTTTGAGTAATTGGAATAACAGTACCGTGGCGTGGATGGAAATCCATACTAACGGCATGGTCAATCACTTTGAAGTGTTCCAAATCAGCACTTTCCGTAAACTGGTATTTGCCTTTCATATACACATCGTACATCAAGATATACTTATCCGAGCCAATCAATGGAAAGATGCCCGCACCCTCTACTGCATCCTTCGTCTGCTGCTTATAGTCATCTGATTCCGTCCACTGTCCGGAGGTCAGAGAGGAAGTAGTAGCCTTCTTAATGCCATTTCCATTCCCTTCCGTTTTATAGAACAAGTGATAAAGCCCGCCTTTATAAATGATGTCGCCGTCAATACATGACTTTTCGTTTTTCGGAAGAAACAGCGGTTTCGGTTCTCCTTCTATATCGGTAAAATCCTTGTTAGCATAAGCATAATAAATGATGTCCGGGCCATTGCCATGTTGCATGGACCAATAGATCATGTATTTTCCGGCCTCCTTGTCATAAATCGTTTGTGGCGCCCACACACGTTTCAGGTTTTCCTGATCGGGATATTTCTTCTGGATATTCACGATATTGGAAGTCCAGTGTACAAGGTCTTTCGATTTCAGCAATACCATGGCGCGATTAGAACTCCATCCATTAGCAGATACCATATCTGTAACTACCATATAAAACGTCTTCCCGTCTTCACAACGTAAAATATGGGGATCGCGCACTCCGCCTGTTGAACTAATCACCCGGGAATCAAGTACCGGTTGATTTCCATTCAAGGCTTTATAATTATATCCGTCGAGACTAACAGCCATCCTGACGGCTTCTTCACTCATGCGATTGCCGGTGAAATAAACAAACAGGTAGGCAGATTGTTGGCAATATCCAGTCAACACTCCTACAAAGAGGAGTGCGAAAAGGATTATATTTTTTTTCATATCTATTATCATTTCAATGCTTGTACATCAATAGTTTAGTAATTAAAGTCAGCAGATTTCACATACACCCGATATTCTTTAATCATGCCCGGATATTCTTTTTCGGCACGGGGCAGATAGCGGAAGCCGGTCACTGTTTCCACTTTACTCAAGTCAATCACCAGTTGATGAGGATAAGGGACATTATCCACAGTCATCCAGAAAGTAGATTCCTGCAAATCAAATATTTTGTCGGCTGTACGGTTGCCGCTACGCGTTTCTTCGCTATCGGCATAACGAATCTTCCAATGTTCACGAGATACCGGTTTGCCATTAGCTCCCAGGACATCGAACTCTGCTACTGCCGCGATGTTATTATTTGCTTGCGGAGAAAGCGCTTCCAAACAGAAATAACGTCCTTTCACTGGAGCAGCAAATCGTACTTCCTGCCAGCCGTTGCCCGGAGTGAAAGCACCTTCGTGTGTTACTTTCTCACCTGCCAGTTTCAGTTTTTCTCCATCCTTGCGGTGTGTTTCGGGAGCTTTTTCACGAAGCACATCAAGAATAGGTTTCTTCAAGCCTTTGATAGAAGCCTTGGCAGGACCTTTCAAATCCAATACGAGAATTTCATTCTCTCCTTCTTTGAGCCAGCAACCCGGCATAAAGAGGGTCTGTTGCGGACCGATTTCCCAGAAACGTCCCATTGCATGACCGTTCACCCAAACCATACCTTTACCCCATGTGCTCATATCCAGAAATGTATCTCCTACTTTATCCAGTTTAAAAGTGCTCTTGTAGTAAGCAGGCATAGCCGGTAGTATTTTTGTATCGTTATATTTCTTGTCTTTAATAAAAGAATAATCTACCGGGAAGTTGTACACAGTCCAGTTTTTCAATTCCTTAGTCTGATTACCCGAAACTAGTTCCACCTTTTCCGTGATACCTTTGCGGTCGTGAATGGATTTGTCAAAGTTGACACGTCCCATTGCTTCCACCAGAATATCCAGTTGCGTACCTTTTTTCAGTGCGGGCAAAGTCGTAGTAAATTCTCCTTTACGACGGTCCAAACGCGCCAGAAGTTTGCCGTCGGCATAGATTTGCGCCCAGTCGTGCACTTCCGTAATCTTCAAAACGGTTCCTGCGAGGGTTGCTTCAGGCAGTGTGGTCCGATACAGAATAGTTCCCCATCCTTGATTGAATTGTTCCATCGGTTGAATATCCACTGTTTGTTTGGCTTCCGGCAAATTCGAGAATAGTGGAGCCACTTTATTAAAATGAATTTCAGGAATCTCAATAACAGGCAAAGCGGCGGGGACTTCAGGCAATGATTCACCGGCCGGAAGATAATTTTTCAATAAATCGCGAAGCAAGAAAAACTTTTCGGTGGTCCATCCAGCTTCACTGATCGGAGCGTCATAATCGTACGAACTGCACATAGCGGAATAAGCAGGGTTGTTTGCACCTCCCCAATGACCAAAAGTCGTTCCTCCGTGAGTCATATAGAGACTGAAAGAGATATTCCGGTCGAGCATATCCTTGATGCCCTGTACCATATCTTTTGCAGGACGTGTTTCGTGTTTCCGTCCCCAATGGTCGAACCATCCGCTCCAGAACTCACTACACATCAATGGAGTTTCGGGACGAAGTTCTTTCAGTTTCTTAAACTGCTGGTCGATATTAGCTCCAGTTCCGAAATTCACAGTCCAAATCAAATCGTCGAGTGCATTATTGGTAAAGTTACTGCTCCAGTCACATTGAAACAGAGGCACATCGGTAAAACCGGATTCACGTACCAAATCACGCACGGCAGAAACGTATGGTTTATCGGTTCCGTAAGAGCCATACTCGTTCTCCACCTGAACCATGATAATATTTCCTCCTTTATTCACTTGCAACGGAGCCAGTTGCTTACCGACTTCTTTCATAAAAATGCCTACCCGTTCCATGTAATAAGGATCAAGCGTGCGCAAAGCTACGTCTTTTTTCTTTAACAGCCACCAGGGAAGTCCTCCCATCTCCCATTCCGCACACACATACGGACCGGGACGGACAATGACGTACATTCCATGTTGCTGCGCAAGTTTACAGAAAGCGGCAATATCATTCTGCCCGGAGAAGTCGAACTTTCCTTCTTCCTGTTCGTGGATATTCCAGAAAATATAAATGCAAATCGTATTCATTCCCAATGCTTTGCACATCTCTATGCGATGACTCCAGTAAGCCTGTGGGATACGGGTGTAATGCAATTCAGCCGCCTTCACTACAAATGGTTTTCCATCAAGCAGGAATGTGTTCTTGCCCGCCTCAAATTTGTGGGCAGTGGTTTGCGCCTGTGCACTACTAAAGAGAATAACTGTAAAAAGTACCAGTAAAGCAATAATTTTGTTTTTCATGGTTTATTCAAAAATAGAATTTTAATAGTATACGGCAAAGGTAGGCGATTCACCTAAAAAGGAGGGGATAATTATCATTCAAAAAGGGTTAGAAATAAAGCAAAATAGACG